>NZ_LMIS01000001.1:3617692-3919167 GCF_001428805.1 Aeromicrobium sp. Root236 | reverse complement strand
GGCGGGAACCGGCAACTCAACCGCGCCCTCTACACGATCGCGATCACCCAGATCCGAGCCGACACCGAGGGCCGGGCCTACTACGACCGCAAACGAGCAGCCGGCAAGACCAGCCGCGAGGCCGTCCGTTGCCTCAAACGACGACTGTCCGACCAAGTCTTCAAAACCATGCGACGCGACCTCGAGACGGTCGCCGACTTGGTGGTGGATGCGGCCGACGCAAACGAGGCACGACTCAATGCCCAGAGGCAAGCTGCGTGACAGGGCTCCCAGCCTCAACCCTGCTCTTCGCTGAAGCGATCGGGCCGCACCCACCACCCAGCACGATAGTTCGAGCGCCCCTCTTTACATAGAGGCCCATTGAGGGTGCCGGAAGTGGCCACTCGCACTGATTTCTCGGCCTTGGGGAACGTGACCATGACCTTGCACAAGCTCTCGGCTGGATCGGGGTATGAGTACTTGACCCGGCAGGTCGCCGCGATGGATTCGACCGAGAAGGGTCACGCCAAGCTGGCCGACTACTACTCGACGAAGGGTGAGGTGCCGGGCGTCTGGATGGGCTCAGGGCTGACCGGGATCGACGGCATCACTGCGGGTGACGTCGTGACAGCCGAGCAGATGCTTCAGCTGTTTGGCCATGGGCTCGACCCGGTGTCGGGCGATCGGTTGGGCCGGCCGTACCGGTTGTACGACAACCAACTTGCCGAGGACTTTCGGGCTGAGGTGGGGCTTCGCACCCGCGCCTTGAATGCCGGGAACGACCTCCACGCAACGGTTTCGCCGGCCGACCTTCGGGCTCGAGCGCGGACGGAGGTGGCCCGGGAGTTCTTCGGCGAGGAGCATGGCCGGGGACCCTCGAATCCCCGCGAGCTGGACGCGGCGCTGAAGCGATACTCGCGCTCGGCGCGCGCCGCTGTCGCCGGTTTTGACCTGACGTTCTCTCCAGTGAAGTCGGTCTCCACTCTGTGGGCGGTCGCTCCGCCGGAGGTATCTTCGGTGATCGAGAAGGCACACAATGCTGCGGTGTCCGATGCGTTGAGATTCATCGAACGCGAGGCGTTGTTCACTCGGGAAGGCTTGAACGGGGCGCGGCAGGTCGAGACCCGTGGGCTTCTCGCGGCGGCGTTCACGCATCGCGATTCGCGCGCTGGTGACCCCGATCTTCACACGCATGTCGCGGTGGCGAACAAGGTCCAGACGACAGGCGGCAAGTGGCTCGCCATCTACGGGAGAGTGCTCTACGAATCAGCGGTGGCGGCGTCGGAGACGTACAACACCGCGCTGGAGCGCCGTTTGTCGGAGACGCTCGGAGTCCGATTCGTGGAGCGGCCCGCAGGTGAACAAGGGAAGCGTGCCGTCCGCGAAATCGTGGGCGTCAATCCGACACTGAATCAGGAATGGTCGAAGCGTCGCCGCAACATCAGCGTGCGTCAAGGCGAGTTGACCACCGATTTCCAGCAGACACATGGACGCCCACCGACACCGGTTGAGTCGATCGGTCTCGCACAGCAGGCGAATCTGGAGACGCGGGACGCCAAGCACGAGCCGCGCTCGCTGGCCGAGCAGCGGTCCGCGTGGCGCAGCGAGGCTGCCAACAACCTGGGGTCACGCGCCGACGTCGACAACATGGTGACCGAAGCACTGCACCCAGATGTCACCCTGCGCCAGGCCGCGACAGCGACCTGGGTGTCGGACACCGCACACCGCGTACTCTCCGAGCTCGAAGGACGCCGGGCGACGTGGAAGCGAACCCATGTGTACGCCGAAATACAGCGCCAGATGCGCAACGCCGAGATCGCCCCGGCCCACCTCGAGGCAGCCGTCGACTTGCTAGCCGAGCACGTCCTTGAGCGGCTATCGGTCAACCTGACGCCCGATCTCGACACGATCAACGACCCCGACCAGCTGACTCGTTCGGACGGGTCAAGCGTCTACCGGCATACCGGTCGTGACCTGTTCACCAGCCCGAAGATCCTCGCGGCCGAGCAACAGATCATGGCCGACGCGAGCCGCCGCGACGGGCGAGTCGCCCCAGTTGAGACCGTCGACGTGGCCCTGCTCGAGAGCGCCGCGAACGGCGTCACCCTCAACCAAGGACAAGCCCAACTGGTTCGCGAAATGGCCGTCAGCGGACGACGTCTGCAGGTTGGCATCGCTGCGGCGGGCTCGGGCAAAACCACCGCCATGCGGGTCCTGGCCAGCGCATGGCGCGATGCCGGAGGACAGGTCGTTGGCCTCGCGCCGTCTGCTGCGGCGGCGTCCGCGCTCGCGGCCGAGACCGGTATCACCTCGGACACCCTCGCCAAGCTCGTGCACGAACTCGACGCGAGAAGCATCGACCCATCGATGTCGATCGGTCCAGAGACCCTCGTCATCATCGACGAAGCGGGCATGGCCGACACAATGACCTTGGCTCGCACCATCGACCATGCCATCGACAACGGGGCGTCGGTACGGCTCATCGGCGATGACAAACAGCTTTCAGCCATCGGTGCGGGCGGAGTTCTTCGAGACATTGTCGTCAACCACGGCGCGGTGCACTTGGACCAACTCATGCGGTTCACAGACGCCGCCGAAGCCGCCGCGTCCGTCGCCTTGCGTGATGGCGCCCCCTCGGCTCTCGGGTACTACTTCGACCAGGACCGCGTCCACATCGGCAGCACCACCACGACCACCGAAGCGGTGTTTACCGCATGGTCAAACGACCGCTCAAACGGACTCGATTCACTGATGCTCGCGCCCACGCGCGACCTCGTGGCCGAGCTGAATCAGCGAGCCCGAACCACACGGCTCAACAGCACAGCACCTGATTCCGAAGTCGATCTGGCCGACGGCAACCGCGCGTCGATCGGCGACACGATCCGTACCCGACGCAACGACCGAAGGCTCGCAATCAGTCCCACCGACTGGGTGAAGAACGGCGACCGCTGGACCGTCACCGGCGTCCACGGCGGATCACTCACGGCCCGCCACACGACATCCAACCTGCACGCCACACTGCCCGCTGCGTACGTCGCCCAGCACGTAGAACTCGGGTACGCATCGACCGTCCACAGCGCCCAAGGCCTCACCGCTGACACCATGCACGGAGTCGTCACCGGCACCGAAACCCGCGAAACGCTCTACACGATGATGACCAGAGGACGTCACGCCAACCATGTGCACCTCGCGCTCGGCGGAGATGGCGACCCTCACCAGTTGCTCCACCCAGACACTCGCGAGCCAGCAACCGCGACCGAAATCCTCGAAGGCATCCTGGCCAGGGATGGAACCGCTGTGTCCGCCACCTCCACAGCTCGCGAAGCAACGTCGCCCGCGGCGCAGCTCCACGAAGCCGCGACCAAGTACGCAGATGCGCTCATCGCCGCCGCCGAGGACGTGCTCGGTCCAGATTGCATTCTCGCGATCACGAACCACGCCGATGAACTGCTGGTCGGGCTCACTGGCGCGACCGGTTGGTCATCTCTGTCGGCGCAACTCCTGATGATCGAATCAAGCGGATTGGATGCTAGCAATCTCCTCGAAACTGCCTTCACGTACCGCCCGCTGGACGATGCCGACGACGCAGCGCTCGTGCTCGGCTGGCGGCTCCATACCCTCGCCTCAGCAGAAGCCGGCCCGCTGCCGTGGCTACCCGCCATCCCCACCAAGCTCGCTGAAGACTCCAACTGGGGTACCTACTTGGCCGAACGCGCGGTGCAGGTCAGCAACTTCGCCGGCGACGTTCGGGCATCGGCGGATGAGTATCAGCATGAGTGGCTGCCACCAAACGTCGCTCTCTCAGCCAGCCTAGCGAGCGACATGGAGGTGTGGCGCGCGGCCAACGGCATACCCGAAAGCGACCGACGACCAACTGGTCCACCGCAGCTCGACTTCGCGACCCGCGAACACCAACAGCGACTCGATCAACGCCTCAACCATCACCTCGACAAGCAAGGTGTCGCCTGGTTGCAGCCGATCGCCGAGCTTGTCGGACGACGCGACAACCACACCCCGGTCCTTGCCGAACGGCTCGCCAAGTTGGCCCAGCAGGGCCACGATGTGCACCGTCTCCTAGAGGCTGCGGCAACCCAAGGATCGCTCCCCGACGATCACCCAACTGCCGCCCTCGACTTCCGCCTCACCCAAACCCTCGCGGACGAAAACCGCGTCTCCGACGTCGCGCATCAACGACCCACGAACACGCCAAACCGTTCCGCCGATCTGCCCCCAGGAAGCCGCGGTATCGACATATGAACGGCTGGCCATGCTTCCCAAGGGCTAGACGGGTTATCTCCGGCACGGGTGATTCTCAGAGAACCGCCGTCCGCGAGGCGCGCACCCTGTCAGGATGTCCGCATGCCGAGGAGGAACGCAAGAAGCGCAGCCGCCCCTGCTCCATGTATCAACCTCGGATGCGCGCCGACGAATCCTCAGCCCAGCTGTGCGATCACATCGATCGGACGCACGATATGAACCGGATCTCCCTAGCGTGGAACGCAGGCCTTCGGACCAGACTCACGACGCAATCAACGCCGACCTTGCTGTCATGCCGCCCGCAGCCTCCCATGCCAGAGCGTCAGGGGACATTTCAATGACTTGCGGTGATCCACGGAAGTCCTCGAGCCCTCACTGGATCGGCGACCCCCGATGAAGGCCGCGCCTGCCGCCACCAAGCTCGCACTAAGTGTCGTCGCGATCACACTCGCAGTCATGTACGGCTATCCCAATTTTCGACAGTTTCTGAAGGCCGACGACGTGATCGACCAGGGACAGCGTGGCCTGATTGTGATCGGCAGCCACGGCGGCCACCGCAACTACAGCTTGCAAGTTCGAAACAGCATCGACCGCGCTGGCGCGCTCACCATGACGTTCTACTTTGTCGCAAAGAACGTCAAGTACGGCGATGGATACAACGGGTTCGACGTCCATACCGCGATCGCGTTCGTTGGTGAAGGAATGCAGGCGGTCCGATGCGGAGACAGCACCGCACCCTTGACATCGAAGAAGGTAAGCAAACTCCCGCCCGGCCTACGACGAGCCGTGAAGGCCGACGCATCAGGCGGCGTAGCTTCAGCGACAAACTTCAACAACATAGCCGGGTCGAAGTTCTATCAGGGCGTCGACAGCACACCAGCGCGCGTCTACTCCATGCAGCTGCGCCTCATGAAAGACCAAGAGGTCAGATACGGCCGCGTCGTAGACGGCGACGTCATCTGGGCGGAAACCTGCCACCTCCCTCCCAGCTCGATCTGGCGTGCCTCTGAGAAGGGAAACCCGGCCAAAGCCTCTCGCCGAAGCTTGCTTCTTCCCCAAGTGAACTGGACATCCTATGGAAATCGCACAGACCACCAGCAAAACCTGAACGTCACCTCGTCGATAGAGCGCACCAGCGGCACAAAGTTGGCGGAGGCCTACCCGCCGCTGAACACGCAGGGCGATTACTGGTGGGCGGACTCGAAAGTGTCCTGGATCGGACGACCCCGAGAGATCGGAAACATCGGCTACAACGAGCAAAGCACCTACATCTTTGACGATCGTGGCGGTGAAGACGATCGGGCTCTCTACCTCACCTTGGCAGGAAGCGCCCTGGGAATCCTCGGGACCCTTCTGGTTTTCGTCGCATCCCGACTCGTCGATCTCGCCTTCTGGACCGCCAAGCGGAGAGCGATAGGTAGGACCACTCAAACCTGACCACGAGCCCTATTCGCGCGGGCTTCTCCGTATCCGGTCGCCCGCAGACGAACGAGGACGGGCGCAGCTACTGAGTCGCGAGATGAGCCCTTGTCCCACCAAGCGAGAACATCCTTAGCTTCTGACGATTTGCTCGGCGTATTCCGCGCAGGTGGTGGCCTTAACGCGGCGAAGCGACGCAGGGTTTTCGGAGTGAATAACTGTGCGGCCTGCGAAGTGGCGGGTGTATCAGCCGTTCAGGAGTTGCGTGATCTCAGGATTCCCGAGAGTCAGCGCCACTTCTCTTGGTGTCTTTCCCGCAATATTCTTGTGATTGGGATCTGCTCCGAGGCTGAGTAGCAACCGGAGGATCTCACCACCGGTCGTCGGCGATCCATTCGCCGCAAAGACAGCGGTCCACAATGCCGTATTGCCGAACTGGTTCGCGATCGTCGCATCTGGTTTCGCGTCTGCCAGGACCCGCAGCGCGTCAAGTGATAGCTGCTGTGCCGCGAAATGGAGGGGCGTGAAACCTTGACTGTCAACAGCGTCGACGCTTTCGCCCGCCGACAGCCATCTGTGGACCGCCGCCGCGTCATTCTCAAGTGCTGCGTAATGGATCCTCAAGCGTCCGTCAGGATCGGGCGATGCAGCCTCCAGGTCGTGCTTCGAACGCTTTCTGAACATGGTCAATACTGACACGGACCCGCCTAGGGACCGGTACTCGGCAACCGCATCCGGCTAGTCGGAACGCGGCGGAAAGAGGCATATCCGAAACACGGGATGACGTCTTCTGAGACCGTCTGCCAATGAGCGCGATCGGCGAGTGATCCCTCGCTCCGGAATGGAAGCTACCCGTCCTCCTGGCATCGACGGTCGCAGCAACGGCGAGGGGGCTCCTGGCACTGGCTTTCGTGCCGATCGTCGTGACGCGTGGCACGTTCTCGAGCCCGGGCCGACGACTTACCTCGAGCGAACGACCTCGACCTTGGCGATGAGGTCGTCGAATGTCGGTTCATCAAAACCATCGCTGCAGCGAAGCATGACTGTTCCAGGGCCTGCCTCTTCGACGACAATCCCGGCATTCCCGATCCAGGCTTGCATCGTGCCCTCCTCGTCGCGCCACGCGTTCCAAACCCGAACGTTCAAAGACCCGCCCGGCGACTTGGGCTCTGCGAGTATCTCGAGCGACGCTGGTGCGCTGTCCGACCAAAGAACTACATCAGTAAGCGATTCACCGTTGACGCCAATCGTTCCCCGCCTGGACTTGACTCGCAGAGCCTGTGGCCGCACCAGCTGTGGCGGGTCGAATTGGATCCGAATTGAGTCCCCGGCGCTGAGGTCATCAAGTTCCCACATCATGATGATTTCGCGCCCACCAAGGTCAATCGGTGCTCCCTGCGACGCCCGGAATCTTTCGGACAACTTCTGCGACATCTCAGTACCCCGGTCGTCGGTAGGGGTCAACTGAAGCATGATCCTGCGGCCAGCGTGGCACAAACTTGGTGCCGCCGTCCCTGAACGGAACTGGCTCGTGACTCAACTCCATCGATTCCAACCCTCCCTTGTCCGCATTGAACCGCTGCGGCGCTTTGCCGCGTTGCATCCGAGCCAGGTTTGTGTCGTCCCATTGCCGAGCAAGTTTCGGGTTGGCTGCGGTGTTCTTCCAGTATCTCGATCGCACAGTCGACCAAGCAGGATCGTTACCTGCGGCCGTCTTCGCGTAGACGTCGTCACCAAGTTTCCATCCCTTTGAGGACTTTGCAACGTCCTTCGCTCCACCGATTCCAAGCCGTTCGAAGAGGCGTGGAGCCTTGCCACTGGCCGCCGCCTCGCCACCGATCGGGATGAGGATAGACGCCCACTCGCCGGCCTTGGTGAACTTGCTGTTCGCATCGGTTCCTGTGTGCTTGTAGAGCCAAGGAGTTACTACCGGCTTGCGGTTGTATTTGAGGCGCATGTCCGGGAATCCACCCATAAAGGATCCGGGCTGTCCGCTGGGTCGGAAGCTGATACTCGATGGGAATATCGTCCAAAGCGAATCAGCAATTCCCGTGAAGCCTCCGCCCACACCAACTCCGAAGTTGCGGACCTTCTTGCCGGCATTCTTCAGCCAGTTTGGGACACCTGGGAATTGGCCGTCCGGATCAGACATCGTTATTGGCGAATTGTTGGAGTACGCGTATCCGTTGAGTTGCTGAGGATCGGTTGGATCCATGACCGGGTCGACTGACAGGAATCTGCCAAGGGACGGGTCGTACTCACGGGCGTCTAGGTGGGTAGTCCCACTCTGGTCGGTCGGCTTATTGAGGAAGCCTCGCGAGGTAGGCCAAGTCACAGTCGCCAGAGGCTGTCCGAATGGGCCCAGCCGCCGCTTGGTCGCCGCGAGCGTTGCCCCGTCGATGGTCAGAACGGGTGTGCCTTGGTGGTCGGCAATAGTGACTTTGAGACCACCGTTGTCCCGGACGATGACGGGCTCTCCGTCGACGCTGTAGCTGCGGAACGCGCTGAGCGTTGTTCCCTTGAGTGTTACTTCTGCCGTGCCGACGTACAGGGTGGTCGAACCGGCAGCGGTGTCTCGCTTGATTAGCCGAGCACCGTCGGCGTCGTATATATATTCAGTCTGTCATTTGGCCTCTCGCCGGCAGCTTCTCGGCCTTCAGGACTATCAATCACCTCACCGAGGAGCACACTATGACCGAGCACATCATCCACACCGTCGGCGCCGACGACGAATTGCTGACCATCGGCGAAGCGGCTGAACTGCTACGCGCGCCCGTGGCAACGCTGCGCTACTGGCGCCACCTCGGCACTGGCCCACGAAGCTTCCGGGTCGGCCGAGCTGTTCGATACTGGCGCCGCGACGTACTGGGCTGGCTGAACGAGCAAACAATCCACAGCGGACCGCCGCGCCTTGATACGCGCCCGCTCACGCACCGAGACTGAGAGCAGGAGGCATTCCGTGGCCAGCATCGAGAAACGGGCGAGGGACGGACGAACGGTCTGGCGCGCGCACTACCGCACGCCTGCTGGACACCAGCGAAACAAGACCTTCACCCGCAAGGTCGACGCCGAGAGGTTCCTCACCAGCGTCGAGAGCTCCAAGAACACCGGGGACTACATCGACCCGTCGCTCGCCCGGGTGACCGTCGGCGACTGGGCCCAGACCTGGCTCGACGGACAGAACCACGTCAAGCTCACCACGCTCAACCGCTACGAGGGCGCCGTGCGCAAGCACCTCCTGCCGACCTGGAGCCACGTCAGGCTCTCGGCGGTCTCCCACTCCGACGTGCAGGTGTGGGTGACCAGCCTGTCCAAAACCCAGTCACCGGCATCGGTGCGCAAGATCCACCGCGTGCTCTCGCTGATTCTCGACATGGCGGTCAAGGACGGTCGACTCACCCGCAACGTCGCCGCCGGGGTCAACCTGCCACGACCGGCCAAGCACGAGAAGCGCTACCTGACGCACACCCAGGTCGACGATCTCGCGTTTGCCTGTGGCTACCCGGTCGAGGTCAGCAAGCACCGGGCCCTCGACGAGCGCACCAACGAGATGTATCGGCTCGTCGTGTTGTTCCTCGCCTACACCGGCGTGCGGTTCGGCGAGCTGGCCGCACTGCGTGTGAGTCGGCTCGACCTCACCAAACGCCGCGCGATCATCGCCGAATCAGTCACGCCAGTCCAGGGCCACGGTCTCGTCTGGGGCGCACCTAAGTCCCATCGTCGACGCGAGGTGCCGCTCCCCCGGTTCCTCGTCGACGACCTCGCCCAGCACGTCGCCGGCAAGGCACCCGACGATCTCGTCTTCGGAGGAATCCGCGGTGGCGAGGCACTACGGGTCAGCGTGTTCCGCAAACCCTTCCGGGTGGCGGCGACGGCAATTGGAATTCCTGATCTGCACCCGCACGAGCTGCGCCACACTGCCGCGTCGCTGGCGATCGCGTCGGGCGCTGACGTCAAGGTCGTCCAGCAGATGCTCGGTCATGCCTCGGCCACGATGACCCTCGACACGTACGGACATCTCTTCGAGAATCGCCTCGACGAGGTCGCCGACGCGATGGATCTGGCACGCACTTCCGAGCGCGCTCAACCTGCTGTTGCCCGAGTGTTGCCCGAGCACCTTGCGGACCTGGATGAGGAAGACCCCCTGACCAGCGCTTCCGCTGGTCAGGGGGTCTTTTTCCATGGTAGCCCCGACGGGATTCGAACCCGCGCTACCGCCTTGAGAGGGCGGCGTGCTAGGCCGCTACACAACGGGGCCATGGGTGGTCTTGCGACCGCACAAAACCTTACCAAAGCGTGCTCGGGAGCTGCTCGGAGGGTTTCGCTGGGATACTAGGACTCGAACCTAGAATGGCGGTACCAGAAACCGCTGTGTTGCCAATTACACCATATCCCAATGGCTTCGGACGGGGTCCGAGCCGAGGTCACACTTTACCCGACCGGACCTCTCGCGCCCAAACCGGGATCACCCCAGAGCGGCGTCCAGTCGCTCGATCGTCTTGCGGTGGCCGAGCAGCTCCAACGACTCGAACAGCGGCGGCGAGATCCGGCTTCCCGTGACCGCAACGCGTACGGGCCCGAATGCCAGTCTCGGCTTGAGTCCCAGCCCGTCGATGAGCGTCGTACGGAGGGCGCCCTCGATCGTCGCCGTCGTCCACTCGGCGCCCCCGGCGGGGATCGCATCGAGCGCATCGCGTGCCGCGCGTACGACCTGCAGGCCGGCCTCGTCGAGGTTCTTGGCCGCGTCGGCCTCGTCGATCGCGAACTCCTCGTCGGACACGAAGAGGAATCGAAGCATGTCGACCGCCTCCGTGAGCAACGTCATGCGCTCGTGCACGAGCGGCGCCGCTGCCGTCAGCAGGCCGAGCTGGATCGTCGTCGGCTCGTCGTCGATCAGGCCGGCCGCCTGGAAGTAGGGCACCAGACGTCTGCGCAGGTCGTCGGGCGACAGCAGGCGTACGTGCGAGCCGTTGATCGCCTCGCACTTCTTGATGTCGAACCGCGCCGGGTTGGGGTTGACCCGGCCGATCTCGAACGCCTCGACCATCTCGGGGATCGTGAAGATGTCACGATCCTCGGCGATCGACCAGCCGAGCAGAGCCATGTAGTTGAGCAGGCCTTCGGGCAGGAAGCCCTTGGGCCTGTAGTCGAGCAGGTTGGACTCGGGGTCGCGCTTGGACAGCTTGCGGTTGCCCTCGCCCATGACGAACGGCAGGTGGCCGAACTCCGGCGTGAAGCCACCGCCGATGCCGATCTCGGCGAACGCCTCGTAGAGCGCGATCTGCCGCGGCGTCGAGCTCAGCAGGTCCTCACCACGCAGCACGTGGGTGATGCCCATCAACGCGTCGTCAGTCGGGTTGGTCAGCGTGTAGAGCGGCTGGCCGTTGGCGCGTACGAGGACATAGTCCTGCACGTTGGCCGAGTCGAACGTGATCTCTCCGCGCACGAGGTCGTTGAACGTGTAGGTCCGCTCCGGCATCTTGAACCGGATGACCGGCTCGCGGCCCTCCGCCTCGTAGGCCGCGATCTGCTCGGCCGTGAGGTTGCGGTGGAGGCCGTCGTAGCCACTGGGCTTGCCGGCTGCACGGGCGGCGTTGCGGCGCTCCTCCAGCTCCTCGGCGGTGTCGTACGCCTTGTAGGCGAAGCCCGCGTCGAGCAGCTGCTGGGCGACGTCGGCGTAGATGTCCATGCGCTCGGACTGGCGGTAGGGGCCGTGAGGGCCGCCGACCTCGGGACCCTCGTCCCAGTCGAGGCCGAGCCAGCGCATGACGTCGATCAGGAGCTGGTAGGACTCCTCGTTGTCCCGTGACGTGTCCGTGTCCTCGATGCGGAACACGAACTTCCCGCCGTGATGACGGGCGAACGCCCAGCTGAACAACGCGGTGCGGGCCATGCCGACGTGCGGGTTGCCGGTCGGGGAAGGACAGAAACGGGCGACGACGGGACGATCAGTCATTGCGGCTCACCACCGAGTTGGTCAGGGTGCCGATGCCTTCGATGGTCACGCTGACCTCGTCGCCGACCTCCATGGGGCCGACGCCGTCGGGCGTACCGGTCAGGATCACGTCACCGGGCAGGAGCGTCATGAACGACGACACGTACTCGATGATCGCCGGCACGGTGAAGACCATGTCGGACGTGTTGCCGTCCTGCTTGACGTCGTCACCGAGTCGGGTCGTGACCTGGACCTGGGACGGGTCGAAGTCGGTCTCGATCCAGGGCCCGAGCGGGCAGAAGGTGTCGAAGCCCTTGGCCCGTGTCCACTGGCCGTCCTTGGCCTGCAGGTCGCGCGCCGTGACGTCGTTGCCGATCGTGTAGCCGAAGATCACCTTGGCGGCGTCCTCAGCGGAGATGTCGCGGCAGATCCGGCCGATCACGACGGCGAGCTCGCCCTCGAAGTGCACGTTGTCGCTCTGCTCGGGATAGAAGATCGGCTCGCCGGGTCCGATGACGCTGGTGTTGGGCTTGAGGAAGATCAGCGGCTCCTCAGGCACCTCGCCGCCCATCTCGGCCGCGTGCTTGGCGTAGTTCTTGCCCACGCAGACGACCTTGCTGCGCGGGATCACCGGCGCCAGCAGGCGTACGTCCGCGAGAGGGATCTTCTGACCGCTGAGGTTGAGCCCCGCGTAGAGAGGATCGCCGTTCAGGACCGCGATGGTGGGGACGCCATTGTCGTCCCCGATGACTCCGAAGCGGGGATCGTCGTCCCCCGCGAACCTGGCAATGCGCATATGCACCAGCCTATCGGTCCGGTCGCACCCGCCGTCCCGCGACCGAGCCCGCTAGGACGTGGTGGTGGGCGGCGCGGGCTTGGCGTCGGTCGGGCCCTGCGACAGATAGGTCATCCGGTAGGTCAGTCCGTCCTCGAGCTTCATGCGGCTCTCGAGGATCCGACCGCTGCTCGGCTCGACGACGTACGTCATGGCGCCCAGCGTGATGCCGTAGCCGGTGCGTCCTTTGGCGTCCGTGACCTCGCCGTCGTTCTTGACGCCCTTGAGCTCGGCGGCGGCATCCCACATCGCCTTGCGGACCGCCGGCGGCGCCGGCGTCTCGGCCAGCATCTCGCCCAAGGTCTTGAACGCGTAGTGGTCCGGCGGGCCGCCCTTGAGGTCGCCCGTGCCGGCGCGGAGCAGCCGCAGGAGCTCCGACTTCGACGTCGTCAGGTGCAGGAGCTGGTCCCACGTGAGTGACTGCTGCTGGAAGCTGAACTTCGCGACGCCCATCGTCACGAGGCCGCCGTCGCCGAAGCCCTCGTCGAAGAGGTAGCCGGGCGTCGTGTGCCCCTGCCAGAACGTACGACGGAAGACCCCGTCGTGCCCCTGCTCGTACTCGGAGTCGACCCGCCAGTACTTCGCGTGCGCCACATCGACGTCCTGCGTCGCCGACGACGTGCCCGCGGCGCGCAGCACCTGGGACGCGTTGCGGAACTGCGGCGTGGCGACCGGCGGCGACGGGGTCGGTCCCTGGGTCGTGGGCTCGGCTGTGGGCGTGGAGACGTCTCCGTCCCACGGCGCGATGACCAGCACCGCTGCCGCCGCACACGCCACCATGAGGACGCCGGCCGCGCGCCGCCTCCGGGTGCGGATCCGCGCGATGTGGGTGATCCGGTCGATGCTCGCCTTGGCCGCGGCGAGTGCCTGGGCGCGACCGAGCTCCAGCGCCTCAGGACTCGGGTCGACGGTGTCGCGGGTGTCCTCGAGGATGTCGTCGATGTGCATGGTCATGACTCCTGTCGGTGGGGCTGCGGGGAGATGGCTGACAGCAGCGACTCCGCGCGCGTACGAGCGCGGTGGAGCCTGCTGCGGGCGGCGACGTCGCTGATGCCGAGCGCCTCAGCCGCCTCGGAGACCGTGAGCTGCTCCCAGCCGACGAGCAGCAGGACCTCCCGCTCGCCCGGTGAGAGCTGGTCGAGCGCTTGACGCAGGCGCGACCGCAGGGACGACGCGTCGAGGCGGGCGTCGACCGCGTCCCAGTCGAGGTCGAACGAGTCGTCGTGCGGGCTCCGGGGGTTGCGTTGCCGCAGGTGGGAGCGCAGCACGTTGCGTGCGATGCCGTAGAGCCAGGGCAACGCCGAGCCGCTGGAGTGCGGCTTGACGCGGAGTCGCGCCTCGACGGCCACCGTGAACACCTCGGCGAGCAGGTCCTCGGCCGTGGCCGCTCCGGCGCGCCTGGAGAGATAGCGGTGCACGGCCGGGGCATGCCGGGCGTAGATGACGCCGAACGCCTCGACGCTCGTGCGCGACCTGACCAGGAGCTCGGTGTCCGACGTCTGCGTGCTCACACCTTGCTTATGCCAGTCGGCCGCAAAGCGTTGCATCGGCGCGTCAGGCGCTGCCGTAGCGGCGGTTGCGGGCGGCGTACTCCTCGATCGCGGCCCAGAGCGCGCGGCGGTCGACGTCGGGCCAGGCGATGTCGGAGAACACCATCTCGGCGTAGGCCGACTGCCACAGCAGGAAGTTGCTCGTGCGCTGCTCCCCCGACGTGCGCCAGAACAGGTCGACGTCCTCCATGTCGGGCTCGTCGAGGTAGCGGGCGAACGTACGCTCGTTGACCTTGTCGGGGTTGACCTTGCCGGCCGCGACATCGCGCGCCAGCGCTGCGGCGGCGTCGGCGATCTCGGCCCGGCCGCCGTAGTTGACGCACATCGTGAGGGTCAGGACGTCGTTGTGCTTCGTCATCTCCTCGGCGGTCTCGAGCTCCTTGATGACGCTGCGCCAGAGGCGAGGTCGCCGCCCGGCCCACCGCACGCGTACGCCCAGCTCGTGCATCTCGTCGCGCCGGCGCCGGATGACGTCGCGGTTGAAGCCCATGAGGAACCGCACCTCGTCGGGCGACCGCTTCCAGTTCTCGGTCGAGAACGCATAGGCCGAGATCGCCTTGACGCCGATCTCGATGGCACCCTCGACGACGTCGAACAGCGCCGACTCGCCCATCTCGTGGCCGGCGGTGCGTGGCAGGCCCCGCTGCTTGGCCCAACGACCGTTGCCGTCCATGACGATCGCGACGTGCCGGGGCACCTGCTCGAGCGGCAACGCAGGAGGCTTCGCGCCGGAGGCGTGCGGGACCGGCTGGCGTACGGAACGCTTCATGCGGTTACCGGTCGACGTGGCTCAACGAACGCAGTCCGCGCTCGAGGTGCCACGACAGGTAGGCGCTGACGATGCCGCTGGCCTCGCGGCGGGACCGGTCGTCCGACGTGCCGACGGCGACCCAGTCGCCGCTCAGCAGCCCGGCGAGCAGCGAGACGGTGAACGGCGACGGCGCGGCTGATCCCGCGACCCGGCAGTCGTCGCACAACATGCCACCCGAGGCGGCGTGGAAGTTGCGGTGCGGCCCCTCCGCTGCGCAGCGGGCGCACGCGTCGAACGTCGGGGCGTAGCCCGCGATCGACAGCGCCCGGAGCTGGTAGGAGTCGAGGATCAGGCTCGGCGTCATGCGCCCCTCGGTGAGCGCGCGCAGCGCCCCGACGAGGAGCTGGAGCTGCGGCACGGCGGGCTCGCCGTCCTCCTGCACGAGGCGCTCGGCGGTCTCGAGCATCGCGGTGCCGGCGGTGTAGGCCGCGTAGTCGCCGCCGAGGTCCTTGGCGAACGCGTTGATCGTCTCGACCTGCGTGATGATGTCGAGCGAGCGGCCCTCGGCGAGCTGGAGGTCGACGTGCATGAACGGCTCGAGCCGGCCGCCGAACCGGGACGTGGTCTTGCGGATGCCCTTGGCCGCGGCGCGCACGATGCCGCGGTCACGCGTGAGGAGCGTGATGATGCGGTCGGCTTCGCCGAGCTTGTGGACGCGCAGCACGATGCCGGCGTCACGGTAGAGGCTCACCTGTCCATTGTGCCGTGCGGGACCGACGATTGTGCCCCGGCACGCGGCGCGAGCACTAGTGTCGGTCCATGGCGCAGGACTCCGGCTACTCGGGCACGCCGCAGCTCAAGAAGCTCGGCATCAAGCCCGGCCTGCGCCTCGCGCTCGTCGGCGCCGACGCCGGGTGGGCGTTCGCGGAGCCGCTCGATGACGTCGAGCTCGTCGCCGGAGGGCCGACGGACGTCGCGGTGGTGTTCGTACGCTCCGCAGCCGAGCTCGACCAGCTGCCCGCGTGGGGCGAGTGGATCTTCCCCGCCGGATCGCTCTGGGTCGCCTGGCCGCGCAAGGCAGCCGGGCATGTCAGCGACGTCACCGAGAACGCGATCCGCGACGGTGCGCTCGAGCTCGGCCTGGTCGACGTGAAGGTCGCCGCGATCGACACCGACTGGTCGGGGCTCAAGCTCATGTGGCGCAAGGAGAACCGGACGCGCTAGTCGAGGCAGAACTCGTTGCCCTCGGGATCGCGCATCGTGATGAATCCGCTCTCCAAGGGCGGCTCCGGGTCGACGCGATAAGCGCGGGTCGCTCCGAGGGCCTCCAGCCGGGTGGCCTCGGCCTCGAACGCGGCCATCCGCTCGTCGCCGGTCAGCCCGGGCGCGACGCGTACGTCGAGGTGCACGCGGTTCTTGACGGTCTTGCCCTCGGGCACGCGCTGGAAGAAGATCCGCGGACCGTCGCCGTCGACCGGTCGCAGGGCGGACCTGGAGTTCCACTGGTCCTCGGGCACGCCGAACGCCTTGAGCGCGTCGGGCCAGGTCTCGAAGCCCTCGGGAGGCGCCTCCAGCTGATAGCCGAGCACCTCGGCCCAGAACCCGGCCTGCGCGGCCGGGTCGGCGCAGTCGAACGTGACTTGGAATTCTCTGGTCATCACGCCACCCTCTCGCGCGGCACCGACAGTTGCCAGTGCAAGGATCGGCCCATGACGGTGCTGGGCGTTGACGGGTGCTCCGTGGGCTGGGTCGGCGTGGCATGGGGCGACGAGGTCAGCACGTTCGTCGCGCTCGACATCGAGCAGCTGGTCCTCCAGGCGATGCGCCGGTTCCCGATCGAGGTCGTGGCGATCGACACGCCCATCGGCCTGTCGTCCGACGGTGACCGGGCGCCCGAGGCGTACGCCCGCCGGCGCCTGCCCGGGCGGGCGTCGACCGTGTTCAGCTCGCCGGCGCCGAGCGCGTTGCGCGCCGAGACGTACGACGAGGCCAACGCCGCCAACCGGGCGGCGCTCGGCAAGGGGCTCAGCCGGCAGGCCTTCGGCATCCTGCCCAAGATCGCCGACGTGCACGACTGGCTGGCGACCGAGCCGGGCGTGCCGGTCATCGAGGTGCACCCGGAGGTCTGCTTCGCCGCGAAGAACGGCACAGTCGTGCTGGAGCCCAAGCGGACGCCCGCCGGCGCCGCCCTTCGCCGCCGCCTGCTGGAGCGGGAAGGCATCGTCGTGCCGACCGCGCGCGTACGCGGTGCCGCTCCGGACGATGTCGCCGACGCGGCCGCCGCGGCGTGGACCGCGCGGCGATTCGCCGACGGCGTCGCCGAGCGCCTGCCGCCGGAGCCACGCGATCAGGTGGCTCCGGCGATCTGGGCCTAGACGAACTCGACGCCCTGCGCGAGCGGGAGCTCGGTCGAGTAGTTGACCGTGTTGGTCGACCGGCGCATGTAGGCGCGCCAGGCGTCGGAGCCGGACTCACGCCCGCCGCCGGTCTCCTTCTCGCCGCCGAACGCGCCACCGATCTCGGCACCCGAGGGGCCGATGTTGACGTTGGCGATGCCACAGTCCGAGCCGACGACCGACATGAACTGCTCGGCCTCGCGGACGTTGAGCGTGAAGATCGACGACGACAGGCCCTGGGCGACCTCGTTGTGCAGCGCGAACGCCTCGTCGAGGTCGGTGTAGGTCAGGACGTAGAGCAGCGGGGCGAACGTCTCGGCCTTGACGATCTCGGTCTGCTTGGGCATGTCGATGATCGCGGGGTGGACGTAGTGCCCGCCACCCTCGACGTCGGCCGCGGTGCCACCGGTGACGAGCTCGCCACCATCGGCCGTGGCCTGCTCGACGGCGGCGCCGAACGCGTCGAACGCGGGCTTGTCGACGAGTGGTCCGACCAGCGTGGACGCCTCCAGCGGCGAGCCGATCGGCAACGTCTCGTAGGCCGCCTTGAGGCGCGCGACGAGGTCGTCCTTGATCGACTCGTGGACGATGATGCGTCGCAACGACGTGCAGCGCTGGCCGGCGGTGCCGACGGCGGAGAACACGATGCCGCGGACGGCCAGGTCGAGATCGGCCGACGGGGCGACGATCGCGGCGTTGTTGCCGCCGAGCTCCAGGAGCGTACGTCCGAGTCGGGCCGCGACGCGGGGCGCGACCTGCTTGCCCATGCGCGTCGAGCCGGTCGCCGAGACGAGCGGCACGCGCGGGTCGTCGACCAGCACCTCACCGATGCGGTAGTCGCCCAGCAGCACGGCCGACAGGCCCTCGGGCACACCCGCACGACGAGCGGCCTCGGCAGCCAGAGCCTGGCAGCCGAGGGCGGTGAGCAACGTCTTCTCCGACGGCTTCCACACCACGGCGTCGCCGCACACGAATGCGAGAGCGGCGTTCCAGGACCAGACGGCGACCGGGAAGTTGAAGGCCGAGATGACGCCGACGACGCCCAGAGGGTGCCACTGCTCCATCATGCGGTGGCCCGGACGCTCCGTGGCGATCGTCAGGCCGTGCAGCTGGCGCGACAGGCCGACGGCCAGGTCACAGATGTCGATCATCTCCTGGACCTCACCGAGGCCCTCGGACACGATCTTGCCGGCCTCGATCGAGACCAGGGCACCGAGATCGTCCTTGTGCTCGCGCAGCAGCTCACCGAGCTCGCGGACGAACTGGCCGCGTACGGGCGCGGGGACGCTGCGCCACTGCTCGAAGGCTGCCTGGGCGCGACCGATCACGTCGGCCGCCTCGTCGGCGGTGTGCGACCGGAGCCGGCCGATCTCGCCGCCGTCGATCGGCGACCGGCACACCAGGTCGCCGTCGGCGACGAACGGGTTGCCCGCGCCGAGGCGGTCGAGGATGTCCTGCGTACGTGTGGCGATGTCGGTCATGTCAGACCTCTCCCTGCTCGGCGAAATGACGCCCGGCTTGTGTGGAGAACAGCTGCTCGAGCGTGATGTCCTCCTGCTTGATGAATCCAGTGTGCGGCAGCGTGCCATCGGCGACGAGCTCGACGACGCTGACCGCCGAGGCGGCCGTCGTCCACGAGATCGCGCGCCACATGCGGCCGGAGATGTCGAGCGGCTTGTAGGCGCGCACGTGGTTCTCACGGAACGGGTGACCGTTCTTGACGCCCTCGACGGCTGCGTGGATGAACACGACGTCGTCGCTGACCGGGGGCTTGGAGTCGACCAGCATCTTGCCGACGAGGTCGCGCTGCTCGCGGAGGTTGAGCTCGTCGAACAGGAAGTGCATCTGGTCGAAGTGGCCCGGATAGCGGAGGGTCTTGTAGTCGAGGCGGTGCACGCGGCCTTCGTACGTCTCGCACATCGTGCCGAGACCGCCGGACGTCAACGCGGCCTCGAGCTCGATGCCACCGATGAACACCCGCTCCTTCTCGGTCATCGCCGGCACCATCTGCCGGTTGCCGGAGCGCAGCACCTCGCAGTCGTTGAGGTACTCGTTGACGACGCCCTCCGGCGACCAGTTGATGGCGTAGCCGAGCAGGCCGGTCGGGTTCTGCGGCAGCGCGCCGACCTTGAGCTCGATCGAGCGGATCTCGTCGAACGTCTTGGCGATCGAGGCGCCGATGATGCCGATCAGTCCCGGAGCGAGGCCGCACTGCGGGGCGAACGCGGCACCAGGCTTCTCGGCGGCGAGCTCGATGACCCGGTTGGTCGTGGGGACGTCCTCGGTCAGGTCGAAGTAGTGGGTGCCGGCGTCGTACGCGGCCTCGGCGACGTCGATGTTGAGGTGATAGGGCAGGCACGACACGACGGCGTCGACGCCTCGCAGCGACTCCCGCAGCCCGGCAGTGTCCTGCACGTCGAGCGGCTTGACCTCGAACCCGAGGTCGTCACGGGGTGCCGAGTCGTAGCCGATGACCTTGAAACCCGACTCGCCCAGCATGACGGCGACGAGCTCGCCGACCTTGCCGAGCCCGAACACCGCGACCTGGTTGATGATGCGCGCCACGAATCCTCCTCACGACCGGGGTGGATCTCACACCGGCGGAACACTGCGCCGAGGGTGGTCGGCGTCCCCCCGAGCGTATCGCGTGCGTGGGCCATTTACTGTACCGGCCGGTGCAGTGATTCAGAGCACGTCGGGAAGGCGTCGCCGACGTCGTTGGTTGACCTCGGTCATGACGTCCCTCAGCGGTGGTCGCGCGTTCGCGGCTCTGGCGTACGCGTTCGCGGTCACGATGATGGGCACGACCCTGCCCACGCCGATGTACGTCATCTACCAGGGGCGCTTCGGCTTCTCGATCACGATGTCGACGGTGATCTTCGCGACGTACGCCTTCGGCGTCCTGGCCGCGCTGCTCGCGTTCGGCCGGTGGTCCGATGCCCTCGGCCGTCGTCCCCTGTTGCTGGCCGGGCTGGCGCTGGCGATCGCCAGCGACGTGGTCTTCCTGCTCGCCGGCAACACCGGCGCGCTGCTCGCCGGCCGCGTCCTCTCGGGACTGTCCGCCGGGATCTTCGTCGGCACCGCCACGGCCGCTGTCGTCGAGGCAGCCCCCGCCAGCTGGCGATCCCGCGCGGCGCTGCTGGCGACGGCTGCCAACATCGGCGGGCTGGGACTCGGACCGCTCGTCGCGGGCGCGTTCGTCGACTGGCTCCCGTGGGACGTGCACCTCGCGTTCCTCGTCCACCTCGGCCTCTCGCTGATCGCCGTCGCCCTCGTGTGGTGGGTCGCCGAGACGGTTGACGTGGTGGCGGGTGCACGCCCGTCCTTCCAGCGGCTCGCGGTCCCTGCCAAGGTGCGTACGACGTTCGTCGCCGCCGGTACCGCGAGCTTCGCCGGGTTCGCCGTCATGGGGCTGTTCGTGGCGGTCTCGCCCCGGTTCGTCGCCCAGGCGCTGACCGACCCGAGCCCGGCGTTCGAGGGGCTCGTCGTGTTCACGGTGTTCGGCGCCTCGGTCGTCGCGCAGGTCGTGCTCAAGGGCGTCTCGACGACGCACGCGGTCAACGCCGGTTGCGCGCTCCTGGTGGTTGGCATGCTCGTCCTCGTCTGGGGCCTGCAGACGGAGTCGGTGCCGCTCATCGTGCTCGCGGCCGTCGCCGCCGGCTCCGGGCAAGGGCTCTCGTTCAGCAAGGGTCTCGCGTCGGTGCTGGCCAAGGTCGACCCCCATGAGCGGGCCGGAGTGACCTCGGCATTCTTCGTCGTCGCGTACGTGGCGATCTCACTGCCGGTGATCGGCGAGGGCGTCGCCGCCCAGCACTGGGGACTGACGTCTGCCGGCACGTCGTTCTCCGCCGCGGTGGCCGGCCTTGCGGCACTGGCCCTGATCACCCTGGTGATCGACCAGCGCCGCGACAGGACCGCCTAGCCCGCAACGGTCACGGGCACGACGTCCGCAGCACCCTTGCGCGCCGCGTCGGCGGTGTCGTCGTCCGGCATGGTCTGGCTCTCGCGCTCGGCCTCGACCCGCTTGACGTAGTGGTCGACCTCGTTGGCCCGCTGTGACTCGTCCCAGCCGAGGACTCGCGCCATCAGGTCCGCGACCATCGGCGCCGCCGTCACGCCGCGGTCGAACTCCTCGAACGAGATGCGCGTACGCCGGGTGAGCACGTCGTCGAGGTGGCGCGCCCCCTCGTGCGTGGCGGCGTAGACGACCTCGACGCGCAGGTAGTCCGGCGCGCCGTCGAGCGGCAGGCCCAGGTCCGGGTCCTCGGCGACGAGCGCCAGGAGCTCGTGGATCAAGGACCCGTAGCGGCCGAGCAGGTGGACGATCCGCTCGTCGTGGAGCCCGGAGTCCCGCGCGAGGAGCTGCCGCTGGTTGGACACGGCATCCCAGCCCTCGGCGCCGAGCAGGGGGACGTGCTCCGTGGTCGACGGCGGCACGCGACGGTCGAGCTGTCCCTCCAGCGCGTGGGCCACCTCGTCGATGACGTCCTTGGCCATGATCCGGTACGTCGTGTACTTCCCGCCCGCCACCACGATGAGCCCAGGCGCGGCATGCCCGATCGCGTGCTCGCGGGACAGCTTGCTGGTCGCCTCGTCCTCACCACGCAGGAGGGGCCGCAACCCGGCGTAGACACCCACCACGTCGTCGTGAGTGAGCGGCTCGACGAGGACCTTATTGACGTGCTCGAGCAGGTAGTCGATGTCGCTGCGGCTCGCGGCTGGGTGGTCTTTCGACAGCGACCAGTCGGTGTCGGTCGTGCCGATGATCCAGTGGCGGCCCCACGGGATCACGAAGAGGACCGACTTCTCGGTGCGCAGGATCAGGCCCGAGTCGCTGCGGATGCGATCGCGGGGCACCACGAGGTGGACGCCCTTGCTGGCGCGCACGTGGAACTGGCCGCGCTCCCCCGCGAAGGCTTGCGTCTCGTCGGTCCAGACACCGGTCGCGTTGACGACCTGCCGTGCCCGGACGGTGATGGTGCGGCCCGACTCGAGGTCGCGCACCTCCGCCCCGACCACCCGGCCGCCCTCCTTGACCAGCGACATGACCCTGGCGCGTGTGGCCACGTGCGCCCCGTACGCCGCCGCGGTGCGCGACAGGAACATCGTGTGGCGGGCATCGTCGACCTGGGCGTCGTAGTACTGCAGCGCCCCGACGAGGGCGTCCTTGCGCAACGACGGGGCGATGGCCCGCGCGCCGCGTCGCGTCAGGTGCCGGTGCAGCGGGACGCCCGCTCCGTAGCCCGAGGCCTTGCTCATCGCGTCGTACAGCGCGACACCGGCACCGGCGTAGACGCGTTCCCACGCCCGGTGCTGCAGCGGATAGAGGAACGGGACCTCCCGGACCAGGTGGGGCGCCAGCCGCTGCAGGTGCAGCCCGCGCTCCTTGAGCGCCTCCGCCACGAGCCGGAAGTCGAGCATCTCGAGATAGCGCAGTCCACCGTGCATGAGCTTGCTGGACCGGCTGGACGTGCCGGACGCCAGGTCACGGGCCTCGACGAGGCCGACCGTCAGGCCACGCGTGGCGGCGTCGAGTGCTGCTCCTCCCCCGACGACGCCACCACCGATCACCAGGACATCGAGGGTCGTGGCGGCCATCGCCTCGAGTGCGTCCTCGCGGGACTGCGGGGACAGGGGTGCTGACCTCATGCTCGTACCTCTCGATGTCGTGGTGATCGGCGGTGCTGCGACTAGCTGACGTCGACCCAGTCGAGGGTCCGGGTGACGGCCTTCTTCCACTGGCCGTACCCGGTCTCGCGCTGCTCGTCGTCCCACTGCGGCTCCCACCGCTTCGACTCGTTCCAGTTCTCGCGCAGCTCGTCGGTCGAGCTCCAGAAGCCGACTGCGAGGCCCGCTGCGTACGCGGCACCGAGCGCCGTCGTCTCTGCGACGACCGGTCGGCTGACCGTGACGCCGAGGACGTCGGACTGGATCTGCATGCACAGCTCGTTGGCCGTGACGCCGCCGTCGACCTTGAGCACCTCCAGGACGACGCCGGAGTCCTTCTCCATCGCCTCGGCGACGTCGCGGGACTGGTAGCAGATCGCCTCGAGGGTCGCCCGCGCCAGGTGGGCGTTGGTGTTGAAGCGCGACAGGCCGACGATCGCCCCACGGGCGTCGGACCGCCAGTACGGTGCGAAGAGTCCCGAGAACGCCGGCACGAAGTACACGCCACCGTTGTCCTCGACCTGGCTGGCGAGCGACTCGGACTGCGCGGCGCCGGAGATGATGCCGAGCTGGTCGCGCAGCCACTGCACGGCCGACCCGGTCACCGCGATCGACCCTTCGAGGGCGTACACAGGCTTGTCGTCGCCGAACTGGTAGCAGACCGTCGAGAGCAGTCCCGCGTTGCTGCGGACGAGCTCGGTGCCGGTGTTGAGCAGCATGAAGTTGCCAGTGCCGTACGTGTTCTTGGCCTCGCCAGGGGCGAAGCAGACCTGGCCGACGGTGGCCGCCTGCTGGTCGCCGAGGATGCCGGTGATCGGCACCTCGCCGCCGAAGGGCCCGCTCTCGAGCGTCAGGCCGTACGGCTCCTTGGTCGACGACGGCTTGATCTCCGGCAGCATGGCCCGCGGAATGTCGAAGAAGCCGAGCAGCTCGTCGTCCCACTCGAGGGTCTCGAGGTCCATCAGCATCGTGCGGCTGGCGTTGGTCGGGTCCGTGACGTGGACGCCGCCGTTGCGGCCACCCGTGAGGTTCCAGATGACCCAGCTGTCGGTGTTGCCGAAGATCGCCTCACCCTTCTCGGCCGCCTCGCGGACACCCTCGACGTTCTCGAGGATCCACTGGATCTTGCCGCCGGAGAAGTACGTGGCCGGGGGCAGCCCGGCCTTGCGCCGGATGATGTCGCCGCGCTCGTCGCGGTCGAGCGCACTGGCGATGCGGTCGGTACGCGTGTCCTGCCACACGATCGCGTTGTAGTAGGGCCGGCCGGTGTTCTTGTTCCAGACGACCGTCGTCTCGCGCTGGTTGGTGATGCCGAGCGCCGCGAGGTCCTCGGCGCCGAGCCCGGCCTTGGTGAGCGCCGTCTGGATGACGGCGGACGTACGCTCCCAGATCTCCGCCGGGTTGTGCTCGACCCAGCCGGCCTGCGGCATGATCTGGTCGTGCTCGAGCTGGTGGCGAGCCACCTCGTTGCCGCTGTGGTCGAAGATCATGAAGCGAGTGCTGGTCGTGCCCTGGTCGATGGATCCTACGTATTCAGCCATGGTGGCCCCTTTCGATGGAGTGGGTGTGGTCCTGAGCGAGCGCGGTCATACGAGGCTGTCCGCGTCCTCGCGGGCGACCGAACGGGCCGGCTCGGGCACCGGCTCGGAGACCGTGATCTCCTCCGGCTCGTCGGGCAGGTGGCGCTCGATGAGGTACTTGAACATGGCACCGCCGATCAGTCCGCCGAGGATGGGCGCCACGATCGGCAGCCAGAAGTAGAGCGGGTGGCTGCCGCTCGTGCTCCACCACGCGTCGCCGTAGCCGGTGATCCACGAGGCCAGGCGCGGGCCGAAGTCACGTGCCGGGTTGATGGCGTAGCCGGCGTTGCCGCCGAAGGCCATGCCGAGTGCGACGACGAGGAGGCCGACGACGACCGGGCCGATGTTGGCCATCGGCGGGTTGTTGGTGGCCGTCGTCAGGGCGAAGATCACGAAGACGAGGATCGCCGTGCCGACGACCTGGTCGAGGAACGCCGACGGGATCGACACACCGGCGGTCGGCGACGTCGAGAAGATGCCCTGCGTGTCGTACGTGTGGTGGGGATCGAGCTTGTCGATCAGGTCGGCGTACGTCGCCCGGATGATCAGCGCGGCGAGGAACGCACCGGCGACCTGTGCCGCGATGTACGGCGCGACCTTGCGCCACTCGAAGCCCTTGAACGCCGCGAGGGCGATCGTGACGGCGGGGTTGAGGTGCGCCCCCGAGATGCGCGCCGCGACGTAGACGCCGAGCGTCACGCCGATGCCCCAGGCCCAGGCGATCGAGTCGTGGTCGCCTGCGGCGCCGTCGCCCGTGACGACCTGCGCCACGACACCGGTGCCGAACAGGATGAGGACCATCGTGCCGAGCAGCTCGGCCGAGATCTCACCCCAAAGAGTGTTCTTCTTCATGTCGTCGTACCCCCCACTGTCTGGGCGGCTCGTGCCGCCTCGAGCGACGCTAGGACCGGGTATGAGGTGGCTCAAGGTCGAGCGTTCGACATCGTCGAACGGGTGGTCTGGCGCCTCACCATGTGCGCGCTAACGTCACTGATGTGCCGGGGGCCATCCAATCTGTCGAGCGTGCGGCCGCGGTGCTTCGGATCCTCGGCGGGGCGGGTCGTCCGCTGCGTCTCTCCGAGATCGCCGACGCCCTTGACCTGCCCAAACCCACGATCTTCGGACTCGTCCGCACGCTGCGCGACGTGGGGTTCGTCCACCAGGACCGGGTCACGTCCGACTACTCGCTCGGCGACGGCATCCGCAACCTCCACGAGTCGGGGCTGGACCCCAACGACCTGCGCTCGCACGCGATGAACTGGTCGGACGCGCTGGCATCGCGCACCCGCCTCGAGGTGCACATCGGCTTCCCCGATCCCGAGGGCGCCCGCATCGTGCACCACGTCTTCCGGCCGGGCGGCTCGTTGCAGCAGCTGCGCATCGGCGAGGTGCTGCCGTTCCACGCCAGCGCCCTGGGCAAGATCATGCTCGGGTTCGTCGCCGGCACGCCGTCGAGTCCCCGGGCTCTGGAGCGCTACACCCCGCGGACCCTGGTCAGCCGTGCGGCGCTGGACGCCGAGCTGCACCGCATCCGTGCACGCGGCTGGTCGTCCGAGGGCAGCGAGCTCATACCCGGGATCGGGGCCCTCGCCGTGCCCCTGCGTGGCTACGGCGGCATCGGGGTCGGCGCGCTGGCGGTGACCGGGCCGGTCGAGAAGGTGTTCCGCCACGCCGGCCCACCGCTCGACACGATCATCCGCGCGACGGTCGACACGGCCGCCTCGATCTCCCGCTCCCTCGGGCTGCACGCGTGAACGAGACCGTCATCGCCGCGATCGACCAAGGCACGACGTCGACGCGGTGCATGATCTTCGACCGGCAGGGGCGGACCCGTTCGCTGGCCCAGCGCGAGCACCACCAGACGTTCCCCCGCCCGGGGTGGGCCGAGCAGGACGCCGACGAGATCTGGCGGCACGTGCAGCGTCTCGTCCCCGAGGCCCTGGCGCAGGCGGGGCTCCACCACCGGCAGGTCGCGGCCCTCGGCATCGCCAACCAGCGCGAGACCACGGTGGTCTGGGACCGCACGACCGGGCGATCCGTCGCGCCGGCGATCACGTGGCAGGACACACGTACGTCAGACATCGTCGACGACCTGGTCGCCAAGGGCGCGACCGACAAGGTCATGGCGGTGACCGGGCTGCAACCGCGCACCTACTTCGCCGGCCCTCGGCTCCGCTGGCTCCTCGACCACCGGCGCGGGCTGCGCCAGCGGGCCGAGGCCGGCGAGCTGCTGTTCGGCACGATGGAGAGCTGGCTGATCTGGAACCTCACCGGTGGTCTCGACGGCGGGGTGCACGTCACGGACGTGACGAACGCCAGCCGCACGATGCTGATGGACCTCTCGACCGGCCAGTGGGACGACACGATGCTCGACCTGCTCGACATCCCCCGAGCCGGGCTGCCGAGCATCCGCTCCAACGCAGAGATCTACGGCACGTGCGTCGCGCCACTGCAGGGTGTGCCGATCGCCGGGGCACTGGGCGACCAGCAGGCAGCACTGTTCGGCCAGACCTGCTTCGAGCCCGGAGATGCCAAGTGCACGTACGGCACCGGCGCGTTCCTGCTGATCAACACCGGCCCCGAGCGGCCCACACCCGGTCCGTCCGTGCTGCCGACCGTCGCGTACGCGCTCGGCGACGACGCCCCGGTCTATGCCGTCGAGGGCTCGATCGCGATGGCCGGATCCCTCGTCCAGTGGTTGCGGGACGCCCTCGAGATCATCCCGACAGCGCCGCAGATCGAGACGCTCGCGCGCTCGGTGGACCACAACGGCGGGTGCTACATCGTGCCGGCATTCTCCGGGCTGTACGCCCCTCGGTGGGACCAGGACGCTCGCGGGGTGATCGTCGGCCTCACCTCGTTCGTCACCAAGGCGCACCTCGCACGCGCCGTGCTCGAGGCCACCGCGTGGCAGACCTGGGAGGTCGTCGAGGCGATCCGGCGCGACCTCGGCCTGACGTTGGAGACCCTGCGGGTCGACGGCGGCATGACGTCGAACCACCTGCTGATGCAGATGCTGAGCGACGTGCTCGACGCGTCGGTCGAGCGGCCCCTCGTCTCGGAGACCGTCTGCCTCGGCGCCGCGTACGCCGCAGGGCTCACGGTCGGCTACTGGTCCGACCTGGCGACGCTCAGCCACCACCGGCACGTCGCCGCCGTGTGGCGGCCGCAGATGGATGCCAAGGTGCGCAAGCGCGAGTCGGCGCAGTGGAACCGGGCCGTCGACCACGCCCTCGGGTGGGTCCTGCCGCCGGAGTGAACCGGCGGCAGGACACCGCGGTCAGCCCGGGATCGTCTGAGCGGCCGCGCGGTTGGCGGCCGACACGACGGCCCGCAGCGACGCCGTGACGATGTTGGCGTCGATGCCGACGCCCCACACGATCTCGCCGGCGATCTCGCACTCGACGTAGGCGGCGGCGAGCGCGTCGCCGCCGGACGACAGCGCGTGCTCGGAGTAGTCGAGCACCCGGATGTCGGCGCCGGCGTGGTGCATGCCGTCGACGAACGCGGCGACGGGTCCGTTGCCCTGGCCCTTGAACTCCTGCACCTGACCACGCACGCGGAGGTCGACGACCTGCTCGTCTCCCCCGTCAGTGGCGGTCACCGACCGATAGGTCTCAAGGGCGTACGGCTCGGCGCGGTCGAGGTACTCGGCACGGAACGCTGCCCAGATCGCGGCCGGCTCGATCTCGCCGGCCTCGCCCTCGGTCAAGCCCTGCACGACGCGGCTGAACTCGATCTGCAGGCGTCGCGGCAGGTCGAGCTGGTGCTCGGACCGCAGGATGTAGGCCACCCCGCCCTTGCCGGACTGGCTGTTGACGCGAATGACGGCCTCGTACGAGCGACCGACGTCGTGCGGGTCGATCGGCAGGTAGGGCGCCTCCCAGGCGATCTCCGAGACCGGGATGCCCTGCTCAGCAGCGCGTACGTCGAGGTCCTCCAGCCCCTTCTTGATCGCGTCCTGGTGCGATCCCGAGAACGCCGTGTAGACCAGGTCGCCGGCGTAGGGATGACGCGGGTGGACCGGCAGCCCCGTGCAGTACTCGACCGTGCGGCGGATCTCGTCGATGTCGGAGAAGTTGATCTGCGGGTCGATGCCCTGGCTGAACATGTTCATGCCGAGCGTCACCAGGTCCACGTTGCCGGTGCGCTCGCCGTGGCCGAACAGGCAACCCTCGACGCGGTCGGCGCCGGCCATCATGGCGAGCTCGGTGGCGGCGACCGCGGTGCCCCGGTCATTGTGCGGGTGCAGCGAGACGCACGTGTGCTCGCGGCGGGTCAGCTGGCGGGTGAACCACTCGATCTGGTCCGCATAGACGTTGGGCGTGGCCATCTCGACCGTCGCCGGCAGGTTGAGGATGATCTCGCGACCGTCCTCGGGCTGCCAGACGTCGGAGACCGCCTCGCACACCTCGACGGCGAACGGCATCTCGGAGCCGGTGAAGATCTCCGGCGAGTACTCGTAGCCGATGACGGTCTTGTCGAGGTAGCCCTCGGCATACTTCATGACCAGCTCGGTGCCGCGCGTCGCGATCGCGCGTACCTCGTCCTTGCCGGCGTGGAACACGACGCGGCGGAACAACGGCGCGATGGCGTTGTAGAGGTGGATGTTGGCGTGCGGGACGCCGACCAGCGACTGCACGGTGCGCTCGATCAGGTCCTCGCGGGCCTGCGTCAGGACCGAGATCGTGACGTCCTCCGGCACGAGGTCGCCCTCGATCAGGTGACGCACGAACGCGAAGTCGGTCTCGCTGGCCGACGGGAAGCCGACCTCGATCTCCTTGTAGCCCATGCGGACCAGCAGGTCGAACATCTTGAGCTTGCGGGCCGGCGTCATCGGGTCGATCAACGCCTGGTTGCCGTCGCGCAGATCGGTCGAGAGCCAGCGCGGCGGGGCGGTGATGACGTTCCCCGGCCAGGTGCGGTCGGGCAGCTCGATGGGCTGGAAGGCGCGGTAGCGCTCGAAGGGCATACCGCTGGGCTTCTGGGTGGTGAAGCGGGGGTCGGACATGGTGAACTCCTGGCAAATGCGGTTTGTCTGGGCTGGCGGCCGGTGCGTGACAAACTCCGCGCCGAGGGGTCCGACCTAGAGGACCTCGACGCGGCAGAGAAGGAGCAGGCTCTGGAACCGCATGAGGGCTACTTTAACAGCATGGCTGAGTCCCTCCACGAACAATCCTCCGACCGCTCGGTCGCGTCCTACGTCGAGCCCGGCAAGGGCTACGACCGCGACATGAACTACATCCCCGACCGGATCACCCGCGACGCGGCGGATGGCTGGCCCGTCGAGGCCGGCCGCTACCGGCTGATCGTGGCCCGGGCCTGCCCATGGGCCAACCGGGCGATCATCGTGCGCCGGCTGCTGGGGCTCGAGGACGCGATCTCGATCGGCTACTGCGGACCGACGCATGACGAGCGCAGCTGGACGTTCGACCTGGACCCCGGCGGCGTGGACCCCGTGCTCGGCATCGAGCGCCTGCAGCAGGCGTTCTTCAAGCGCTACCCCGACTATCCGCGCGGCATCACGGTCCCGGCGATCGTCGACGTGCCGACGGGCCGGGTCGTGACCAACGACTTCCCGTGGATCACCCACGACTTCGCGACCGAGTGGACCGAGCTCCACCGCGAGGGCGCGCCCGACCTGTGGCCCGAGGCCGTCCGCGACGAGATGGAGGAGGTCATGCAGCGGATCTTCACCGAGGTCAACAACGGCGTCTACCGCTGCGGCTTCGCCGGTTCACAGGCCGAGTACGAGGCGGCGTACGACCGACTGTTCACCGCGCTCGACTGGCTCGAGGAACGGCTGGCGGGTCGGCGATACCTCATGGGCGACACGATCACCGAGGCCGACGTGCGCCTCTTCACGACCCTGGCACGGTTCGACGCGGTCTATCACGGCCACTTCAAGTGCAATCGGCAGAAGCTGACCGAGATGCCGGTGCTCTGGGCGTACGCGCGCGACCTGTTCCAGACGCCCGGCTTCGGCGAGACGATCGACTTCGACCAGATCAAGACGCACTACTACGTGGTGCACTCCGACATCAATCCGACCGGCATCGTGCCCAAGGGTCCCGAGCCGGAGGTCTGGCTGACACCGCACGGCCGCGAGTCCCTCGGCGGCAACCCCTTCGGCACCGGCACTCCCCCGCTACCCGAGCGTTGACACCGGCTGCAGCGGGCCGTCCGGGATGTACGCCCTGCGGCCTGCCAACGAGCGCGGCAGTGCGATCGCGCGCCAGCGTTCGCCGCGGGACGCCCCGGTGGCAAGCGAGCCGATGATCGCCCTCAGGTCGTCGGCGCCGTCGCCGTCCTGGAGCGCGGTTCGGGCGAATCGCGCCCGCTCGACCCGCTTGAGCAACCGGTTGAGGGCGTCGTGGTCGATGCCGTCACGCCCGCCGAGGCGGGTCGCGAAGCCGCGTGGCGTGTCGGTCGGCGAGAACGGCATGCCGAAGTCGCGTGCGGTGTCCTCGAGCTCGCGCCACAGTGGTTCGACCGAGGAACCGGCCCGGCTGAGACGCCAGCGGCGGCGCGCCCACCGCAGGAGTGCCGGGATGCCGACGAGCAGGAGCAGCGCGGCGAACGTGATGAGCGCGGTCCGGGGAGCGGTCTTGGACGTCGCCGAGGAGCTCGCCGCCGTGCTGTCGACGCTGTTGGCCTCCTCACGCACCGAACGGCGCGGCGCGTTGGCGACATCGCCCTCGTCGGTGTCCGTCGTCGTCGAGCCCGGCTCCTTGAACGACGTCGCCGAGCCGACACCGGGCGTCGGCTCGAAGCTGACCCAGCCGATGCCCGCGAAGTAGATCTCGGTCCACGCGTGCAGGTCGTCCGACGTCGCCTCGTACTGGTTCTGGCCGTCCTTGATGCCGACGACGCTGCCCGGCGCGTAGCCGACGGCGATGCGTGACGGAATGCCCAGCGTCCGGGCCATGACCGCCATCGCCGACGAGAAGTGCACGCAGTAGCCGGACCTCTTCTCGAGGAACTTCGCGATGACGTCGACGCCGTTGCCGTCATAGCCATCGGCGACGGGCGCGGTCTCGGAGTAGGCGAAGCCACCGTCGTTGCGGAGATAGTCCTGCAGGGCGACCGCCTGGTCGTACTCGTTCGTGGCGCCCTCAGTGACCTTGCGCGCGGTCCGCTCGATGATCGCGGGCGTCTTGGCGGGAAGCTTGGTCTCCTCCTGGAGGAGCAGGTCGCGCGGGCTCGTGGTGATGGCGCGCATCTGGGTGGCGGTCGGCTGGATGTCGAGGCTCGTGACGGAGTACTTCTGGCCGCGGGTGTCGTCGTCGGGCGACGTCATCGTGAGCCCGAACCCCGGCAGCCACTTGCCCTTGAGGCCGGTGACCTTGTCCATCGGGTAGGGCACGGGGAGCATCGTGGTCTTGAGGTTCCGGATCGTGATGGTCGTCGACTCCTTCTCGACCTTGATGCCGATGGCCTTGATCGCCTCTTGCCCTTCGGGAGCGCCGAACTGCTGGTTGGTGCCGGGCTTCCACGTCTTGCCGGTGAAGTTCCGCAACGTGGCGACCTTGAGATAGGGCGCCTGCGGAAGACCCGTCGTGTAGCTCAACGCGGTCGTGGTGCCGTTGCGGCGGAGGTTCTGGCCGAGCTCGAGCATGGGGTTGATGCCGCGGCCGAACACGGCCGGAGGCGGCTTCCCCCACGATGTCGCGACGGCGCTGACATCAGGTGAGACCAACGGGAACGCGATCGACGCCGCGAGCGCCGCCGTGGCGAGGACGAGGGCCGGACCACGTTGCCTGCGGGCGAGCGATCCGCTCAGGGCTGTGCGGGAGCGCAGGATCACCAGCCACAGGGCGGCGACCACCACGAACAGCCACGTCGACGGAGTGTCGCCGGAGATCAACGCCGGCGTCGCGAAGACCGAGAGCAGCAACAGCCCGATGGCCGATGCGGCGTGGCGTCGCTCGAGCAGGACGTCCGCGACGATGACGAGCAGCCCGAACGAGCTGGCAATCACGAGGACGACCGGCTTGGCCGCGGCGACCGGCGCCTGCTCCTCGACGATGATGTCCTGCGCGGCAGACGCCAGGTGACCCAGCTCGCGGAAGGTGTCGAACGTCGGCAGGATGCCGATCAGCGTGCCGGGCACGAAGATCCACGCGAGGGCGAGCAGCTCGACGACGATCGCGATCGGCGCGACCCAGCGCAGCCCGACGGCGCGCAGCACAGCGCAGCACAGGCCGGTCAGCGTGGCCACCAGGATGGTCGTGATCCACCAGTCGCTGCCGGTGATGACGCTGCGGAAGCCCGAGAGGAGCAGCGCGAAGGCCACTCCGATGATGACGTGGTCGAACCAGGTGTCGCGCACCGTGCGGTTGCCGGCCCGCTGCGTCGACGCCTCAGCCCGCAGCATGCGCACGCGCCCCGTCGAACTCGGTCCACAGGTCGCCGATGTCGTCCTTGGGGGTGTAGGTCACGACCCGCCAACGCGCGTCCTCGAGGATCCCTCGCGCTTCTGCGGGCGTGTTGGACGCGACCAGGGCCAGCACGGCCCGCGACGTCGACATCAGCGCCGCCCAGTGCTGCGCCCGTTCGACGCTGAGCCGGCCCAGAACCATGAACACGGCGCGCTCCGGTGCCACCCGACGATCGTTGTCCTGCGGCTCCGGCTCGATCACGGCAAGGTCGACCATGGCGTCCTCGAGCGTGTCCTGGCCGTCGGCGATGAACCGGTCGATCTCGGTGCCGTTGGACTGCAGCACGACGACGTAGCCGGCCCTGACGAGGTGCGCCGAGATCGACGCGGTGGCGACGACGCACCACTCGAACACCGAGGAGAACTCCCACTCGCCCTGCCGGTCCTTGGCGGTGCCCTGGCTGTTGGGCTCGCAGTCGAGGATGACCGCCGCACGCGGTGTGAGCTGCTGCTCCTCCTGGCGGACCATGAGCTCGCCGCGGTGGGCCGTGGCCTTCCAGTGCAGCCGTTTCATCGCGTCGCCGGGCAGGTAGTTGCGGGCGATGACGTCGTCCTCGCCCAGGCCCACGTGCTGCGGCGCCGGGCGCGTCGCCCCGTCCTCGCTCGTGCCGCGCGGCGCGATGGGTCGCAGGCCGATGCATCGCGGCAGCACCGTCAGCATCTCGGGGCTGCCGAACGTGTGCCGGCGGAAGACCAGGCCGAAGGGGTCCAGGACGTTGACCCCCAGGGGCCCGATCGGATGTCGCCCGCGCCGAAGGCCCTGCAGTGCGTACGAGAACGAGACGCGCGAGTCGGTGCCGTGGCTGCCGCCGAGTGCGGGCAGGGTGCCCGATGCGTCACCGGAGATGCCGTGGGGCAGGACGTCGGACCACTTGGCCTCGAGGCACGGCAGCACCGACAGGTTGGTGATGCGTACGTTCGCGCGTGCCATCTGCCCCGGGGGCACGACCTGCGGCGAGAACGAGCGCTCGATGCGGACGCGGGAGTGACCCACGAAGACGAACACGGCGGAGAACAGCACGAGCCCGATCAGCAGGCCCGTCACGTAGAGCAGTGCCGGCAGCGACAGGATCGGCGCGGCCACGAAGCTCACGACGCCGGCGACGAGGAACCCGAGTCCGCGCCGGGTGAGCACGACCGAGCTCGCGGCCCGTCTGAGACGGCCGGCCGAACTCTCGCTCGTCATGGTGGTCAGCTCGGCTGGACGGCGCCGGCTGGGACCGGAGTCTCGGCGATGATGCGGTCGACGACGTCCTCGACGCTCGACGCGCCGCGCATCGGGATCAGCCGGTGAGGCAGCACGACCGGTGCAAGGGCATCGATGTCGTCGGGGAGCACGTAGTCGCGGCCCTGGATCGCGGCCCGCGCCTTGGCGGCCCGGACCAGCTGCAACGTCGCGCGGGGGCTGGCGCCGAGGCGCAGGTCGGCATCGATGCGGGTCGCCTGCGTGATGTTGACCGCGTACTCCTCGACAGCCGGCGACACGTAGATCGCCCGGGCTGCCGCGATCATCGCCTGCACGTCCTCGATCGACGCCACGGACTCCAGGCCGTCGAACGGGTTCTCGGCGTCGCGCCCGCGCACCATGGCGAGCTCCGCGGCGGAGTCGGGGTAGCCCATCGAGATGCGGGCCATGAAGCGGTCGCGCTGGGCCTCCGGCAGGGCGTACGTGCCCTCCATCTCGTAAGGGTTCTGCGTCGCGACGACCGTGAACGGGCTGGCCAGCACGTACGTCGTGCCGTCGACCGTGACCTGCCGCTCCTCCATCGCCTCGAGGAGCGCCGACTGGGTCTTGGGCGAGGCGCGGTTGATCTCGTCACCGATGACGATGTTGGCGAACACCGCACCGGGCTTGAACTCGAACTCACGATCGGCCTGGTTGTAGACCGAGACACCCGTGATGTCGGACGGCAACAGGTCAGGCGTGAACTGGATGCGTCGCACCGAGCAGCTCACCGAACGGCCGAGGGCCTTGGCGAGAACGGTCTTGCCGACACCCGGAACATCCTCGATCAAGAGGTGCCCTTCGGCGAGAAATACGACCAATGCGGCCTCTGCGGCCTCGGGCTTGCCGTCGATGACCTTCTCGATGTTGGCGAGAATGGCCCGAGCAGCTGTCTCGAACTCCATATGTGATGGTAAGCACATCGGGTCAAATGCGCAGTCAACTCCCCCAGGATCGACCGTTCGGAGTCGTCGAGTGTTCACCTCGTCCGGGCGGATGTCCCGGACTGGACGTCAGGGCAGGAACGCGGCCTTGAAGCCGAATGTCGCCGTTCCTCCGGCCACGGCGTGCACGCGTACCTCGACCCGGTCGGCGCTCCGGATGTCGTGGTGCGGGCCGGCGTTGAAGCTGAGACCCTTCTCCCCCGGGCGCATCGAGAATCGCTGCACGCCCTTGACGAGGGCACCCTTCTTGGGCGTCCACGACCACTGACCGGCCAGGCGATCACCCTCGTGCGCCGTCACCTCGAAGCGCAGGAGCTGGTCGGGCTCGGGCACGTCGAACAGCACGCGTACGGCCTCGAGGCCGTCGACCGGGAACGAGACGCCGCCCTCGGCCGTGATGCTGCAGCTGACCTTGTCGCCGTCCTTCGCGTCAGGCTCGAGGCGCGTCCGGCCGCCGAGTGCGGTCATGTCCTTCGCGTCGATCCGCAGGAACGTACGGCTGCTCACCAGGGGCGCCGAGACGCGCGTCGGCGGGCGCCCGCTGGCGTTGCGTACGCGCTGCGACAGCTCGGGGCTGCGCGAGGCGACGACCAACGTCCAGGCGTTCGACAACGGCTCGACGTGGTGGGCGTGGAGCCCCGCGCCGTCGAGCATCTCCTTGAGGCGTGCCACGTCGAACACCGACAGATGTCCCCAGGTGCTCTCCATGCGGCCGTGGAGCGGCACGGAGAACAGCAGGTCGGCGCCGTCGGGCAGCGCGTCGGCGAGCGTACGCAGGGCCAGCTCGGCATCGTCCACGTGCTCGAGCACCTCGCAGCAGATCATCAAGGTGGCGCCGGTGCCCTCGACCTTCTCGCGGGTGAGCTCGAAGAGGTCGCCGATCTCGAGGTCGATCGACGCGTCGGAGAGCCCGTTGGCCTCGAACAGCTCGAGCGCCGACTTCAGGTAGCCCTGGACGACGTCGATGCCGTGATAGGCCTCGATGCCCCGCTCCTTGATGAGCTGAGCGGCCAGGTAGCCCCGGCCGAATCCCACGTCGAAGACGCGATCGCCGGGCTGGGCGAAGTCCATCGTGCGGCGGTAGCGCAGCCGGTTGATCTTGCTCTCCGGGACCGCCATGGAGCCGGGCTTGGCGTGGTGGTTGAGCAGGGCGATCGTGTCGTCGGCGTACGCGTGCCAGGCGTCGAGCTCGTGCTGGAACACCTGTCGCGCACCGAGGCGGCTGAGGCGCTCGTGCGCGTCGACGAGGAGCCAGCCGGCCCGTACGGCTGCAGCCTCGGTCGGGTCGGTCACCTCGCGCTCGAGCTGCCGGCTGCCCGTGGCGGTCGGGTCGACGACGCGGAGCCATCGTCCGGGAACGTCGCCGGCGATGGCCCTGGCCCCCGCCGGCTGCGCGACCGGGCGACCCGTGACGAACGACCGGGCGTGGCGGAGCATGCCGATCAGCGCCTCGTCACGCCGTCCCGGGAGGAGGCCGAGGAGCTTCCGGACGTACCTGCGCACACGACTCTGACTGTTGGATCCACGCGATGCCATGTGCAGTGACTTTAGGGCAGACACCGCGTCACCCAGACGGTGGCGGCGTCACTAGGCCGATATCGCGCCCGCGGACCGTCCCTCGGCCTTGGCACGACGGCCTTCGACGAGGAGAGCGCCAACGAGGTAGAGCACTGACAGCGGTCCGGCGACGGCGGGAACGACGATCCAGTCGATCCGGTCCTGCGCCGCGTCGCGACACTGATCGATCCAGTCCCGCGGATAGGGCATCTCACCGCCGTAGAGCGGCTTGCCCTCGAGCGCACCCCGAACGCTGCCGCAGGTCATCTCGGTGCCCTTGACCGAGGAGGGCGTCACGTCGGCCGCCAGTATCCAGATGCCCCAGATCAGCGAGGCGCACATGACGAGCATCGCGAGGACAGCGACGTAGCGGCGCATGACTCATCGTGGCAGGCAGCGACGGTCGACGGGGCGGATTGCTGGCTGCTCCTGGAAACGCTCCATCTGACAGCGCAGTCCACGAGGATTCGGCCTCAGTCGGCTCGTGAGCGATCAGAGGTCGTCCGCGATCGACGCCGGCAACCTGAGGCAACCGGTGCCGACCTTGAGGCTGATCGCAACGAGAGCGGGATCGCTGGCCGCTTCCTGCACCGTTGCCCACCCCGTCAGTCGCACGCCGGTGGACGTCTCGGTAGTCAACATGACCCGGTCCGGCGCGGCGAGCTCGACCGACCAGCCCTGCTCGTCCCAGCCTTGTCGCACCCGGGACACGACGTCGTCGAGCTCCGCACCGCTCGTGACGAACGACCCACCGACCTCGAGCTCGCGGAACTCCTTGCCGTACGCCTCTCCGCACGTCACGTCCCGCACTCGGTCTCCGTTGCGGATCCCGCCACCCTCGACGGCGTCGGTGGCCGAGGCGGCAGCGGCGTCGAAGACCGACTTGACGTCCGAGCGCGTGCCGGAGAGTGCCTTGGCGTCGGCGATCGTCGTGAAACTCGTCGGTTCCACGGCGTCGTCGCATGCGGCCATCGGCACCAGAGCCAGGCACGCGAGGAGAAGTGGAACCGACTGAAGCGCGCGTGCAGAGATCGCGATGGCGACACCTCGTTCCCTGGTCAGCGTGCCAATGATCTGGCGAACCTACTCGATGCCACGGTTCTGGCTCCGGACGGACCCGTGTTGGTTGACTAACCTCGTGCCATGCCCCGGCTGCTGATCGTCCACCACGCCCCCACAGCGAACCTGCAACGGCTCGCCGACGCCGTCGTGGCCGGCGCTTTCGACGAGGCCATCGAGGGTGTGGAGGTGGTCGTACGCCCGGCGCTGGAGGCCAACGCCGAGGACGTGCTGGCCGCCGACGGTTACCTGCTGGGGACGAGCGCGAACTTCGGCTACATGAGCGGCGCGCTCAAGCACTTCTTCGACACGATCTTCCTCGAGGCCGGCGGCTCGCTCGCCGAGGACGGCTCCGCCGGCAGCGGCGCGGGCGGCAAGAAACCGTACGGGCTGTGGGTGCACGGCCGCTACGACACGACGGGCGCCGTGCGATCGGTCCAGAGCATCGTGCAGGCGCTGTCGTGGATCCAGTCCGCCGACGTCCTCGAGATCATGGGCGACGTCACCGACGCGGATCTCGAGGCCGCCCGTGACCTCGGCGGCACGTTGGCCGCCCTGCTGATGGACTGAGGTGGCTTGACGCACGCGGGACACTGGAGGGGTGACCATGAACCTGCCCGATGCCCTGCCGACGCTGTCCGCCGGCTCGCACGACGCCGACCACGGCGAGGCGTGCGTGATGGAGTACGTGTCGCTGCTTGCCGGCGAGGAGTGGAGCGATCGTCCCGAGTGCACGCACCCGATGTTGGCTCACGAGGCACGTACGACCAACGACCTGCTGCGCGACGGGGACCGTACGCGGCTCGTGCCGCTGATCGGCCGGCTCTTCGGCACCACCGAGGACTCCCCGGAGCTGCGCGCCAGGCTCCGGATCGAACAGGCCCGCCAGGTCATGGCACTCCTGGAGCCGGGTGCACGCAGCCGGGTCAGCGGTGCGATCGACGAGGCAGAGGCCTGGCTGCAGAAGACCGGCGACGCCGCAGACGTGCAGCGGGCGATCGACGCGGCGACGAGCTACCCGCGGCACACGGGCGACCTCGACGCCGCGCACACGAGCTTCCACCTCAACGCGTCGCGGGTCTTCGCGTTCGTCATCACCCCCGAGCTCGAGGCCGCCGAGGCGTACGCCGCCAAGGCTCTCGTCGTCGCACATGTGGTCGCGGCCTCCGGTGAGTGCCGCGCCGACTGCGGCAACGAGCCGGCCCGGGCTCGCCGCATGGTGAAGGACCTGGCTGCCCTGATCGACGTCTATGACGAGGTCACCGGCCGTGCGGCTCGCGAGGTGTCGCCTGACGAGATCCGCGAGCTCGCCGACGTCCTCGGCTGACGGTCAGCGTTTCGCGTTCGACCATTCCAGGAGGCGCTCGACGGGCCACGTCGTGACGATGCGTGACGCCGGCACCTTGTTGGCGGCGGCCCGTTCGGCGCCGTAGTCGAGGAAGTCGAGCTGACCCGGGGCGTGCGCGTCGGTGTTGATCGCGAACAGGCAGCCGTAGTCGAGCGCGATCTGGATCAACCGGCTCGGCGGGTCGCGGCGCTCGGGCCGGGAGTTGATCTCCACCGCGACATCGAACTTCTCGCACGCCGCGAACACGATCTCGGGATCGAACCGTGACTGGTCGCGACCGCCCCGCGAACCTGCCACGAGGCGGCCGGTGCAGTGACCGAGCACGTTGGTGTGCGGGTTCGCGATCGCGTTGACCATGCGTCGCGTCATCAGGTCGCGGTCCATCTTGAGCTTGGAGTGCACGCTGGCGACGACGACGTCGAGGCGGCCGAGCATCTCGTCGGTCTGGTCGAGCTCGCCGTCGTCCAGGATGTCGACCTCGATGCCGCTGAGCAGCCGGAGATCGTCGTGCTCCGCATCGACCTCCGCGATGACGTCGAGCTGCTCCGCGAGGCGTTCCTCGCTCAGCCCGTTGGCGATCGTCAGCCGGGGCGAGTGGTCCGTCATGACCTGGTACTCGCGACCCAGCCGTGCCGCCGCGCGGGCCATCTCCTGGATCGACGAGCCGCCGTCGGACCAGTTGGAGTGGCTGTGCAGGTCGCCGCGCAGCTTGGCTCGCAGCTTGGTCCCGCCCGAGGCGAGCGGCTTCGCGCCGCGCTCGCGCAGGTCCGCCAGATAGGCCGGCACGTCGCCGGCCACGGCCTCTGCGATGATGCCGAACGTACGGTCGCCGATGCCCTTGACGCGCTTGAGGCTGCCGTCCTTGACCTGCTTCTCGAGCTGTTCCGGCGACAGGTGCTCGATCGCGGCGGCGGCTTTGCGGAACGCCTCCACCCGGTACGTCTTGGCGAGCTCGCGCTCGAGCCAGAAGCCGATCTCCTTCAGCGCCTCGACAGCATCCATGTGCCCTTCCTACCCCGCCCAGTGCCCGGGTCGCACGAGCACGTCAGGGATCTTCGTGCGCGAGTCGCCGTTGGCGGAGCTGACCTGGGTCTGGGTGAGGAACAAACTGCCCGTCAGGTCGGCTCCGGCGAGGTCGGCGTCCCTCAGGTCGGCGCCGATCAGGTCCGCCTCGCGCAGGTCCGCGTGTCGGAGGTCGGCGGCAATCAAGAGAGCACCGCGCAGGTTGGCACCTCGCAGGTTCGCACCCGCCAGCCCGGCACCGATGAGATCGGCGCCGCGGCTCTCGGGCCCGGCGTGCCCCGAACGTACGAGCTCACTGGTGCTCTGCAGCAACGGAGCGACGGTCGACCGGTGGGTTGCCAGGTCCAGGGCTGCGAGCTCGTCGGCGCTCGTACGTGTCAGCGCCTCGGTCGCCGCGTACGCACTCTCGAGCTCCGGACGCAGTCGCGCCGCAGCGGGCAGGGTCAGCGCCTCGGTCAGGTACCAGAGCATCTCGTGCAGCTGCCGCATGACGGGGAGCACGGCAAACATCGTCGCCGACGTGTCCGGAGCGTCCCGCCAGCTCGTACCCCCGAAGGTCTGTTGAGCGACCCGCTGACCAGCACCGAAGCAGTCGTACACCGACGAGCCGCGGAAACCCTCCTCGCGGAGCGAGGCGTGGATCCGGCAGCTGAAGTCTGTGGCGAGGTTGTCGCAGGGCTCACCCACGCGCTTGTCGACCGGGAAGTCGGCGGACTTCTCGAACGCGAGCGCGACGCAGCACAGGCCGAAGCAGCTGCTGCAGTCGGCGACGAGCTCGAGGCGGTCCACGCGGGGAGCCTAATACGCTGGGCCGATGATCCGCCGACGCGTCGTGGTGCGAGGGACCGTGCAAGGCGTCTTCTTCAGGGCGTCGTGCCAGCGCCTTCGGGTGGCAGAGCCTCGCCACCTGTCGCCGGTGGACGAGAAATGAGCCTCGCCGCTCCGGCTTCCCATTCGTCAACGACCGCGGCCGCTTTAGCCATCGAGCGGATCGCATCCTGCATGCGCTTGCCCGGTTTTCGCAAGACTTTGCTCAGCGAACCAAGCCCACCAACCAAGGTTCCAAACTCATTCAGCGACTCCATGCCTTCCCTAGTAGACGCCGCCATAGAGCCAACGGTCGACAGGAACTCTTGGGAATCTTTGGACTCCAGCAATTGCGGATTCTCTGTGAGATCCCGAAGCAAACCCCTCATGGTTGAGTCGGCCTCTTCCATTGACTGAACAAACGAACTGGTGAGCTCAGTTAGGCGTTCTGAGGGTTCGGACAGACTCTCACCATAACGCGCCATAATCGCAAGCCGGCGCTGTGTGGGCGCGTTCGTCTCATTCAAGAGTTCGAACTCAGCGCTCATCTTTTGCGCGTCATCTCCGAGCGACTCGAGAATCTCGCCGATACCTTCGACTGTCTCAGTCATTGCGGGAAAGACTTGCTCGATCTTCACCATGCGCTCGATGAAACCGTCCTCGTCGAGCGGATCAATCTCCTGCTGCTCGGTCTCTTGAGCGTCCGTCTCCGTGACATCCCCGGTCGAATCGCTGAGATCTAATCCGCCTGCGGCGAGCCAAACTTTGGTGGCGGTGACGGCATCCCCGCCCTCAGCAAGACCTACCCGCAAGGCCCGACTCAACTCGTTGCGCGCATCGATCAATCCGCGGTCGGAGCGCGAGAACATGATCGTGCGAACTGAAGAAACGTCGAACGGCAACTGTCCGTACTCGCCGATCTGGACGGTGAGAAGGTTCCGGGTATGCCTCAGCCCGAGCTCGTACATAACATTGGCGTTGCCACCGCTAACGTCGGCAATCACGACTTCGTCCTCGAACAGATGGCGGAAGATCTGGTCGGTAATTTCGCCAGGTATCGCGATACCATCGGCACGGATGGGATCAAGATCGTTCGCCTGGCAAGCCGGCTTGATGACGTCTTCGAAGACCGCGAGCGCTTCTTCCCATGTTTGCCTGCTTGGCGACCCGACCGGAGCAAGTCGATCTCCGATCGGTCCAATTACGAAGCACCGCGCCATATTTAGAATCCTCTCTCATCCGCGAGACGTGCGGCTGCATCGACAATACGGGTCGCATGGGACACCGCCGCGTCGGCGTTGCCGCGAGTGCACGCTGACACCGCGTACTGCGCCTTGTTCTTCAGCCCGAGGCAGGCTCCGAGATGGCGAGCCGCCCTTCCGTATCCTGCTTCCCGCAGCAGCGTGAGTGCGTGCATATGCTGCCCGCCGGTCGGGTAGGTACCCACTTCGATTAGCAGGATTGCGTCCGAAGCATTTACTGCAGCCGAGACCGCGAGGCTTGTAGCCGCGTCGAACGCCTGGTCGTGCGCCACTCCGGCAACAAGAAGAAACTCTTTTGCTTTCGCGAGCTTGTTGCGGACTGAACTAGCCAAAGCTTCCTCAGTCACGTCACCAAGATAGGACCTTGGCCCGGCTTTAGCTGCTGCAGTCGGCGACGAGCTCGAGGCGGTCCACGCGGGGAGCCTAATACGCTGGACCGATGATCCGCCGACGCGTCGTGGTGCGAGGGACCGTCCAGGGCGTCTTCTTCAGGGCGTCGTGCCAACAGGAAGCGGCGCGGCACGGCGTCGCGGGCTGGGTCTCGAATCGCCCGGACGGCGCGGTCGAAGCGGTCTTCGAGGGCGAGGATGCCGCCGTGGAGGCGCTGGTCGCCTGGTGCCGGCAAGGCCCGCCCCGCGCTGCGGTCGACGCCGTCGAAGTGGCCGAGGAGGAGCTCGAAGGGCTTCGCGGTTTCGGCGTTCGCTGAGATCCGCCTCCGGGCAACCACATCTGCGGGAGGATCTACTGCATCGGCGGACTCCCCGTCTCACGCTGCGAAGGAGCCAGGATGCCCAAGACCCAGTTCACGGTGCACACGACACTGTCGCCGAGCGACGTGCTCGGACTGCTGACCGACTTCGGTCCCGATCGTCCGGACAAGTGGCCGAACATCGACGACGCGCACTTCACGGTGCACGAGCTGGGCGCCACCACTGCCGACGTGACCGAGGGCAACTCGATGGGCTGGGAGCGCAGCCACTACGCGTGGGACACCGCCGCCGGCACCGTCACGGTCGACACGGTCGAGTCCAACCTCTGGGGCCCGGGCAGCGGCTGGCGCTACGAGCTCACGCCAGCGGACGGCGGCACGGACGTGCACGTGGTGCTCACCCGCAAGGGCAACTCGTTCAAGGGCAAGCTGATCGGCTCCCTGATCCCGGTCGCCGGCGCCGCCGCCCTCGGCAAGCAGCTCAAGTCGGTGCTGCGCAAGGCCGAAACCGCCTGAATCCGGACAGGGCGTCAGCTGGTTCTCCGAAAGCCGGAGCGAGCGGCGTCTCGGACTGACATCATGCGGTGACCCGCTGGAAGGACCCACATGACATCGTCAGCCGCGCCGGACCCCTCACCACGCTCAGGGACGCTGCTCGACTCGATCAACCACAACCGTTCGTCGCTGCTCGACGCCGCCCGGACGGGCATCGTCGCGTACGCAGGCGTGTGGGTCGTCACCTTCCTGATGACCGGTGCGGCGTTGCTCGCCGTCGCCACGGAGGACGACGTGCCGTGGTCGTGGTACCTCACCGCGCCGGGGCAGGCCGTCGCCATGTCGTCGCACGGCACGTTCGACTACACGACGACCGTGAACCTGGACGATGAGTACGACGACGAGTTCGACAACGAGTTCAGCGAGGGCGGCGAGGAAGGCCAGTTCAGCGAGGACGAGGAGTTCAGCGAGGACGAAGAGCTGGGCATTCCCGACGATGCTGACTGCTGCGACGACGAGGGAGAGCTCAGCGACGACGACGCGGAAGCCACGCCGCCGGATGACGTCGACGACGACGTGTCGTTCGGAGGCAGCTTCACGTCGAGCTCACGCCTGGCGACGATCTCCCTGACCGTCCTCGTCGTCATGATCGGTGCCCTGTGGGTGGCCAGTCGCCGGGCCGAACGCCGCAGGCCGACCCCGTCGCGACGAGCGGTCCTTGCGGCATCAGCGGTCACGGGGACGACGTTCGCGGTGCTGACCTGGGCCGTGGCATTCGCAGCGCGGTTGCGCATCGAGGGCGACTTCGGACACGCCGGCACGTTGTCGATCCTGTTCTACGGGTCCGTGCTCGGAGCTGTCGTGTCTCTGCTCGCCCGCCGCCCCCTCGCGCGCCGTCGGCTGGTGTCGCGCCTGCCCTCCGAGCTGACCGCCTCCCTGCGAGGGGTGGCGGTCTACCTCGCGGCATTCGTCGCCCTGCTCGTCCCGGCGGCGGCGATCTACGCCATCGCCAATGGCGAGTCCGAGGGCATCCTGACGTTCCCGCTGGCGATCCTCAACATCGCCGTGTACGGCCTCACGTTCGGCCAGCTCGCTGGCGTCGAGATTCCCGGGCTGCCGTTCGGCGACGGTTCCGGTGCGACGTTCTTCTGGCTGTTCAGCGATGACGTCGACGGAGTCTTCTTCGTGCTGATCCCGCTCACGATCGTGGCTCTGGTCGTCGCCATTGCGGTGCTCGCACGGCGCTCGGCGGGCCGCCGCAGGACGTCCGTCGACTCCTTCTGGCTCGTCGCATCCTTCGCGGGAGCCGGCGCTCTTCTCACGGCCCTCAGCGCTGTGTCGACGAGCACCTCGATGTTCGGCAGCGGAGGATTCGACGTGCAGGGTGGGATCTCTGCCATCTCGCTCTCCCCGGTGCCGTGGCTGTTCCTGGCGATGGCCGGCTGGGGGATCATCGCGGAGATCGCTGTACGAACCATCGGTCGACCGCTCGCCGCCTTGGTGCCGGACAAGATCCTGGATCGTATGGCCGGAGACTGAGCTCACCGCCTTCACGTCCGAGGGCGTGGCCCAACGCTGACGATCACCGGTGGGCGATGCGCGCGTACATCCACATGTCACGGCGAGTGTCGCCGACCACCCGCCAGGACCGCATCAGGCCCTCACGCTCGAACCCGGCGTCCTCTGCTGTGCGGATCGACGCCTCGTTCCAGGGCTCCACGTAGAGCTCGAGACGAGGAATGCCCAGCTGGGTCAACGCCCAGTCGCCCAGAGCGCGCAGCGCGACGGCGGCATAGCCCTCGCCGCGATGGTCGGGGCCGACCCAGTAGCCGACCGAGGCTCGCCCGTCCGGCCCGAACGTGAGGCCGATGTATCCGACGGCGACGTCGTCGGTCGAGCGCGCGATCGCATAGGCATGGCCGACTCCGGAAGGGTGCCGTGTTCGCTGACGCTCGATGTAGGCCTGCGCTTCGTCCGAACCCTCAGTCGTCGGCACGGTCGTGACGAGCGGAATCAGTGGATCACGCGACGCCGAGACGACGAGGCTCTCGTCGCGGGGCTCGAAGTCACGCAGCCGCACGACGTGTCCGTCGATGATCGACTGGCCCATGGTCAGAAGCCGAGCTTGCGCAGCTGCTTGGGATCGCGCTGCCACTCCTTGGCGACCTTGACGTGCAGGTCGAGATAGACCGGGGTGCCGAGCAGCTTCTCGATCTGGGACCGCGAGCTGGTGCCGATCTCACGCAGGCGCGCGCCCTGCTTGCCGATGATGATGCCCTTCTGGCTGTCACGCTCGACGTAGACGTTGACGCGTACGTCGATCAGCGGCTTGTCCTCCGGGCGATCGGGCCGCGGCACCATCTCGTCGACGACGACCGCGATCGAGTGCGGGAGCTCGTCGCGTACGCCCTCCAGCGCCGCCTCGCGAATGATCTCGGCGATCAGCGTCTCCTCGGGCTCGTCGGTCAGCTGACCTTCGGGGTAGAGCGCAGGGCCCTGCGGGAGCGTGCCGATCAACAGGTCGGCCAGCAGGTCGACCTGGTCGTTGGCCACAGCCGAGACCGGGATGATCTCCTGCCACTGCAGGCCCGCGTCGATGCCGGCCTGCTGGATCTGGAGCAGGTGGTCGCGGAGCTTGTCGGGCTTGACGAGGTCGGTCTTGGTGGCGATGGCGAACACGGGCTTGCGGCGGATCTGGGCGAGCTCGCGGATCAGGAACTTGTCGCCCTCACCCACCGTCTCGTTGGCCGGCAGGCACATGCCGATCGTGTCCACCTCGGACCACGTCGACCGCACCAGCGCGTTGAGGCGCTCACCCAGCAGCGTGTGCGGCTTGTGGAGCCCGGGGGTGTCGATCAGGATCAGCTGGGCATCCGCGCGGTTGACCAACCCGCGGATCGCGTGGCGCGTGGTCTGCGGCTTGGACGACGTGATGGCGATCTTGCCGCCCACGAGCGCGTTGGTCAGCGTGGACTTGCCGGCGTTGGGACGGCCGACGAAGCAGGCGAACCCGGACTTGAACTCGCTCATGACTCACGCACCGATCCCACGGTGCCGCTGGCATCGGCGACGAGCACGCTCACGCCGGTGCCGGCCAGGTCGCGTACGGCTGCCGTGTCGACCGTGTCGGCGTCCGTCACGGCTGCCGCCGCCTCGAGGCCCTTGGCCCCCGACGACACCGCCATGGCAACGGCCAGGTCGAGCGCGGCCAGCTGCAGCGACTCGAGCGCCACGGTCGATGCCGCGTAGGTCCGACCGTCGAGGTCACGCACGGCCGCGCCTTCGGCAGCGCCGGTGCGGGCCCGCGAGGCACGCGCGAGCGTCACCAGCTTGGCGTCCTCAGGACTGAGTTCCATGGTCCGAACCTCTCGATGCTGTGGTGTCTGTGGGTTGATCGATGCGGCTCACGAGGACGCGGCCGATGCGGTTGCGCCGGCCCGAAGGCCCCTCGGCCTCGAACCGCAGCCCCTCGACCTCGACGACGCTGCCGCGGATCGGGACCTTGCCGAGATGCTTGGCCATGAGCCCGCCGACGGAGTCGACGTCCTCGTCCTCGATCGGGATGTCGAACAGGTCCTCGAGGTCGTCGACCTCGAACCGCGAGCTGAGCCGCCATGAGCCGTCCGAGAGCTGCTCGCTCTCCTCGGGTTCGGTGTCGTACTCGTCGGTGATCTCGCCGACGATCTCCTCGACGATGTCCTCGATCGTGACCATCCCGGACGTGCCGCCGAACTCGTCGACGACGATCGCCACGTGCGTGCGCTCGGCCTGCATCTCCTTGAGGAGGTCGTCCGCGTGCTTGGTGTCGGGCACGAACAGGCACGGTCGGGCGATCGACTCGATGCGCTCGGAGGTCTCTGCGTCGTGGTTGTCGAAGACGCGCTTGGTGATGTCCTTGAGATAGGCCATGCCCACGATGTCGTCGAGGTTCTCGCCGATGACCGGCATGCGGGAGTAGCCGCTGCGCAGGGCCAACGACATCGCCTGTCGCAGGGTCTTGTGGCGCTCGATGAACACCAGGTCCGTGCGGGGCACCATGACCTCGCGGGCGATCGTGTCGCCGAGCTCGAACACCGACTGCAGCATCCTGCCCTCGTCGGACTCGATGACGGAGCTGGCGGCGGCGAGGTCGACGAGCTCGCGCACCTCGACCTCGGAGGCGAATGGACCCTCGCGGAAACCCTTGCCGGGCGTGACGGCGTTGCCGAGCAGGATCAGCAGCTGCGGAATCGGGCCGAGCAGGCGGGTCAGCGCGATGACCGGCAGCGCCGATGCGAGCGCGATGGACTCGGCGTGCTGACGGCCGAGCGTACGGGGGCCGACGCCGATCAGGACGAAGCTGACCACGACCATGATGCCGACGGCGATGAGCAAACGGCCCCAGAGCCCGTCGACGTGATCGGCGACGAACAGGGCGACCAGCACGACGCTCGACGTCTCGGCGACGACGCGCACGAGCAGCACCGAGTTGAGGTAGGGCGCCGGGTCCTCGAGGATCTGGGCGAGGCGGCCCGCTCCCCCGCGGCCCTCGTCCTCGAGCTCCTCGGCGCGCGCCTTGGAGAACGCCGAGATGGCCGCGTCGACGCTGGCCAGGGTGCCCGCGACCAGCGCAAGGACGACCGACACGACGATCGGCGCCCAGCTCATCGTGGGCTCGTCACGGTTGTTCGGGGTCCTTGCCCTCGGCCGCCTGTTGCCACTCGAGCAGGAGCCGGCCCTGGATGCCGAACATCTCCTTGTGCTCCTCGGGCTCCGCGTGGTCGTAGCCCAGGAGGTGGAGGATGCCGTGCACCGTCAGCAGGTCGACCTCGTCCTGCGTGGTGTGGCCGGCAGCAGGTGCCTGCTGCTCGGCGACCTGTGGACACAGGGCGATGTCACCGAGATAGCCCTCAGGGCTCTCGGCGCCCTCGCGGCCCGGCGTGAGCTCGTCCATCGGGAACGACAACACGTCGGTCGGCCCCTTCTTGCCCATCCACTGCTCGTTGAGCGTGGCGATGGTCTCGGGATCGACGAGGCGTACGGTCAGCTCGGTGGCGGGGTGGAGACGCATGCGCCGCATCGTGAAGCGGCACAGCCGGGTCAGGCCGACGACATCGACGTCGGCGCCGGACTCATTGAGTACGTCGACGTTCATGCGGCTCTGCACCCGCCTCTGCCACGCGGCTGCGCTGCGGCCGGTCGGCCTCGAACGAGTCGTAGGCAGCGACGATGCGGCCCACGAGCTTGTGGCGGACCACGTCGTTGGCGGTCAGCTGCGAGAAGTGGATGTCGCGCACGTCGTCGAGGATGTCCTGCACGACGCGCAGACCGCTCTTGGTGCTCGACGGCAGGTCGACCTGCGTGACGTCTCCGGTCACGACGATCTTGGACCCGAAGCCCAGGCGCGTCAGGAACATCTTCATCTGCTCCTGCGTCGTGTTCTGCGCCTCGTCGAGGATGATGAACGCGTCGTTGAGCGTGCGGCCGCGCATGTAGGCCAGCGGTGCGACCTCGATGACGCCCGACGTCAGCAGCTTGGGGATCGTCTCGGGGTCGATCATGTCGTGCAGCGCGTCGTAGAGCGGGCGCAGGTAGGGATCGATCTTCTCGCCCAGCGTGCCCGGCAGGAAGCCGAGGTGCTCGCCGGCTTCGACGGCGGGCCGGGTCAGGATGATGCGGGTGACTTCCTTGGCCTGGAGTGCCTGGACGGCCTTGGCCATCGCGAGGTAGGTCTTGCCGGTGCCGGCCGGGCCGATGCCGAACACGATCGTGTGGTTGTCGATCGCGTCGACGTAGCGCTTCTGGTTGACGGTCTTGGGCCGGATCGTCCGTCCGCGGTTGGACAGGATGTTGAGGCTCAGCACCTCGGCCGGCTTCTCCTCGGTCTCGGCGCGGAGCATCGTGACGCTGCGCTCGACCGTCTCGCGCGTGAGGTTCTGCCCCGTGCGCACGATCGTCACGAGCTCGTCGAGCAGCCGCTCGACCATGGCCGCCTCGGCGGGCGAACCCGTCACCGTGATGGTGTTTCCGCGCGCGTGGATGCGCGCCTCGAAGGAGTCCTCGATGAGGCGCAGGAATTCGTCGGCGGGCCCGAGCAGGGCCACTGCCGGAACGCTCGACGGGATCGTGAACGTGTGAGCAGGTGTGGTGTCGTCAGTCATGTGGTCTCAATCGTACGCAATCGCAGTGACAGCGTGCGAATTCACTGGGTGCTCGGCGCAGCCAACCACTGCCGCACGGTGTCCCACGTGCCCGGCAGGTTGGCGTCGACCGTCGCGGCGAGGTCGGCGATCGTCACTCCGCGCAACGAGTCACGCCACGCGCGCTCGGCGTCGGCCATGACCTTCGCGATGCCGCACGGCACCTTGCACGCCTCGCCCGTGGTCGGCAGCGGTCCCTGCTGCCGGATCTCGGTGCACCGGAACGCCGCCTCAGGGCCGTCGACCGCACGCACGACGTCGTAGACCGTGACGTCCCCCGCCGGCCGCGACAGCTCATAGCCGCCGTCACGCCCCTCGATGGCGTGGATCAGGCCAGCCTTCGAGAGCGCCTGCAGGTGCTTGGCGAGGTACGTCCTGGAGACGCCGTGCAGCTCGGCCAGACGGTGCGCCGGCACCGGGGCGCTCGCGGTGCTGAGCACGGAGCAGCAGTGCAGGGCCCATTCGACTCCGGCCGACATCTTCATGCCCCCGACTATACCCGGACACCGATTATCTGAGTATGATCAAGACATACTCGGACAAAATGTGTCCGACTCAACGAGAGGATCACATCATGCGCATTGCCGTCGCAGGCTCGACCGGACTCGTCGGACGAAACGTCGTCGCCGCCGCCACCGCTGCCGGCTACGAGGTCGTCGGGCTGGCCCGAGAGAACGGGATCGACCTCACCTCCCCCGACGGCCTCGCCGAGCGCCTGGCCGGCGTGGACGCCGTCATCGACGTCACGGCCAGCCCCGGCATCGACGAGGAGGCGTCCACGAAGTTCTTCACCACGGTCGCCCGCAACCTGGGCCAGGCAGCCACGGAGGCCGGCGTGGCGCGCACCGTCGTCCTCTCGATCATCGGCGTGGACGCGATGCCCGACTACGGCTACTACGTGGCCAAGCTCGCCCAGGAGAAGGCGGTCATCGAGAACGCACCCGGTCCGCGCATCCTGCGAGCCGCGCAGTTCCTCAACTTCCCCGCGCAGATGCTCGAGTGGTCCCGGCAGGGCGACGTCGTGTCGCTGCCGGAGATGAAGACCCAGCCGGTCGCCGTCGAGGAGATCGCCAAGCTGCTGCTCGCCCTCGCCGACGGCACCGAGACGCGTACGCGCGTCGAGCTGGCCGGACCGAAGCCCGAGGACCTCGCCGACCTCGTCCGCCAGCTCATCGCCCACCGTGGTGAGCAGCTGACGGTGGAGACGTCGGTCCAGAGCCAGGCCATGGCCGACGGAGCGTGCCTGCCGGGGCCGGACGCGATCATCGCCGGCCCGGACTTCGCCACCTGGCTCGCCGAGCAGGACTAGCCGGGCGGCCAGCCGAGCGCGCGGCCGGCCAGCACGTGGGCGTGGCAGTGGAACACCGTCTGGTGGGCGTCCGCCCCCGTGTTGAAGACCAACCGGTAGGACCCGTTGCCCTCGGTCTCGGCGATCTGCTTCGCCTCGGCGAGCAACGCGATCGTGGCCTCGGCATCGGCCGCCGCAAGGCTGCCGATGTCGGGCTCGTGCCGCTTGGGGATCACGAGCACGTGCGTCGGCGCCTGCGGGTCGAGGTCGCGGAACGCCACCGTGTGCTCGGTGGTCGAGACGATCTCGGCGGGTATGTCGCCCGCGACGATCTTGCAGAAGATGCAGTCCGGATCTGAGGTGCTCACTTGAACGCGTCCTTGATCTTGCCGAAGACACCCTTGTGGTTGTTGGCGATCAGGGCCTCGGGACGCTCCTCGTCGCGGAGCTTGGCCAGCTGAACGAGGAGCTCCCGCTGCTCGTCGTCGAGCCGGGCGGGGGTCTCGACGATGACCTGGACCTTGAGGTCGCCACGACCGGAGCCCCGCAGGCGCGGCACGCCGTGGCCCTTGATCGTCAGCGTGTCGCCGGACTGGGTGCCGGGCGCGACGTCGAGCTCGACCGTCGTCGACCCCTCATCCGGTTCGGGCAGGTCGGCCTCGAGTGTCGGCAGGTCCAGGTGCGTGCCGAGCGCGGCCGCCGTCATCGGCACCGTGATCTGGCAGAACAGCTGGTCGCCCTTGCGCTGGAAGACCGGGTGGCGCGCGACGTTGATCTCGAGGTAGAGGTCGCCGGCCGGCCCACCGCCGGGTCCGACCTCGCCCTCGCCCGACAGCTGGATGCGGGTGCCCTGGTCGACGCCGGCCGGGATCGTGACCGAGATCGAGCGGCGCGAGCGGACCCGTCCCTCACCCGCGCACTCGGGGCACGGCTCGGGGATGACGGTGCCGAACCCGTGGCACGTGGGGCACGGGCGCGACGTACGGATGTCGCCCAGCAGCGAGCGCTGCACGTGCTGGACGTCGCCGTGTCCGTGGCAGGTGCGGCAGGTGACGGGCTGTGAGCCGTTGGCCGCCCCGCTGCCCTGGCACGTCGTGCAGGTGACGGCCGTGTCGACCTTGATCTCGTGGGTCACGCCGAACGCCGCCTCGGCGAGGTCGACGTTGAGCCGGAGGAGGGCGTCCTGGCCACGCTGCGTGCGGGGCCGGGGGCCGCGACTGGCGTTCTGGCCGAAGAACGCATCCATGATGTCGTCGAAGTTGAAGCCCTGGCCGCCGAAGCCGCCGCTGCCGTGGGCGCTCAACGGGTCGCCGCCGCGGTCGTACGTGGAGCGCTTCTGTGGGTCCGAGAGCACCTCGTAGGCGACCGTGACCTCCTTGAAGCGGTCGGAGGCGTCCGGCTCGCTGTTGACGTCGGGATGCAGCTGGCGCGCGAGCTTGCGGTACGCCTTCTTGATCTCGTCGGCGGTCGCTTCGCGCCCGACACCGAGCGTTGCGTAGTAGTCCTGGGCCATCAGTCGTGGGGTTCCTTGATCACGTGGGTTCAGTTGTCGGCCAGCATGCGGCCGACATAGCGGGCGACGGCGCCGACGGCGGCCATCGTTGCGGGATAGTCCATGCGGGTCGGCCCGACGGTGCCGAGCGTCGCGAGGGCCTGGTCGTCCAGCCCGTACGCCGAGGAGACGACGGCCGTGCTCGACAGGCTCTCGTGGCCGGTCTCGCTGCCGATGCGCACCGTGAGACCACCGGTGGCCTCACCGAGCAGCTTCAGCAGCACGACCTGCTCCTCGATCGCCTCGAGGACCGGCTTGATCGCGGTGTCGAAGTCGCTGCCGAAGCGTACGAGATTGGCCGTGCCGCCGACCGCGATGCGCTCGTCGGAGCGCTCGTTGGTGAAAGTCTGCGACAGGGTCGTGACGATCGACGTGACGATCGGGCGGTCGTTGGGGGCGAACGTCTCGATCATGTCGGCCAGCCGCAGCGAGGCCTCGGGCAGCCGCTGGCCGACCGTGGCCTGCGTGATGCGCGACCGGACGTCGCTGACGAGCTGCTCGGAGGGGGTCTCGACGAGCTCGATGATGCGCTGCTCGACCCGGCCGCTGCTCGTGATGACCACGAGCAGGACGCGAGCACCCTCGAGGGCGACGACCTCGATGTGGCGCACCGTCGAGCGGGTCAGCGAGGGATATTGCACGATCGCGACCTGGTTGGTGAGCTGGGCCAGGACGCGCACGGAGCGCTGCACCACGTCGTCGACGTCGACCGCGCCGGTCAGGAACGTCTCGATGGCCCGGCGCTCGGCCGGCGACAACGCCTTGACCGTCGCGAGCCGGTCGACGAACATCCGGTAGCCCTTGTCGGTCGGGATGCGGCCGGCGCTGGTGTGGGGCTGCATGATGTAGCCCTCGTCCTCGAGCGCGGCCATGTCGTTGCGGATCGTGGCCGGCGAGACCCCCAGGTGGTGCCGGTCGAGCAGCGAGCGCGAGCCCACGGGCTCCTGCGTCGCGACGTAGTCCTCGACGATGGCTCTCAGCACGTCGAGACGGCGGTCGTCAGACATCCGATCCCCTCTCCGCGAGCCTGCTGGCACTCTCCCTGGTCAAGTGCCAGTCTAGCGATGTGCGGGGAATCCAGACGAATGACGACGGCACGATCATGGTCGAGGGCGCCGAGCGCACCCTGACCTACGCACCCCGCCTCGTGACCCTCGACGACGGCACCACCGTGGCGCACGAGTCACAGGGCGGCGAGATGACGTCGGTCTGGGCTGCCGATCTCGGCGGTGACTGGTTCGTCGAGGTGGCTCACCTGGGCGACGGGCCGGTCGGTGGCGAGCTCGTCATGACCGCGACCCACATCGGCCTCGACGAGACCGTCCGCTACGTCACGATCGGCGACCTGTGGGCCGACGAGCTGCCCTCGGTCGTGCCGCCGAGCTGGCCCGTCGCGGTCGACCTCGCGCTGGGCCTGATGGAGGGCGAGGTCCACGTCGTCGGCGCCGACATCACCAAGGACGACGTCGAGACGCTGCACCAACGACTTCTGGGGGCTCTTCATGGTTGACCGCTACGGCACCGACGTCCTGTCGAACGACTGGCGCAAGCCGCCGCGCGGCCGCACGACCGACGTCGTCGTCGAGCACGGCATGGTGGTCGAGGACGCCACGACCGGCTTCTGCGGCGAGGTCATGATCATCGAGAAGGACCTCGGCATGATGATCCTGGAGGATCGCCGGCTCGTACGCCGGTCGTTCCCGTTCGGGCCCGGGTTCCTGCTCGACGGCAAGCCGGTCAACCTACGCCCGCCGTCCGCCGCGACCAAGGCCACCTCCGGGCGTACGGCGTCAGGCTCGCGAGCGGTCGCCGGCGCCAAGGCACGCGTCGCCCTGCCGAGCCGCATCTACGTCGAGGGACGCCACGACGCCGAGCTCGTCGAGAAGGTCTGGGGCGACGACCTGCGCATCGAGGGCGTGGCGGTCGAGTACCTCGGCGGCATCGACGACCTCTCGTCGATCGTCGACGAGTTCGCTCCGGGGCCGGACCGTCGGCTCGGGGTCCTGGTGGACCACCTCGTGCCGGGGTCCAAGGAGACCCGCATCGCACAACAGGTCTCCGGTCGCCCGCACGTCCTCGTCGTGGGTCATCCGTACGTCGACGTGTGGCAGTCGGTCAAGGCCGACCGGCTCGGCATGGCCGCATGGCCGGTCATCCCTCGCGGCACGGACTGGAAGCACGGCATCTGCGAGGCGATGGGCTGGCCGCACCGCGACCAGGCCGACATCTCCCGGGCGTGGAAGCACATCCTCGGCCGGGTCGACTCCTACGCCGACCTCGAGCCGGCGTTCCTGGGACGGGTCGAGGAGCTCATCGACTTCGTCACCGCACCTACGGCTTGATGTCCACGACCTGCTGGTGGAGCAGGACCGAGCTCGCCCCACGGGTTCCCTTGACGTTGGCGCCGTACAGGTAGACCGTGTGCTGCCCCGTCGGCATCGACGAGCTCGTCCAGAACGTCGAGAACGCGAACTTCGCCGCCCGCGGGCTCGTGTACGTCACGAGCTTCGCACCGTTGCGCACCACTGCCTTCAGCACGACGCCGCTCGCGTACGAGTCGGGGTCGGTCACGAACCCGCCGACGTCGATCCGCTTCGCGCTCGGTGAGGTGATCGCCGGGATCTCGCTCTTGATGCTCCCGCTGGCCTTGGCGAACGAGATGTAGCCCTTCGGGAGGTAGTCGCCCGACACCCGGATCCACCGGAACGCGCCGCCCTTGTTGTCCTCCGAGACCGTCACGTACGTCTTGCCGTCGATGGTCTCCACCTTCTGCACGTACGCCACGTGCCCCTCCGCGCCCGCCAGCCCGGTGTTGGCCGGCCACCACGCGATCGTGCTGGCCCTCGGTGTGGTCGACATCGTCGCGCCCCAGCCGGGGTGCGCCGTCACCGCGTTCGCCCACTCCGACGCGTTGCCGGTGCCCGGGACGCGCGCGGTGACCCGGCCGTTGTGGGTCAGCCGCCACGCGACGTAGTTGGTGCAGTTGTGGCCGGCCTGCTGGCTCCAGTAGGACGACGTGTACGTCGCCTGGTAGCCGTAGGAGCTGAGCCCGGCCTTGGCGCAAGCGGCCCAGCCGTTGCACAGGATCGTGAGGTCCGCGGCCTGCGCCGGGGTGGCGGCGACGAGAGAGCCGAGCGCGAGGGCCGCGGCCAGGACGAGGTGACGGATGCGCATGGTCCGAAACTACGTGGCGCCAACGCTACAGGTGGGCGAAACAAGCAAACCTGTCTCATCGGACCCGCAGATACACCGTCCTGCTGCTCGCCTCGTACGTCCTGGTGCCGCGATAGCGGATCGACAGCGCCCACCGGCCCCTCCGCTGCCGGGGCAGCGACACGGTCAGCCGCGAGCCGCTGATCATCGTCACCCGTTTCACCAGGGTGGAGCCGCGCATGACGTCGACGGTGCCACTTGCCAGGGTCGGCGCGAGGCTGATGCGCACCCGCGGGTGCTGCGTCCGCGTGATGGAGGAGTCGACGAACGACGCCCGAGTCACCGAGGTTGCCCGGATCGTGACGTCCCGCTGCCCGAGGAGGGCGTCGCCGCCGGCTGTTCCCGGGGCGTTGAGCGCGTACAGGAACATCGAGGTCGGTCCGCTGGTGCTGACATGACTGATGCGATGGAACCGGAAGAACTCGCTCTCGAACGTGAAGACCTCGGCGCCCGGCGTGCCGCGTGGCCCGCCGAGGCTCACGAGATAGGTCCGGTTGCCGGCCGGACCGTCGGGGTCCATGGACGATCCCCAGAAGTCGAGCGTGCCCACGTCGGGCGATGACACCGACGTGAACTCCCCCGACGGCGAGCCGTCGGAGGCCGGGTAGTGGATGAAGCCGGACGGCCACGTGCCGTCGAGCCTGGTCATCAGCCGCCAGCGGAAGTCGCCGCTGAGGTTGTCCTCCGAGACGAGCACCCCGCCCGGCACGATCGCCTCCACGTACGCGACGTGACCCGAGGTCGCCGAGGCCCCGTCGACGCCGGCGTCCCACCACGCGATCGCGCCGACGGTCGGCACGTCGTCCACCGGGATGCCGGCCTGCGTCGCGGCCGGGCCCCAGGTCAACGCGCTGTTGGTGCCCGGAGGACGGGCGACCAGCCGGCCGTGCGTCAGCCGGTACGCCACGTAGTTGGTGCAGTTGTGCCCGGCCGTCATGCTCCAGAACGACTGCAGGTACGCGGCACCGTAGCCGCCGTCCGTACGCCCGATTGTCAGGCAGCCGGTGAATCCCGTGCAGAGCACGGTCAGCGACAACCCTTGGGCCGGCGCGGCCCACAGTGTCATGACCATCGCGACCGCCACTCCCAGCAGTCGCCCCGGCCCATGCGCGTGGCGCATAGCTCCCTCGCCGTTTCTCCCCCGAGCTCCCTGGGTCCACTCCCATAGACCCACTCCCTGCTCGGAGCGTAGGCCGTAACTTCGCGTTACTTCAGCGAATCGCGGTTTATTCGACGAGCTCGCGCACGACGGCGTCGGCGAGCAGGCGGCCGGTGCGGGTCAGCACGAGCCGGTCACCCTCGAGAGCTGCGAGACCCCGCGCCACCACGCCGTGCACTGACGTCCGGGCGTCGGCGGTCAGCGAGTCGACGGACAGCCCCGTGCGCAGCCGGGTCTCGAGCATGATGCGCTCCATCCGCGCCGTGGCGGCGTCGATCGTCTCGCCGTCATGTCGCGGGGACTCCCCTGCGGTCAGCCTCTGGGCGTACGCCGCAGGGTGCTTGACGTTCCACCAACGCTCGCCGCCGACGTGGGAGTGGGCGCCGGGCCCGATCCCGAGCCAGTTGTCGCTGTGCCAGTAGAGGACGTTGTGCCGGCACTGGGCCGCGTCGTCGACCGCCCAGTTGGACAGCTCGTACCAACCGAGTCCCGCAGCGGCGAACAGCTCGTCGGCGATGACGTACTTGTCGGCGGTCTCGTCGTCGTCGGGCATCACGACCTCACCGCGTCGGACCTTGCGGGCGAACGCCGTGCCGTCCTCGACGATCAGGGCGTACGCGCTGATGTGGTCGGGCTCGAGCGCGATCGCCTGCTCGATGCTGGCGCGCCAGTCGTCGATCGACTCCCCCGGTGTGCCGTAGATCAGGTCGACGCTGAGCTGCTCGAAGCCCGCCTCGCGCGCCCACCGGACGGCCTGGGGCACACCGGCAGGGTCGTGCGTACGTTCGAGGGTCGCCAGCACGTGGGGCGCGGCGGACTGCACGCCGTACGAGATGCGGGTGAAGCCGCCGGCCCGCAGGGTCGCGAGCGACTCGGGCGTGACGCTGTCGGGGTTCGCCTCGGTCGTGACCTCCACGCCGTCGGCGAGCCCGAACGTCCGCCGGATCGCGTCGAGGATGCGTACGAGGTCGGCCGACGGCAGCTGGGTCGGCGTGCCGCCGCCGAAGAACACCGTCTCGACGGCCGGCGCTCCCGTGAGCTCGCGGCCGGCACGCTCGATCTCGAGGATCGCCGTGTCGGCGTACGACGCCCTGGTGGCGCCCTCGCCGAGCTCGTCGGCGGTGTAGGTGTTGAAGTCGCAGTAGCCGCAGCGCACCGAGCAGAACGGCACATGGACGTAGACGCCGAACGGTCGCTCTCCCAGCGTGGACAGGGATCGTTCGGTCAGGGGCACACCGTCAAGCGTAGAAGCCGTCGAGGATGTCCTTGTTGTTGGCTTCGACGACGTTGCGCTTGACCTTGAGGCTGGGCGTGATCTCGCCGTTCTCGATGCTGAGGTCGTGGTCGAGGATCGCGAACTTCTTGATCGTCTCCCAGCGGTTGAGCTTGGAGTTGAGCTCGTCGATCTGGCTCTGCAGCAGGTCGTGGATCTCCTGCGACGCGACGACCTCGGCGTACGACTTGCCGGCCATGCCGTGCTTGCCGGCCCACTCCGAGACACCGTCGGGATCGAGCGTGATGAGCGCGGAGCAGAAGTTGCGCTCGTTGCCGTGCACGACGATCTGGCTCGTCAGCGAGCTGATGCCCTTGAACATGCCCTCGATGTGCGGCGGGGCGACGTACTTGCCGCCCGAGGTCTTGAACAGCTCCTTCTTGCGGCCCGTGATGAACAGGAAGCCGTCCTCGTCGATGCGGCCCTCGTCGCCGGTGTGCAACCAGCCGTCGGAGGTCAGCGACGACGCGCTCTCGGCGTCGAGGTTGTGGTAGCCCTGCATGATGTGCGGACCCTTGATGAGGATCTCGCCGTCCTCGGCGATCTTGGCCTCGCTCCCGGGGAACGGCGTGCCGACCGAGCCGAGCTTGAAGCTGTCGGGCTGGTTGACGAATGCGCCGGCCGACGTCTCGGTGAGGCCGTAGCCCTCGAGGATCAGGACGCCGGCGGCGTGGAACCACTCGGCGATCTCGGGTGACAGCGCCGCCGCACCCGAGATGAAGAAGCGCACGCGGCCGCCGAAGCGGTCGCGCACCTTGGAGAACACGAGCTTGTCGGCGACGGCGAACTTGGCCTTGAGCACGGGCGACACGGCCTTGCCGGAGCGGATCGCGCGCGAGTAGTCGACGCCGACGCCCTCGGCCCAGCGGAAGATCTTGAGCTTGGCGCCGCCCTCGGCCTCAGCCATGCCGACGATGCGGCCGTAGGCCTTCTCGAAGATGCGCGGCGCGGCACCCATGAACGTCGGCTTGATGATGGCCAGGTTGTCGACGATCTTGGGCACCCGGCCGTCGATCGCCGTCGGGAAGCCGATCGCGATCTGCGTCGACAGCAGGACCTTGCCGAACGAGTGGGCCATGGGCAGCCACAGGAACTGCAGGTCGTCCTCGCTGAGGAAGCCGCCGGACACGATGACGGCGCCTTCGTACGTCCAGCCGTCGTGGCTCAGGCGCACGCCCTTGGGCCGGCCGGTGGTGCCGGACGTGTAGATGAGGGTCGCCAGCGAGTCGGGCCTGGTCGCGGCGACGCGGTCCTGGACGACCGTCGGGTGCTGCTCGAGGTAGCCCTCGCCGAGCTTCTCGAGCTCGTCGAACCCGATGACCCAGTCACCGTCGGTGGTGCCCTCGAAGACCACGACCTTGATGATCGACGGCAGCTCGGAGTGCTTCTCACGGAGCTTGGCGACCTGCTCGTCGTCCTCCGCGAACACGATGCGGCTGTCGGAGTCGGCGAGGATGTAGGCGACGTCGTCCGACATCGTCGACGGGTAGACCGTGGTCGTCGCGGCACCCGCGGCCAGGACCGCGAGATCGGCGAGGATCCACTCCAGGCGCGTGCCGGAGGCGATCGCGACGCGCTCCTCGGGCTCGATGCCGAGCGAGACGAGCCCGGCCGCGAGGCGAGTCACCCGGTCGCCGGTCTCGGCCCAGGTCATGGAGTGCCAGTTCTCGTCCTCGTCGGGGTAGCGGTAGGCCTCACGCGGGCCGGACTGCTCGACCCGCGAGAAGAACGCGGCACCCATGCTGGGGGCCCGGTCGTTGACGATCTCGATCTGTTCAGGGGTGGCGACGGTGACGGTCATGTGCGGAGTCCTCTGGCGCGAACGTACGAAGAGCGGGGGCTGTGGTGCCGATCACCCTAACTTACCCTTCAGTCACGTTGCTGTGTTGTTGCTGCGTGCACCCAAACGCCTCGCCACGAACGAGTCGAGACGCGGCTCCTCCGCCAGGAGCGGGATCAGGTGGCGTTCGGTCGTCAGGGCACGGAACAGCAGGTCAACCGTCACATCGTGGCTTCGCGTCTCGACGACCTCGATCGCGTCGCCGGCCTCCACCGGGCCCGGTTCGAGGACCCGGAAGTAGGCGCCCGGGCGACCTTCGAGGGTGAAGCGCTTGACCCAGTGCGGCTCGTCGACGAACCCCTGGAAGACCGAGCACGGGATGCGTACGCCGGACAGCTCCAGGAGCGTCCCGCCGATGCGCCACCGCTCCCCCGCCCGAGCAGCGTTGAGGTCGATGCCCTGGGTCGTGAGGTTCTCGCCGAACAGGCCGGCCCGGAGCTCCCGGCCCAGGGTCTGCTGCCAGGCGTCGAGGTCCTCACGGGCGTACGCGTAGACGGCCTGGTCGGGGCCGCCGTGATGCTTGAGGTCCGCGATCTCGTCGTCGCCGACACCGAGCTCGTGCACCGGCACAGGCCCCGCCACCGGTCGTTTGTCGATCGCCGTCCGCTTGAGCTGGCCCCACGGCACGTCGACCGTACGACCGACGTTCACCGACTCGACGAAAGGCATGCGCCAGAGGGTATCGATCATCCCGCCGCGCGTGGCTGCCGCCCGCCGCGCGCGATGCACCCTGAAGCTGAGTCGACTGGCGAGCTGTGTCAGGAAGGGCCTAAGCCCGCCGAATACATGTCCGACGGGAGTCCTGGCGGCAGCCGCGGCGGATCCAGGTCCAGGGCTGCAATGGCCGCTGGGACGTCGCAACTCTTCAAGGGCGAGGCGAGGTTCATCCTGCCCAAGATCGAGAATCCGTCCGGGGTCGAAGGGATCTCAAAGTATGCGGGTGTCCCGGCGGCGAGGGCGTCCGTGTATCGGTCGAGCTCGGCCAACAGGACGGTCCAGTCCGCTCCCCAGTCCTCGGTGGGTATATCGGACTCCAGATCGTCCTTCGACATGGTGGCGACAAATGATGGGATCGACTGTGCCGCGGTCGCGTATGCGTTGAGTGCTTCGACGCGCACCGTGATCGACCCGTTGGTCGGGATCAACGACGCCACCGAGGCGGCGTCGTGGCACACCGGAGTCAACGCCTTGGCAGTCTCCGAGCTGTCGATCAGCTCAAGGGGGTCATGATCCGCGGATGCCAATGCGTACAAGGCCACCATTGCGATGGGCACAAGCACCACCAGCCCGAGCACTGTCCCCAAGACGACCCATATCCCTGCGTTGCTCTTGGGGGGATGCCACGGCGGTAGCGGTGGCGCGGTTGGCAGGCCGCCCTGGTCGGACATGGCATCGACGCTAGTTCGATGACCACGTCTGCCCGCGTGCTTTTCAGCGAAACAGGTTCCAGTTCGGCTACGTACCGGGCGCGCCGTCGCACGATTTGTGACGTTGTGAGCGTTCTGCGACGCGAATGACGCGCATAACGTCACAAATCGCGGGCGGTGGGGCTACTTGTCGGCGTCGCCGGTGGAGAGGGCGGCGATGAAGGCTTCCTGGGGGACCTCGACGCGACCCACCATCTTCATGCGCTTCTTGCCCTCCTTCTGCTTCTCGAGGAGCTTGCGCTTGCGGGAGATGTCGCCGCCGTAGCACTTGGCGAGCACGTCCTTGCGGATCGCGCGGATGTTCTCGCGGGCGATGACCCGGGCGCCGATCGCGGCCTGGATCGGCACCTCGAACTGCTGCCTCGGGATGAGCTCCTTGAGCTTCGACGCCAGCGAGACGCCGTAGGCGTACGCGTTGTCGCGGTGCACGATCGCGCTGAAGGCGTCGACGACCTCGCCCTGCAGCAGCACGTCGACCTTGACCAGGTCGGCGGCCTGCTCGCCGGTCGGCTCGTAGTCGAGCGACGCATAGCCCTTGGTACGGCTCTTGAGCGCGTCGAAGAAGTCGAACATGATCTCGCCCATGGGCAGCGTGTACTTGATCTCGACGCGGTCCTCCGAGAGGTAGTCCATGCCGATGAGCTGGCCGCGGCGCGCCTGGCAGAGCTCCATGATGACGCCGATGTAGTCCGACGGACTCAGGACCGTCGCCCGGACGACCGGTTCGTAGACCTTGTCGATCTTGCCGTCGGAAGGATATTCACTCGGGTTGGTAACGAGGAGGGAATGTTCTTGGTTTTCCATCTCGACGCGGTAGACGACGTTGGGCGCGGTCGAGATGAGCTCGAGGTTGAACTCGCGCTCGAGCCGTTCGCGCACGATCTCGAGGTGCAGCAGGCCGAGGAAGCCGATGCGGAAGCCGAAGCCGAGCGCGCCGGACGACTCCGGCTCGTAGACCAGGGCCGCGTCGTTGAGCTGCAGCTTCTCGAGGGCGTCGCGCAGCGTCGGGTAGTCGTCGCCGTCGAGCGGATAGAGGCCCGAGTAGACCATGGGGTTGGGGGTCTTGTAGCCGCCGAGCGGCTCGGTCGCGCCCCGGATGTTCGACGTCACGGTGTCGCCCACGCGGGACTGGCGGACCTCCTTGACGCCGGTGATGAGGTAGCCGACCTCGCCCACGCCGAGATCGCCGGCCTTGACCGGCTCAGGAGAGATGACGCCGACCTCGAGCATCTCGTGCACCGCACCGGTGGACATCATCTTGATGCGGTCGCGGTGCGACAGCTTGCCGTCGACCACACGGACGTACGTGACGACACCCCGGTAGGTGTCGTAGACCGAGTCGAAGATCAGGGCGCGTGGCGGGGCGTCGGGGTCGCCCTGGGGCGGCGGGACCTCGTCGACGATCAGGTTGAGCAGCTCCTCGACGCCCTGACCGGTCTTGGCCGACACCCGCAGCACGTCGTCGGGGTTGCCGCCGATGATCCCGGCGATCTCCTCGGCGTACTTCTCGGGCTGCGCGCCGGGCAGGTCGATCTTGTTGAGCACGGGGATGATGTCGAGGTCGGCGTCGATCGCGAGGTAGAGGTTGGCCAGCGTCTGCGCCTCGATCCCCTGGGCCGCGTCGACGAGCAGGACAGCGCCCTCGCACGCCTCGAGGCTCCGGCTCACCTCGTAGGTGAAGTCCACATGCCCCGGCGTGTCGATCATGTTGAGCACGTAGACCGTGCCGGCGTCGTCGCCGCTCGACTTCACGAACGGCATGCGGACGGCCTGGCTCTTGATCGTGATGCCGCGCTCCCGCTCGATGTCCATGCGGTCGAGGTACTGCGCCTTCATGTCGCGACCGTCGACGACGCCGGTGTGCTGCAGCATGCGGTCGGCCAACGTCGACTTGCCGTGGTCGATGTGCGCGATGATGCAGAAGTTGCGCAGGACCTTCGGGTCGGTGGCCCCGGGCTGGGGAACGGGGCTGGTGCTCATGATGTCCCCATTGTCCCATCACCCCGGGCATGCTCGTGCCACGTGGGTCGCTCGACGGAGTTTCGACATCTGGCGGCTTCGTCGCGATCGCTCAACCTGCCTCACCGCTCGGCCGCGGGCGGCCTCGGGTTCACCAATTTGAGCCTCCTGCCCGCTGGCTGATAGAGTTGGCGGTCGCGTGCCTCGGCATGTCCAACAACTTTTTCGCAGCATCCACACATTCGAGAGAAACAGGTTTGCCCCGTGGCGAATATCAAGTCGCAGATCAAGCGCAACCGGCAGAACGAGCTGGCTCGCGAGCGCAACAAGTCCGTGCGCTCGGCCCTCAAGACCGCCGTGCGTCGCTTCGAGGAGGCCGTGACGGCCGGCAACACCGACGACGCCAAGAAGCTCGCCGGCGAGGCCACCAAGAAGCTCGACAAGGCCGCCTCCAAGAAGGTCATCCACAAGAACCAGGCAGCCAACCGCAAGTCGGCCATTGCCAAGAAGGCCGCGTCGCTCTGACGTCGTGCCACGAAGACAGCCGCCCCTCGGGGCGGCTTTTTTCATGCCTGACGCAGGCGGCTGGCGTCAGCGGCGGCGCTGGGCCGCGACCTGGAGGACCATGCGCTCGATCGCGTAGGCAGGATCGGCCGATCCACCCTTGACGTCGAGGTCGGCCTGGGCGACCGCGCTCAGGGCCTGCGCGAGGCCGGCCTGCTCCCACGAACGCAGCTGCTGGCGCATCGAGCGGATCTTGAACGGTGGCGCTCCGACGTAGGCCGCCAGGTCGTTGTCGCGCATGCCGTCGGGTGCGCTGGCGAGCTTGGCCAGGGAACGCAGTCCGCTGGCGAACGCACTGGTGACCAGCACCGGCGCGACCTTGGCGGTCTCGGCCCAGCGGGCGGCTTCGAGGGCGACGTTGATGCGTCCGTCGATCGCCGCGTCCGCGATCTCGTAGCCGCGGACGTCGGCGCGGCCGCCGAAGTACTGGCGTACGAGCGAGGCGCTGATCTCGGCGCCCTTCTCGAGGTTGGACACCAACTGGTCGGCGGCCCCGCCCAGGGCGCGCAGGTCCTGGCCGACGGCGGCGACGAGCAGCGTCGCGGCCTCCTCGTCGATGCGTGCGCCGAGGTCGCGGATCTCGGTGTAGACCCAGCGGGCGTAGTCGCGTTCGTACTTGGGCTGCTCGAGCTTGACCTCGCTGACGGTGCTCATCTTGCGGAGCTTGTCGAGCAGGCCCTTGCCCTTGGTGCCACCGCCGTGGACCAGCACCACGGCGATGTCCGGCGAGGTCTCGCCCGCGTACGCCAACAGCTCGGCCTGCGCCACGTCGGGCAGGTCCTGCAGGTCGGTCAGCACGAGCGCGCTGACGTCGCTGAACAACGAAGGACTGGTGAGCCCGGCAAGCTCGCCGGGCTGCAACCCGGCAGCGCTGGCCTCGGCGACCTGGCACTCGGGGTGCTCGGCGGTCACCGCCTTGACCGCCCTGGCGCGGGTGCGATCGGCAAGGAACTCGGCGTTGCCGGTGATGAGCAGGATCTTGCCGAATGCCGTGGCCACGAAGACAGACTAGTCGCGAGTCACGACGAGAAGCCGCCCGTCACGCTCGACGATCGCGATGTCGCCGTCGGTGTCGGTGCGCCACCACTGCATGTCCTCGTCGCGCAACAGCGAGAGCGCCGCGGCGGCGGGATGCCCGTAGTCGTTGCCCTCCCCCGCGCTGATCGTTGCCAGCCGGGCCCCCACGGCGTCGAAGAACCCCTTGGACTGTCGCGCGCTGCCGTGGTGCGGCATCTTGAGGACGTCGGCGGCCAGACCATCCGGGTGCTCGCGCAACAGCCCGTCCTGCGCCTCGGGCTCGATGTCGCCGGCCAGCATCAGACGTACGCCGCGGACCTGGGCCGCGAGCACGACGCTCGCGTTGTTGGCCGTCGATCCGTCACCGCCCGCAGCTCGGATCGGCCCTGGGGCGGACGGCCACAGCACCTCCGCGGTGACGTCACCGACGGTGAACGACTCGCCCGGCGTGGTCTGGTGCTGTGGGATTCGGGCCCGGCTGGGCCCGCCGGTCGGCCCCACGGCAACCTGGTCCACCTGTCGTCCGTCGAGCACCCCCGGCCAGCCGTCGACGTGGTCGGCGTGCGCGTGCGTGAACACCATCAGTCGTACGCGGTGGACGTGGAGCCGGTCGAGGCAACGGTCGACCAAGGTCGGGTCGGGCCCAGCGTCGACGACCACCGCCGAGCCCCCACCGGCGTCCAGCACGGTGGCGTCACCCTGGCCGACGTCGCACGCGACCATGACCCAGCCCTCCGGTGGCCACCCGGTCTGCGGCGGACGCCAGACCGCCACCAGCAGTCCGGCCGACAGCCCGATGAACAGGACCGGCCTGGAGGAGATCGCGAGGATCGCGAGGGTGACGAGCGGTACGAACACGAGCAGCCACTGCCACGGCGACCGCCACTCCAGCGACGCGGCGTCCAGGGCGGCGGCGCGGTGCCCGACGGTGAGGATCCAGCTGGCACAGGCGCCTGCGACGATGCCCGCAAGGTGGCTCAGCGGCACGGAGACCAGAGCGAGGATCCCGCCCACCAGGCCGGCGACGGTGGCCGGCGCCACGGCAGGCGCCGCCAGCAGGTTCGCCACGACCGCCACGAGCGAGATCTGGCCCGACAACGCGGCGATGGCCGGCGTGCAGACCAGCTGAGCGGCGATCGGCACCGCGATCGCCAACGCGCACCAGCGCGGCATCCAGCGCTCGAGCCGCCGGGCGAACGGCGGAGCCAGCAGCAGGATCCCGCCGGTGGCCGTCGCCGACAGGATGAACCCGGCCGACCGGGACAGCCACGGGTCGAGGAACAGCAGCCCGACGACGGCCCAGGCCAGCGCGCGTACGCCCCCGCGTGCGCCGAAGCCGAGCGCTGCGACGCCGACGGCGCCCATCGCCGCTGCGCGTACGACGCTCGGGTCGGGCCGCGCGAGCAGCACGAACGCGACGATCGAGAGCGCGCCCAGCACCCACAGGCCGCGACGACGCACGCCGGCCGCGCGGCCGACCGCCATGACGACGGCGAGCACGATCGTGAGGTTGGTGCCGGAGACCGCCATGAGGTGCGTGAGCCCGCTGCGGCGGAAGTCCTCCGCGACCTTGTCGCTGACCCTGCCGTCGTCGCCGTCGACCAGTGCGGGGACCAGCGCCTCGGGCTCGTCGCCGACCGGGGTCACGGACTGGCGCACGCCTTCGCGCACGCGTTCGGACGCTTCCCACCACCACGTCGCACGGTCGGCCGGTCCACGCCGGACGACGTCGATGACCGCGGCCTCGTCCGACGCATCGGACGGCGCGAGCCGGCCGGTGGCGGTGAACCGTCGCCCGACGACGAGATCCGCGGCGTTGCCGTCGAGGAAGGCCGTGGCGTGGTCACGCGTCGTGATGTCCGAGTCGCGGCTGACCGCCCGGCGTACGAGGACCTCGACGACGACGGACTCGTGCCCGAGGTGGGTGAACGTACGGGCGTCCCGTCGGACCTCGAGGTCGAGCGTCGCCAGGCGGTGCTGACGTGCGAGCTCGGTGAGCGGCGAGTGCTCGATCGTCGTGAGGCGCCACGCGCACGAGGTGGCGATCGCCGCGAGGCAGACCGTCGTCAGGAGCCAGACCAGCCCGCGGTGCCATCGGGCCAAGGCGCCGGCCGCGACGACGCTTGCGACCGCGACGGCGACCGCGACGTACGAGCTGAGGCTGACGAGGCATGCCGCGGCGCCCCATGCGGCGAGTGCCGGCGGAACCATCCGCAGGTCGTGGGTCACAACGTCACGAGGTCGCGCAGCTCGGCGAGGGTCGCATCGCCGATGCCCTTGACGTCGAGCAGGTCCTCGACGGATCCGAACCGGCCGTTCTCCTCCCGCCAGGAGAGGATCGCCTGTGCTGTCACGGGTCCGACTCCCGGCAGGGTGTCGAGCTGCTCGGCCGTGGCGGTGTTGAGGTTGACCTTGCCGCCGGTCGGCCCTCCAGCGGCGCCCGCTCCCCCGGACGCCCCAGGCGCGACCACCGGATCGATGCCGACGAGGATCTGCTCACCATCGTCCAGCACCCGGGCCATGTTGAGCGACGCCGTGTCGACGCGTCCCTTGAGGCCGCCCGCAGCCTCGATCGCCTGGTAGACGCGCGATCCCTTGGGCACCGTGACGATGCCGGGCTTGCGGACCTTGCCCACGACGTCGACGATCAGCTCGGCCTCCGGTGTCTTGGCGGCACCGGCCGGCGCGGTGGACGTCCCGAACGCCAAGGGCGCCGCGGGTTCGCTGGTCCTGGGACGCCCGGAGAGCAGCCACCACACCAGGAGCACCGACGCAGCGACGGCGATCGTGGCGAGGACCTTGGCGTGCGGGAGCTCCACGGTGCGGCGTACGTGGGCTCGCTCGGGCTCCTCGACCGGCGGCAGCTCGGCGTCGAACGAGGCGGCGAGCTGAGCCAGCCGGCGCCGGGCGATCTCGGCACGCGTCTCGTCGGTCGGAGGAGAAGGGCGCCTGGGCTTCACGCCTCGACGTTAGGCAGGACGGCTTGCCTCACGCGTACGTCCGGTGAGCAGCTGTGGACGGCTGCCAGTGGCGCGTGTCCGGTGGAAAAGCTCGCGCCGCAGCGGTGGAGCGGTGACCGGCTCGCCCATCAGCGCGCCTGTCGGGCGAGCAGGTCACCGCTCGGCGGCAGGAAGGGCGACCAGGTCACCGCCCCGCCGCCGGACGACGGTCAGCGTGGGGTGACGGTCACCGAGATCATGCCCGGGCCGACGTGCGCGCCGATCGAGGCGCCGACCTCGTCGACGCCGACAGAGTCGAGCCCCAGCGCCGTGGCGAGGCGTTCAGCGACGGCCGTCGCGACGGCGGGGCTGGCGAGGTGCTGGACGCCGACGTCGAAGCCCTGCTCGCATGCCGTCGCCTTCTCGACCGCCAGCGCCTCCAGCCGGGCGAGCGCCTTGGCCTGCGTGCGTACGCGCTCCAGTGGCACGACCAGCCCGTCGGTGATCGTCAGGATCGGCTTGACCGCGAGCGCGGACCCGATCAGGGCGGCCGCGGCGCCGACGCGTCCCCCGCGCTTGAGGTACTCCAGCGTGTCGACGTAGAGCAGCACCGTCGACGACTCCCCGGCACCCTGGGCCGCCTCGGCGACACCCATCGCATCCGCACCGGCGTCCCGCGCACGCGCGGCCCGGCCCGCGGCGAACCCTGTGGCGATGCCGACCTGCATCGAGTCGATGCAGGTCACCGGCACCGTGGCCTGCTTGGAGGCGAGGATCGCGGAGTCGAGCGTGCCCGACATCTTGGCGCTGAGGTGCACCGAGACGATCGCCTCGGCGCCGTCGGCAGCGAGCCGTTCGTAGACCGCGAGGAAGTCGTCAGGGGTCGGCCGCGACGTGCTGACCGGGACGAACGCGGCCAGCGCCTCCGCGATCATGTCGGCCGTGACGTCGACGCCCTCGGTGTAGGTCTCGGCTCCGATGATGACCTGGAGCGGTACGACGGCGATGCCCTCGCGCTCGGCGTCGGACGCGGACAACGAGGACGTCGAGTCCGTGACGATCCCGATCCGAGGCATGACCGAAGACTATCGGTGAAACGGACTCAAACGACGATGCTGACGAGCTTGGGTGCCCGCACGATGACCTTGCGGACCTCGCGGCCGTCGATCGACCGTACGACGTTGGGCTCGGCCAGCGCGAGGGCCGTGAGCTCGTCGTCGGTGATGTCGGGGCTGACCTCGAGCTTGCCGCGCACCTTGCCGAGCACCTGCACGACGCACGTCACGGACGCCGCCGCGAGGTGCGCCGGGTCGGCGACGGGGAACGGCTCGTGCGTGAGCGACTCCGGGTGGCCGAGGCGGGACCACAGCTCCTCGCCGATGTGCGGGGCCAGCGGAGCGAGCATCAGCACCAAGGGCTCGACCGCTGCACGGCTGCGCACACCCACCTTGGTCAGGTGGTTCGTCAGCTCGATCAGCTTGGCCACGGCGGTGTTGAACCGCATGCCCTCCATGTCGGACCGCACGCCGTCGATCGTCACGTTGAGGATGTGCAGCGTCGCGGCATCGAGCTCGGCGTCATCGGCCAGCAGCGCGCCGGTGTCCTCGTCGACGAGCAGCCGCCACACACGCTGCAGGAAGCGCTGGGCGCCGACCACCGCACGCGTCTCCCATGGCCGCGACACGTCCATCGGGCCCATCGACATCTCGTAGACCCGGAACGTGTCGGCGCCGTACGCCTCGTACATGTCATCGGGCGTGACGATGTTCTTGAGGCTCTTGCCCATCTTCCCGTACTCGCGATTGACCTGGACGCCGTCGAGCCAGTAGGTCGGGTGCCCGGCCTCGTCGAGCCGCTCCTCGACATCGGCAGCCTCGACGTAGGACCCACGGGCGTCGGTGTAGGCGTAGGCCTGGATGTAGCCCTGGTTGAACAGCTTGTGGAACGGCTCCTCGCTCGACACGTGACCGAGGTCGAACAGCACCTTGTGCCAGAAGCGCGCATAGAGCAGGTGCAGCACCGCGTGCTCCACGCCGCCGACGTAGAGGTCGACGCCGCCGGTCTCCCCCGGCTGCCGCGGGCCGAGCCAGTAGCGCTCGTTCTCGGGGTCGACCAACTTCTCAGCGTTGTGCGGGTCGGCGTAGCGCAGCTCGTACCACGAGGAGCCGGCCCAGTTGGGCATCGTGTTGGTCTCGCGCCGGTACGTCTTGGGGCCGTCGCCGAGGTCGAGCTCGACGTTGACCCACTCCGGCACACGGGCCAGCGGAGGCTCGGGGTTGCTGTCGGCGTCCTCCGGCTCGTACGTCTTGGGCGAGTAGTCCGGCACCTCCGGCAGCTCCACGGGCAGCATCGAGTCGGGCAGCGCGATCGGCTGGTCGAGCTCGTCGTAGACGATCGGGAACGGCTCGCCCCAGTAGCGCTGGCGGCTGAACAGCCAGTCGCGCAGCCGGTAGGTCGTGGTGCCCTCACCTGCTCCGTGCTCCTGCAGCCAGGTGATGACGGCGTCCTTGGCATCGTCGATCTCCATGCCGTCGAGGCTCAGCTCGTCGTTGGTGGAGTTGATGACCACGCCCTGCCCGGTGTAGGCACCACCCTCGAACCCCTCGGGCGCCTGCACCGTGTGGATGATCGGCAGTGCATATGACTCGGCGAACTCGTGGTCGCGCTCGTCGCCGCCGGGCACCGCCATGATCGCGCCGGTCCCATAGCCCGTGAGGACGTAGTCCGCGATGAAGACCGGGACCTCGGAGCCGGTGACCGGGTTGGTCGCGAAGGAACCCGTGAAGACGCCGGTCTTCTCCTTGTTCTCCTGGCGCTCGAGATCGGTCTTGGCCGCGGCCATCGTCCGGTACGCCGCGACGGCCTCGACGGGTGACTCGGCACCGTTGGTCCACTGGAGCGGCGTCCCCTCGGGCCAGACCTCGGTGGTGAGCTGCTCGACCAGCTCGTGCTCAGGGGCCAGCACCATGTAGGTCGTCCCGAAGATCGTGTCGGGCCGGGTCGTGAACACGTCGATCGGCGTCGCCAGGCCCTTGACCGGAAAGCTGATCCGCGCGCCGTGGGAACGGCCGATCCAGTTGCGCTGCATGTTCTTGACCGACTCGGGCCAGTCGACGCGCTCGAGGTCGTCGATCAAGCGGTCCGAGTAGGCCGTGATGCGCATCTTCCACTGCCGCAGGTTGCGGGTGAAGACCGGGAAGTTGCCGCGCTCGCTGCGACCCTCAGCCGTGACCTCCTCGTTGGCGAGGACCGTGCCGAGACCGGGGCACCAGTTGACCGGGGACTCGTCGACGTACGCCAGCCGCACCGCGTCGATCAGGACGCTGCGCTCGATCGGCGTCAGGTCTGCCCAGGCCGTCCCGTCAGGCGCGGTGCGCGCGCCGGACTCGTACTCGGCGCGCAGCTCGCTGATCGGCCTGGCTTTGCCCTGCTCCTCGTCGTACCAGGACTCGAAGATCTGGACGAAGATCCACTGCGTCCACCGCATGAAGTCGGGGTCGATCGTGGCGAAGCTGCGGCGCTGGTCGTGCGCCAGGCCCAGACGGCGCAGCTGTCGGCGCATGTTGGCGATGTTGGACAGCGTGTTGGTGCGGGGATGCTCGCCGGTCTGCACCGCGTGGATCTCTGCGGGCAGCCCGAACGCGTCGAAGCCGAGGGCGTGGAGCACGTTGTCGCCGCGCATCCGGCGATAGCGGCCGGCGACATCGGTCGCGATGTAGCCCAGCGGGTGGCCGACGTGGAGGCCCGCGCCCGAGGGGTACGGGAACATGTCCATGATGAAGTACTTGTCGCCCGTGATCTCGCCGGCGAGATCGCCGCTGGGATTGGGCGCCTCGAACGTGCCCTCGGCCTCCCAGCGGTCCTGCCAGCGCTGCTCGATCTCGCCCGCGAGCGCACTCGTGTAGCGGTAGGAAGCGGGGGTCTGGTCAGGCGTGGTCACTGCCCGAATGTTACCGGTGACGCGGGTCCAGAAAGCACACAGGACCACCCGCCCCTTGAGCCCGTCGAAAGGAACCGAACCACCCGCCCCTTGAGCCCGTCGAAAGGAACCTTGTGGACGGGCCGGGTGACACCTGTTCATCAAGGCGCTTTCCTGTGGCCCATGGCCTACGTCTACATCCTTGAGTGCGCCGACGGCTCCTACTACGTCGGCAGCACTCGCAACCTGGAGTCACGGCTTTGGCAGCATCAGCAAGGGCTCGGAGGCGCGTACACGAGCGCACGCCTCCCGGTGAGGCTTGCGTACGCGTGCGAGTTCGCGAGCGTCGTCGACGCTTGGGGCGTCGAACGCAAGCTCCACGGCTGGTCTCGTGCCAAGCGTGAGGCGCTGATTCGCGGAGACTACGCCGCGCTGCCGAACCTCGCGCGGAATCATCAAGACCGCTCGCCTGGGGGATGACGTCCGTTCGACAAGCTCAAGGACCCAGTGCGCACGTCCTTTCGACAAGCTCAAGGACCCGTCAGGCACGTCCTTTCGACAAGCTCAAGGACCCAGTGCGCACGTCCTTTCGACAAGCTCAAGGACCCGATGCGCACGTCCTCTCGACAAGCTCAAGGACCCAGTGCGCACGTCCTTTCGACAAGCTCAAGGACCCGATGCGCACGTCCTCTCGACAGGCTCAAGGAGCCAACTCGCACGTCCTTTCGACAAGCTCAAGGACCCAGTGCGCACGTCCTTTCGACAGGCTCAAGGACCCAGTGCGCACGTCCTTTCGACAAGCTCAAGGACCGGTGCGCTCAAGGACCGGTGCGCTCAAGGAGCGTCGCGTGTCTCCGCGTCGTCGGGGACGATCACGGGGCGCAGTCTCGCCCAGACGACGAACAGGATGCCGACGACGAGCATCCCGAGGCCCGCCCAGAGGTTGATGTTGAGCCCGTCGCCCTTGGCGAGCTCCTTGTCGCTCGCGTTGAAGATGCCGAGCAGCGTCAGGATGATGCCGTAGAGCCCGATCAGGCCGCCGATGATGAACCGGATGTCGAACAGGCCCACGGTCTTCTTGCCGGATGCAGTCATGAGGTGTGCTCCTTACCAGAAGATCACGTTGAGGACGATGACGAGCACGAGCCCGAGGCCGGCCAACTTCGGCGGCGACTGGTACCAAGGCAGGTGCACCTCGTCGGGATCGACGAGCGACTCCTTGGGAGTCAACGAATAGACCAGGCCCTCCAGGTCCGCCTCGTCGCGCGGTCTGGTGAACATCGTGACGATGACGCTCACGAGGATGTCGACGACGAACGCCGCGCCGGCGGCCACGAAGCTCGCACCCTGGCCCTTGATCCCCAGCACGCCCCAGCTCGCCGAGCCGAACGTGTCCTCGCTGAGGAACGCCACCAGCACCGCGGCGACCGTGCCCGACACGAGACCGGTCCAACCGGCGGTCGCCGTCATCCGTTTCCAGAACATCCCGAGGATGAACGTCGCGAACAGCGGCGCGTTGAAGAACCCGAACAGCGTCTGCAGGTAGTTCATCATGTTCGAGTAGTTGGACGCGATGCCTGCCGTGCCGATCGCGATGATCGTCGCGGCGACGGTCGCGATCCGGCCGATGCGGGTGTAGTAGGAGTCCTCGCGGTCCTTCTGCACGTACTGCTGCCACAGGTCGTACGAGAACACCGTGTTGAACGCCGAGATGTTGGCCGCCATGCCGGCCATGAACGACGCGAGCAGGCCGGCGATCGCGATGCCGAGCATGCCGTTGGGCAGCAGGTCGCGCATCAGCAGCAGGATCGCGTCGTTGTACTTCACGTCGCCTGCCGGTTTGCCGCCCTTGAGGTCGACGAGCTCCTTGACCACGATCGCGGCGATGATGCCCGGGATGATCACGATGAACGGGATGAACATCTTGGGGAACGCGCCGATGATCGGTGCCCGCTTCGCCGCCGAGATCGAGTCCGACGCCATGGCGCGCTGCACCTCGACGAAGTTGGTCGTCCAGTAGCCGAAGGACAGCACGAAGCCGAGGCCGAAGACGATGCCGATGACCGACAGCACGGGGTTGTCGATGCCGGTCAGGTCGGTGCCGGGCCATGACGAGAGCTGCTCCTGCCCGGGCTGCACCTTGTCCTTGATGCCCTCCCAGCCGCCGACCTTGTGCAACGCGACGATCGTCAGCGGCAGCAGCGCCGCGACTATCACGAAGAACTGCAGCACCTCGTTGTAGATCGCCGCCGAGAGCCCACCGAGCGCGGTGTAGGTCAGGACGATCAGCGCCGCCACGATCAGGGAGACCCAGGTGGGCCAGCCCAGCAGACGGTTGACGATCGTCGCGAGCAGGTAGAGGTTGATGCCGGCGATCAGCAGCTGCGCGACGGCGAAGCTCAGAGCGTTGACCAGGTGGGCACCGGTCCCGAAGCGCCGCCGCATGAACTCCGGCACGCTCCGCACGCCCGAGCCGTAGTAGAACGGCATCATCACGATGCCGAGGAACAGCATGGCCGGCACGGCGCCCACCCAGAAGTAGTGGACCGTCGCCATGCCGAACTCGGCGCCGTTGGCCGACATGCCCATGATCTCGACCGCGCCGAGGTTGGCCGAGATGAACGCCAGACCGGTGACCCATGCCGGCAGCGAGCGGCCGGACAGGAAGAAGTCGAGGCTCGTCGAGACCTGGCGGCGCGCCATGAGGCCGATGCCCACGACGACGATGAAGTAGGCCGCGACGATGAGGTAGTCGACGGCGTTGGCGTCGAGCCGGAACGTGCTGTCGGCAGTGTGAATCACGGAAAACTCTCCGTTCCAGAAGGGCTTCGCCCCACCCCCTGGCGGGACCCTCAGCGCACGTTACCCCTGCATCTCGAGAGCCGCATTGCGAGGGGATCCGGCCGCGAACGACTCGGCCAGCCGGCGCAGCAGGCGTACGAGATCGGCGCGCTCCTCAGCCGTCAGGCCGGCCAGCATGCGCGCCTCGTTGGCCATGTGGACCGTGTAGGCCTCGTCGATCATGGCGATGCCCTGCTGCGTGAGGCGGATGCGGCGACCTCGCGCGTCGGAGGTGTCCACCCGTCGTTCGACGAACCCTGCACGCTCGAGCCGGTCGACCCGCTTCGTCACCGCCCCTGAGGTCACCATCGTGCTGGCGCCGAGCTCGCCCGGCGTGAGCTCGTACGGCGCGCCGCTGCGACGCAGCGTCGCCAGCACGTCGAAGTCGCCATCGCCAAGACCGCGGGCGGCGAACACCGGGCGCAGCAGCTCGTCGACGGTGTCGGCCAGCCGGGAGATGCGGCCGATGACGTGCAGCGGCGACGAGTCGAGGTCGGGCCTCTCCCGCTCCCACTGCGCCACGATCGCGTCCACGTGATCCTCGTTGCTCATGCTTGCACTATACCTTCCTTGGAAGATATAATCTCTTCCATGGAAAACACTTCGTGGAGCTGGCGCACTCCGGCCATCACTGTCGTCGCACCGATCGCTTGGGGCAGCACGTACGTCGTGACGGAGAACTTCCTGCCGCCGGACCGGCCGTTGTTCTCCGCAGCGGTCCGTGCGCTGCCGATCGGGCTCGTCATCGTCGCGGCCCGTGGCCAGCTCCCCCGCGGCTCCTGGTGGTGGAAGGCGCTGGTGCTGGGCACGTGCAACATGGGGCTGTTCTTCGCGCTGCTGTTCACCGCCGCCTACCGGTTGCCCGGTGGCCTCGCCTCGACCGTCACCGCGATGTCGCCGCTGGCGGTCATGCTGCTGGCCGCGCTGCTGATCCGCGAGCGGGCCACGGTTGCGGGGATCGGCGGTGGCGTCGTCGGTGTCGCGGGCGTCGCCCTCCTGGTGCTGCGCGCCGACGCGTCGATCGACCCGATCGGGCTGCTCGCGGCGATCGGCGCCGTGCTGGTGTCGGGGATCGGGTTCGTGCTGGTCAAACGCTGGCAGCGACCCACCGACCTCATCACCGTCACGGGGTGGCAGCTCACGGCCGCCGGACTCGTCCTCGTGCCGATCGCGCTGCTCGTCGAGGGCCGCCCGCCGCACGTGGACGGCACGAACGTCGCGGCGTACCTGTACCTCGGCACGATCGGCACCGGGCTCGCGTACGTCTGCTGGTTCCACGGGCTCAGCCGCATGACGGCCGGCTCGACCGCGCTGGTCGGCCTGGTCAACCCGGTCGTCGGCACCGCGCTCGGCGTCGTGGTGATGCACGAGGCGTTCGGCCCGGCACAGCTCCTCGGTGTGGTGCTGGTGCTCGGTGGCGTGCTGGCGGGTCAGCCGGCCGCCGTGTCAGCGCTCCGGCAGCAGGTCCGCAGCCGGCTTCACGGCAGGGCGCAGAAGGCCTCGACCTTGGTGGTCGGACCCGACACGATCAGCTCGTCGGCGTGCGAGATCGGGGTCTCCGGCCGCGCGTAGGTGAAGTCCTCGCCGCGGGTCTTCACCCCGACGACCGTGATGCCGTACGCCTGACGCAGCCCCGACTCGGCGAGCGTCTTGCCGCACGCGACTTCGGGCGTACGCGTGCGGGCGATCGCGAAGCCGTCGTCGAACTCGATGTAGTCGGTCATCGTGCCGGTCACCAGGTGGGCGACGCGCTTGCCCATGTCGGACTCGGGGCGTACGACGTGGGTGGCGCCGACCCGCTCGAGGATCGCTGCGTGCTTGCCGCTGATGGCCTTGGCCCAGATCTCGGCGACCCCGAGGTCCGAGAGGCTCAGGACCGTCAGGACGCTGGCCTCGATGTCCGTGCCGATGCCGACGACCGCGCGCCGGAACTGCCCGGCGCCGATCTGCCGCAACGCCTCGGTGTCGGTCGTGTCGGCGGAGACGATGTGGGTGAAGTCGCCGGCGAACTTCTGCACGATGTCGGCCCGCTCGTCGACCGCCAGGACCTCGTGCCCGAGGCGTACGAGCGACTTGGCGACGGACGAGCCGAAGCGCCCCAGGCCGATGACCAGGACAGGAGCAGTCGGGGACTCTGCGCTCTTAGCCAATGATCGGTTGCTCCTCGGGAAGGTGGTACCGCGGGACACGCCGCCTCAGGACGAACGCGGATGCCGCCGTAATCGTGCCCACTCTGCCCAGGAACATCAAGCCGATCAGTACGACCTGGGCGTCGGCCGGCAGGTGCGGCGTGATCCCGGTGCTCAACCCGACCGTCGCGAACGCCGAGGTGCACTCGAACAGCGCGGCGTCGAACGGCACGTCGGTCATGAGCATCACGAGCAGCGTCGTCACCGACACGAGCATCACCGCGAGCAGCGCGATCGTGAGTGCTGAGCGGATCACGACCGAGCTGATCGACCGGTTGCCGATCGTGACGTCCGGGTCGCCCCGGAGCTCAGCCAGGATCACGTACGCAAGCAGGAGGAACGTCGTGATCTTGATGCCGCCGGCGGTGCTGGCGCTGCCACCACCGATGAACATCATCACGACGCCGATGTTGAGCGTCTCGGGCCGCACGGATCCCCAGTCGAAGCTGTTGAGGCCGCCCGAGCGGGGCATGATGCCGCCCTCGATGCCCGACACGACCTTGTGCCAGAACGGCAGGTCGCCGAGCGTGTCGCCGTTGTTCCACTCCAGCGCCAGGAACGCGATCGCGCCCACGAGCAGCAGCCCGATCGAGCCCCACACCGTCAGGCGCGTGTGGATCGTCCAGCGGTCGGGCGTACGCCACTCCTGGAACAGCTCGGCGAGCACGGGGAAGCCGATCGCGCCGACGAACACCGCGAAGCAGATCGGGATGATGATCAGGCCGTCACCGGCATAGCTCGTGAGGCTGTCGCGGTTGAGCGAGAACCCCGCGTTGTTGAACGCCATGACGGAGTCGAACACGCCGTGCCAGAGCGCGGTGGGCAGGTCGTCGAAGTAGTGCGCGCGGTAGCGGATCGTCAGGACCAGCGCCGTCACCGACTGGAAGAACACCATCGTGACCGCCACCCGGCGAAACAGCGGGCGCACCTCGCCGAGGCTCACGACGTGCATGTCGGCCTGCGCCACCAGGCGCGTACGCAGGCCGAGCCGGCCGCCGATGAACAGCCCGAGGACCGTGGCCAGCGCGATGATGCCGAGGCCGCCGATCTCGACGAGCGCGAGCATGATGCCCTGCCCGGCCGGGGTCCAGTACGTGCCGGTGTCCACCGTCGCGAGCCCGGTCACGGTCACGGCGGATGCCGAGGTGAAGAACGCCGGCATGAACCCGGCCGAGCCGTCGCCGGACCTCGCGAACGGCAGCAGCAGCAGGACCGTGCCGATGATGATGAGGGCCAGGAACGTCAGCGGGAGCAGGCGCACGGGATGCGCGATCTCGGCAGGGATGCGGAGGCTCCGAGGGCGGGGCACGCGATGACGTTACCGCAGGAGGCGCCGCGGGGACGCGTGATAATTTCGTCGGCATGGTCTCGCCCGTTCGTGCTGCTCAGGCGGCATTCCACCGATTGGGCCGGACCGATGAGCTCCCCGGATTCCTGCTGTCGGTCGGATGCCTCTTCCTCGCCCTGCTCTGTGCCGCTCTCGGCCTCGAGATCGGTGCGTTGTCGTTCCTGCTGCTGTCGGTCCTCGGTGAGCTGCCGTTCGAGGTCCGCTCGTCCCAGTCGTCGGAGCTGCTGGACCAGGCCGAGTTCGGCATGCCGATGCGATTCGCGCTGCGGGTCCTCGCCGGGCTCGTGGTCAGCGACCAGTTCGACGGCGAGGACGCGGTCCGCATGTTCGCCGTGGTCGCCGTCGCGTACGTGCTCGTGCTCTGCGCCCGGGCGCTGCACCAGGAGTATCGCCGGGTCGGGCCGCTCAAGCCCATGGAGACCCGCAACATCCCCGGCTCGCCGCGCATCCATGACGCGCCGCCCCGCCGGGCGCTCGAGGTCGTCGTGACCCAGCTGCTGGTGCTGGCGCCCGTGCTGTTCGGCGCACCCTGGCTGCCGGTCCTGCTCACCGGCGTCGTGGCGATCGCGGTGCTCGCCGCCGTCACGATCCCCGACGCGCGCGCGTCGTGGGCCCTGCGGCAGCAGAAGCGGGCGACCGGCTTCACGGCGCCGCTGCGCCAGATCCAGGAGTTCCTCGACGACTACCAGCCCGAGGTCGTCGTGCACCTGAGCGGTCCGGCCGAGGCGGGCTATCAGATCAACACGTGGCTCGAGAGCCTCGAGGCGCTCGACCGCCGTGTGTTCATCGTCCTGCGCGACCACCCGCTGTTCACCCGGTTGGCCTCGACGTCGATCCCGACGCTGGAGCTCAAGGACCCCGGTGAGCTGCTGATGCTCGACTTCTCGTCGGCCCGCGTCGCGCTCTACCCGTCCAACACCGGCAACAACATCCACCTGCTGCGGCTGCCGACGCTCATGAGCGCGTTCATCGGCCACGGCGACAGCGACAAGAGCGCCTCCAACAACCCGTTCTCGCGGGCGTACGACGAGCTGTGGGTCGCGGGCGAGGCCGGCGCCGACCGCTACCGCCGGTCCAAGCTCGGGGTCCACGAGGACCAGTACCGCTTCGTCGGACGACCGCAGGTGCACGGCATCTCGCGCGAGCCCCGGCTGGGTGACGAGGCCGTGCCGACCGTGCTCTACGCGCCGACGTGGGAGGGCGTCAACCACGACCAGGAGTACTCGTCGGTCTCGGCGATCGGCGTGCGTGTCGTCGAGTCGCTGCTCGCTGCCGATCCCCCGGTCCGCGTCGTGTTCAAGGCACACCCGTTCACGGGCCAGCGCGACGCCAAGTACCGTGCGGTGCTCGCCCGCATCGCCGGGCTGCTCGACGACGCAGCAGCCCGCACGGGCGTCGACCACCGCGTCATCAAGGGCGGCTCGATCAACGAGTGGTTCAACCGGTCGTCGGCGCTCATCACCGACATCTCCAGCGTCGTCAGCGACTTCCTCGCGAGCGAGAAGCCGTACGCGGTGTTCAACCACACCGCCGACGACGACGCGACGTTCCGCAGCGACTATCCGTCGACCGGCGCCGGCACGACGATCGGGCGGGACGGCCGCGGCATCGCGGAGTTCATCGCCGTCGTCACCCAGCAGGCACCCGACACGCAGGCGGGGCCCCGGGCCGAGCTCGCGACCTATCTCCTCGGCCCGCCGGAGCGGCGCACCCTCGAGTCGTTCAAGGGCTCGGTCGACGCGTTCATCGCCCGCTCCGAGGCAGAGCGCGCCGACTACCGCGGCACCTCGTACGCCATGGAACCGAGCGACTCCGACGACGAAGCCGCGCTCTGACCCTCAGGCGCCGGTCGGTCGCCTCGACGATCGCGTCGAGGATGCCCGGCTCTGTGAAGGCGTGGCCGGCGTCGGCGATCATCCGGAGCTCGGCCTCCGGCCAGGCGCGATGCAGGTCCCACGCCGTGGTCGCCGGCGTGCACATGTCGTAGCGACCCTGGACGATCACGCCGGGGATTTTCCGAAGTCGCGGCGCATCGGCGATGAGCTGACCGTCGGTGAACCAGCCGTCGTTCATGAAGAAGTGGTTCTCGATCCGGGCGAACGCCACCGCGAACGCGTCCTCGGTGAAGTGCGCGACCAGCTCGGGATCGGGCAGCAGGGTGATGGCGGAGGACTCCCATCGGGCCCAGGCCCGGGCGGCCGGGACGTGGACGGACGGATCGGGGTCGTTCAGCAGACGGCTGTAGGCCTCGATGAGCCGCCCGCGCTCGCTCTCGGGAACCGGGGCGACGAAGCCCTCCCAGAGGTCGGGATAGACGTGGGCGGCACCGCCTTCGTAGAACCAGTCGAGCTCGCTGCGGCGCAACGTGAAGATCCCGCGCAGCACGAGCTCGGTCACCCGCTCGGGATGCTTCTCGGCGTAGGCGAGAGCCAGCGCGGAGCCCCACGAGCCGCCGCACACCAGCCACCTGCCGATGCCGAGGTGAGAGCGCAGCGCCTCCATGTCGGCGACGAGGTGCCACGTCGTGACCGCGCTGAGATCCGCCCCCGGGGCACTGGCGTGGGGCACGCTGTTGCCGCAGCCGCGCTGGTCGAACAGCACGATGCGGTAGCGCTCCGGGTCGAACACCCGGCGCTGCTCAGGACTCGAGGCGCCGCCCGGGCCCCCGTGCAGGTAGACGGCGGGCTTGCCCTCCGGATTGCCCGAGACCTCGTAGTGGATCTGGTGGCCGTCGCCGACGTCCAGCAGCCCCGAGTCGTACGGTTCGATCGGCGGGTACATCTCACGCATGCGGCGGACAGTAGCACCGCCGAGACGCTGGTCACGAGCGGAGCGACGGCGGGCCGCGGCCACTGCACCGCACGGTAAGGTTGACCGGGTGAATTCGGCTCCTGGGAAGATCGCGATCGCGATCGTGACGTTCAACCGATCGACGTACCTCAAGGAGCTCCTCGCCAGCGCAGCAGCGATGGACACCCCGCCGTTCAAGATCGTCGTGGTCGACAACGCCAGCACCGACGACACCCAGCAGGTCCTCGCGACGGCGATGAAGGACTTCCCCGACGGCCTCGTGATCAACCACCGGCTCGACACCAACACGGGCGGCTCCGGCGGGTTCAGCGAAGGCACCAAGGTCGCGCTCGAGCAGGGCGCCGACTGGGTGTGGCTGATGGACGACGACGTCGAGATCCTGCCCGACGCGCTGGAGCAGTTCGCGCCGTGGATGCAGCGGTTCAAGGTCATCCACGGGCGCCGCTACGACTTCGACGGCACCCCGTTCTACTGGCAGGCCAAGTTCAACGAGTTCCTCGGCGTGCCACTCCCCTACAGCGGCAAGCAGTTCGGTCGCGAGGGCTACGCGGTCACCAACTCGGGGACGTTCGAAGGCATGCTGATCAGCGCCGACATCGTGCGCAAGATCGGCCTCCCGGACCCGCGGTTCTTCATCTCGTGGGACGACGCGGCGTACGCCTGGCTCGCCGCGCAGCACACCGACGTCGTCTACGTCGACGCGTTCGTGCTCAAGCGCAAGCGCGAGCAGAAGCAGGTCAACCTCGGCATCCGCCACCTCAACGACGGCAGCCCGCTGTTCCGCTTCCACGTGATCCGCAACCGGGCGTACGTCGGCAAGTACTTCGCGGAGTACGGCAAGCTCAACCGCGTCGGCTTCGGCATCGGCACGGCGTTGACGCTGGCCAAGGAGGTCTTCCGCCTCGTGGTCGTGCAGCACACCCTCAAGGGGCTCGGCGACCTCGCCCGGGGATTCCGGGCCAACCGGGCGCTCTGGCGGGACAAGTCGTGGCGTCCGATGGATCCGGCAGACGTACCGGCACAATTGACGAATGACCGCTGACCTCCTGATCGTCGGCTCCGGCTTCTTCGGGCTGACGATCGCCGACCGGTGTGCCCGTGAGCTCGGCCTGCAGGTGCAGGTCATCGACCGCAGGGACCACATCGGCGGCAACGCGTACACCGAGGTCGAGCCGGAGACCGGCATCGAGGTGCACCGCTACGGCGCGCACCTGTTCCACACGTCCAACCAGCGCGTCTGGGAGTACGTCAACCGGTTCACCGACTTCACGCCCTATCAGCACCGCGTCTACACGACGTACCGCGACGAGGTCTTCCCGATGCCGATCAACCTCGGCACGATCAACCAGTTCAACCGCTCCGCCTTCACCCCCGCCGAGGCGCGCGCTTGGGTGGCCGAGCAGGCCTCGATGCTGACCGGCGAGCCGGCCAACTTCGAGGAGAAGGCGATCTCGCTGATCGGGCAGCCGCTCTACGAGGCGTTCATCAAGGGCTACACCGCCAAGCAGTGGCAGACCGACCCCCGCGAGCTCAGCGCCGAGATCATCTCGCGCCTGCCGGTGCGCTACACCTACGACAACCGCTACTTCTCGGACACCTACGAGGGGTTGCCGGTCGACGGCTACACCGCGTGGCTCGAGCGCATGGCCGACCACCCCAACATCACCGTGACGCTCGAGGCCGACTTCTTCGACGAGACCCAGCCGCACCACAAGGCGGCGACCGTCGGCCAGGTGCCTGTCGTCTACACAGGCGCGGTCGACCGCTACTTCGACTTCGCCCACGGCGACCTGTCGTGGCGCACGCTGGACTTCGAGACCGAGGTGCTGCCGGTCGGCGACTTCCAGGGCACCACGGTCATGAACTACGCCGACACCGACATCGACTACACCCGCATCCACGAGTTCCGGCACTTCCACCCCGAGCGCGACTACCCGGCCGACAAGACCGTCATCATGCGCGAGTTCAGCCGGTTCGCCGAGCACAGCGACGAGCCCTACTACCCGATCAACACCCCGCAGGACCGCGAGCGCCTCTTGGCGTACCGCGAGCTGGCCAAGGGTGAGGCCGACGTACTGTTCGGTGGCAGGCTCGGGACCTACCAGTACCTCGACATGCACATGGCGATCGGCTCGGCGCTGAGCATGTACGACAACAAGCTCGTGCCGCACTTCAAAGACGGCAAGGCCTTCGCCGATCATGGCCTCTGAGCCGCGCGTCGGGCTGGTCCGCCGCGTCCAGCTGTGGGCGATCGGCAGGCTGCGGCGCTCGCGGTTCCTGCCGGTCGGCATGCCCGACAAGCTGACCGACGAGTCGCGGCTCGGCACGCCGTTCACGCAGCAGGTCATGCTCTACTTCCCGACGCCGCAGGACAGCCTCTACCAGCTGCGGCCTTGGTACCACGCGCTCAAGGCGCTCGACGCCGCCCACCCGATCGTGTGCGTCTTCAAGGACTCGCGCACGGCCAACGTCGTACGCGCCGAGACCGGCCTCGACTGCGTCACGCTGGCCCGCTACGGACAGCTCGACGAGATCCTGTCGCTCTCGGACGTCAAGCTCGCGCTCTACGTCAACCACGACCCGATCAACTTCGAGTCGTTGCGGTTCACGTCACTCGTGCACGTCTACCTCGGCCACGGCGACAGCGACAAGGGCGTCTCGGTCTCCAACCAGGTCAAGGCCTACGACTGGTGCTTCCTCGCGGGCCAGGCGGCCCTCGACCGTACGGCGTCGGCGGTCATGCTCTACGACGCGGCCGCTCACAGCATCCTGATCGGCCAGCCGCAGCTCGACGGCGCCGCGGCCGTCACCGGGACGCCGTCACCTGACGGCCGCCAGACGGTGCTCTACGCCCCGACCTGGGAGGCCTCGCAGCCGTCGGTCTCCTACGGATCGCTCGAGACGCACGGTGAGGCGCTCGTCCGCGCGCTGTCGGGGACGTACCGCGTGATCTACCGGCCGCACCCTCTCAACGGCGTCATCCGGTCGTCGTACGCGGCTGCCGACGCCGTCGTCCGTGGGCTCGCCGACCGGGTCGACACCGACGTGACACTCGAGCAGTCGTTCGCCGACGCCGACCTGCTCGTCACCGACGTGTCAGCAGTGACGCTCAACTGGTTGCCGACCGGCAAGCCGCTGCTCGTCACCCAGCCCCTCGTCCCCTATCCGCCGAGCCGGCTGATGGACGTCGTGCCGCAGCTGGCCGCGACCGACGACTTCGCCGCCGTGATCGCCGAGCACCTGTCGGTGGACCCGGCCAAGGCCGACCGCGACGCGCTCGTCGAGCACTACCTCGGCGACCCGACCCCGGGCGCGGCGACGGCGCGCTTCATCGCCGCGTGCGAGCACGTCATGGCGATCCGCGATCGCGAATGGGACGCCGCCAAGGCTCGCGGCGCCAACGGGATCTGACCCGTGTCGACACCGGTACGTCGCAGGGTCCCGCCATGGGCGGTCATCCCGGCTGCCGTCGGGGTGCTCGTCGTCGTGCGCGTCGTGATGTTCCGGACGTACGTGGGTGGTGACGAGGCCGGCTTCCTGATCGTCGGCAACCACTGGCACGACGGCAGCTCCCTCTACGGCGACTACTGGGTCGACCGTCCTCCCCTGCTGCTGTGGCTCAACGACCTGGCCGGCGGTGTCACGTCCCTGCGAATCCTCGGCCTTGCCGCATCGGTGCTGTCGGTGCTCGGCGCCGCCTGGGCCGCACACCTCGCCCGCGGCGCCCAAGCGGCGCGCTGGGCCGCCGGCGCGGCGGCGTTGTTCGGCATCGCGCAGTGGCTCGGCATCGCGCGGGTCAACGGCGAGATGCTGGCCGCGCCGTTCGTCGCGTGGAGCATCGCCCTGACCCTCCACGCCGTCCTGCGCACGCCGTGGCGCGTCCCGGCCGCGATCGGCGCCGGCGTGCTCGCCGTGTGCGCGCTGTCGATCAAGCAGAGCGTCATCGAGGCGTTCGTGTTCGCCCTCGCACTGGGCCTCGCGATGGTCGTGCAGCGCCGCGACTCCCGCGGCGTCGTCCTACGCATGGTCGCGTGGGGCGCCCTGGGAGCCGTGCTGACCCTCGCTGCGGTGCTGCTGGGCGCCGAGGCTCGTGGCACCTCGCCGTCGGACCTGTTCGACGCCGTCATCCGGTTCCGCGCCGAAGCCGGCGAGGTGATCCGGTCATCCGCCAGCGATGCGACTCCTTTGCGTCTGCTTGTCATGATGGGTACGTGGACTGTGAGCGGGCTGGGTGCGGCAACCGCGCTCACCGTCTGGCAGGGCGCCCGGCGCAAGGACCCGCTGCTGCTCGCCACGGGCGCGACGCTGTTGTGCAGCCTCGTCATCGCCCTCTTCGGCGGCAGCTACTGGGCGCACTACCTGATCCAGATGGTGCCCGCCGCGAGCCTCGGCATCGGCCTGCTGGCCGACCGGCTGTCGCCGCGCCTGATGCGCCGGCTCGCGATCGCGACCGTCACCCTGACGCTGGCCAACCTGGTCTGGTCCGTCGGTTTCCAGCCCGACGACAACGGGCAGCAGCACACGATCGGCACGTGGCTGCGCGAGGCGCGGCAGCCCGGGGACACGGGGGTCGTGACGTTCGGCCAGCCCAACGTCCTCTACGAGGCGCACATGTCGAGCCCCTACATCTACCTCTGGAGCCTGCCCGTACGCACCAGGGACCCGCACCTGCGCGAGCTCGCCACCGTCATGTCCTCGCCGCAACGTCCCACCTGGGTGGTCAACTGGTCGGGGCTCAACTCCTGGGGCATCGAGCCCGGTCGCACGGAGCCGTTGCTCCGTGACGGCTATCGCAAGGTGGCGACGATCTGCGGGCGGTCGATCTGGTTGCTGACGACCCAAACCCGTACCCTGCCCGAAGTCCCGAAGGTGTGCCCATGACGACCCGTACCGATCAGCAGGCCAGGACCACGTGGCAGTGGCGTGGCCCGGCCCTCGCGGCGTACTCGATCGCGCTGAGCGTGTGGATCGTGCTGATCGGCGTGCCGACCGACCCCTACCAGATGTTCGCGTGGCTGTGGCTCGCCACGATCGTCTGGAACATCCAGGCGCCGGCCAGGTCCCACCTGGCGTTCGTACGCGACTGGTGGCTGATCTTCGTCGGCCTGATCCTCTACCTCTACAGCCGCGGCATGTCCGACAACCTGCTGCCGGTGTCGGTGCACTGGACGTTCCCGATCCGCTTCGACGAGTGGATCGGCCGCGGCGAGATCCCGACGGCGCGGCTGCAGGACGCCTGGTGCGCAGCACCGTGCACCAGCTCGACCGATCCGCGCTGGTACGACGCGGTGCTCACGACGGTCTACTTCTCGCACTTCGTGACCGGCCTGACGATCGCCGTCGTGCTGTGGCTGCGCAACCGTGAGGCGTGGATCCCGTGGATGCGCCGCTACCTCGTCATCAACTACGCAGCCCTCGTGGTCTACATCGTCTTCCCGATGGCGCCACCGTGGCTCGCCTCCAAGGAGGGCTACATCCCCCAGCACGTTCCCCGGCTCACCGGTCGTGGCTGGGACGACCTCGGGCTCGGCGGCTTCCACGTCGTGCTGGCCAAGGTGGGCAACCCCGTTGCGGCGATGCCGTCGCTGCACGGCGGCCTCGCCATGCTCGTCGCCCTCTATGCGATCAGCCGCTTGCGGAGCCCCTGGCGGTGGGTGATGGTCCTCTATCCCCTGCTGATGGGCGTCGCACTCGTCTACGCGGGCGAGCACTACGTCATCGACATCCTCGCCGGCTGGGCGCTCGCGGCCGCGGTCATGATCGGCTGCGGCTGGTGGGAGCGGGCCCATCCGCGTACGCCTGCGGAAACCTGAGCCCGAAGGGAACCGAACCGCCTCCGGATCCGTCGTAAGGTGACAGGTCATCTGAGGAGGCGGCGTGGACGCGACGTCCGAGGCGAGCTTTGCGGAGTTCGTACGTTCGCAGTGGCGCGACCTCGTGCGCGCCGCGATCTTCCTCGGCGCCGGGCCGCACGAGGCCGAGGACATCGCGCAGCAGACCCTCGTGCGCTGCTACGCCAGCTGGCAGCGGGTCACCGACGCCACGAACCGTGAGGCGTACGTCTACCGGATGCTGCTCAACCAGCTGCGCGACATCAGGCGTACGCGCTGGTGGCGCAGCCGGGTCGACGTCGAGGCCGACGAGCACGTGGACGACGCCAGCGGCCAGGTCGTGCTCGCCGACGCGGTCCACCAGGCCCTCGACGGGTTGACCAAGGAGCAGCGCGACGTCGTCGTGCTGCGCTACTTCGTCCAGCTGACCGAGGCGCAGACCGCCTCGGCCCTCAGCATCCCGGGCGGCACGGTCAAGAGCCGCCTCTCCCGCGCGCTCGCCGCACTGGCCGGGTCCCACCACCTCTCCGAGCTTTCCGAGGAGCACCGATGACTGATCTTGAAGACTCCTGGGACGGACTGCCGACCGGCACGCCGCCGGTGGACGCGATCATGGCCGCCGGCCGGACCGAGGCGGCTCGACGTCGCAAGCTCCGGCAGACCGTGGTCGCCGTGGGTGCCACTGCCGCGGTGGTCGGCGCGTTCGTCGCCGGTGCCGCGGTGGGCAACCGGCCTACGCCTTCCGCCTCCGCGCCGCACAGCGATGCCAGCCCTGCGGCGTTCCAGGCCGACCTCGAGCCCGCACAGAGCTGTGCGGAGCTGCTCGAGTCGTACCAGGACCGGGCGCTCGAGCTGGTCACGGAGTACGGCTGGCAGCGGGAGTACGACGGGTACCGGCTGCAGGAATCGGGCACCTTCGACTCCCGGCGCATGGAGAACCTGACGAGCGCCAAGGGATACATTCCGCTGTCCGGTCAGCGGTCCCAGAGCTCGAGCCCCACCGGCACGAACGTGCAGGAGAACGGCGTCGACGAGCCCGACACCGTCAAGACCGACGGCAAGCTCGTGGTCCGTCTCCGCGGCAGCGACCTGGTCGTGTACGACGCCTCAGGACCGGCCATGGTCAAGGAGTCGACGACCCACCTCAAGGGTCTCGAGGACGGTCAGATCCTGCTGTCCGGCACGACGGTCGTGGTGATCGGCACGGACGCGTTGAGTCCCCGCGACGAGCTGACCGACCTGCGGCGCGGCAGCCGGGTCATCACCCTGTCCGTCAAGCAGCCTGACGAGCCCAAGGTCGAGTCCACCGTCACGTACGCCTCGCGGGTCGTCGCAGCGCGGCAGCACGGCTCGACCGTCCGTCTGGTGCTTGCGGCCGGCCTGCCGACGCTCGACTTCCTCGAGCCCGGAGGCAAGGTCACGGAGCGCGAGGCGCTGGTGGCCAACCGCCGCGCGGTGCGGGCGACGACGATCAAGGACTGGCTGCCCGCGTACGACAGCGGCTCCGGCGCCAAGCAGCTGCTCGACTGCACCAACGTCGCGGTGCCGGACACCGGAGGCCTCGACACCGTCAGCATCGTGGGGTTCACGGCCACCGACGCCGCCAAGCCGCACGCGATCGGCCTCGCCGGCGCGACGACGATCGCGTACGAGTCGGCGGACCACCTCTACCTCGCCGACTCACCTCGCTGGTGGGGCTGTGGCGGGTGCAAGGTCGCTCCGGACATGGGCGGTGGGACGACGCACCTCTACGACTTCGAGCTCGACGGCGTCGACGCGATCCACGTCGCCTCGGGCGAGGTCGAGGGGCGACTGGCTGATCGGTGGTCGCTCGACGAGGCCGACGACGTGCTGCGTGTCGCTGTGAGCCCGTCGAGCGAGACCGGTCCCTTCAACTCCGTCGTCACGTTCCGCCGTGAGGGCAAGGAGCTCACCGAGATCGGCCGGCTCGACCACCTCGGCAAGAACGAGGACCTCAAGGCCGTGCGCTGGTTCGACAACCTCGCGGTCCTGGTGACGTTCCGGCAGGTCGACCCGCTCTACACGGTCGACCTGACCGACCCCGCCAAGCCACGGCGGCTCGGCAAGCTCAAGATCCCCGGCTTCAGCGACTACCTGCACCCGCTGAGCGACACCTGGCTGCTCGGCGTCGGCCGCGGTGCCCGAGGCGCCCAGATCGCGCTGTTCCGCACGTCTGACCTCACGCACGTGAAGCGGGTCGCCGTCGAGACCTACCGGCGCGCAAGCGCGATCGCCGGCTCGGACCCGCGCTCGTTCACCTGGTTGCCGAAGCTGGACACCGCCCTCGCGGTGCTCCGCAAGGGTGACCGGGTCCAGGTCGCGGCGATCACGGTCACCCACGGCAAGCTCAGCAGCTCGGTGACCAATGTCGAGTACGGCGACGATGCCGCCCAGGTCCGCACGTTCGGGCTGCCTGACGGCCGGGTCGTCCTGGTCACCGGCGAAGACGTCAAATTCTTCACCCTCCCGTAGGACCCGCTGGGACTGACGTTCATGTTGCGACACGCCGCATGTCGCAGCACGAACGTCAGTCTCAGCGGGTCCACCGTCACAGCTCCGGCGCGGTCCATTCATTGAAGTCACCCAGGCGGCGGGGGAAGAACGTGGCCAGCGCAGCGCCCACCGTCCACCAGCCGCGGTGCACCAGGGCCCGGCACAGCGCCGGCTCCAGCTTGTCGAACACGGTCGGCACCAGCGCGAGGTCGCGATCGTCGAACGTACGCGCCTCGGGGAACCGGACCCGCCAGGCCCGCAATGGCGCGGGGCCGGGGTCAGGCAGCGACGTGACCAGCCCGGTCAGCACTCCGCGACGGCCATCGGGCGGCAAGGGACCGGCGCCGGCCTTCCGGCCACGTTGGAACTGCGCCACGAGACTCGTCGTGCGCAGCGCGACGCTCTGCCGGTAGAGCAGCGAGTTCGCGCGAGCCAGGTCACGAACCACAGGGATCCGGCCGTATGGTCCCGGCCGCAGCAGTCCCCCTGCGTTCAACGCGACGAGGAACACGTCCCGGTACGCCTTGTCGTCGAGTGCCTGCAGCCCCGTGTTGTCGTACGTCCCGCCGTCCATCAGCACCGGCGCGTGTTCTGCACCTGGGAACTCCGGCGACGTCAGCACGACCGGAGCGAACGCACCCGGCACCGCCGCCGAGGCTGCCACCGCCGTGCTCAGCCGCAAGCCGGTCCCCCCGGTCGCCACGTGCCCGATCGTGTAGTCCCCAACCGTGTCGCGCTCGAATCCGAAGCGCACCCCGGTCGTCAGGTTCGCCGCGTTGATGATCCACCGGACCCCACGATCGAGCTGCTCGAGCTCGACCCCGTCGAACCACCACTCGTCGAACCGTCGCGCCAGCAGGTCCGTACGCGTCGATGGCCCGGCCGCGCGCCAGATGCCACGCACCAGCGACCACTTCAGCGACTGCGACGAGATCCGCTCGATGAAGGGGTCGATCAGGTACTCCTGCACGGCTGCACCGGTGAACCCGGCGTCCCGCAGCAGCGGCCACCGGGACGCCAGCAGCCCGTTCGCCAGCGACCCGCCGGAGACCGACGAGACGTACCGGAGGTCACGCAGCAGCCCGGCGTCAGCCAGCAGGCGGATGGCGCCGAGACCGGCCAACGTGGCGCGAAAGCCACCGCCGGAGATCGTCAGCGCGACCGGCGCCGCGGACCTCGGCGGCTTGCGCGGTGGCTTGTCGCCACGAAACCGTTGCGCCTGGAGCCCGGTGCCGACTGCGGGTGAGTCGACGACCCACTGGTCAGGATCCTCCGGCTGCCCCATCTGGACAGCCTCTCACCGGCGAAGCCGGGCGTCGAGGGTCTAGGAGCCTCCGCCAACGGCCGCCGGGCCGTCCTCGCGCCTGATGTCGATGATGTGCCCGGTCTGCTCGGCCAGCAGGACGTCGAGCGACTGGCGGGCGACCTCCATCGAGCTCAGCAGCGTGCCCTCGGGCTCCTCGCCGAACGCCTTGGTGCGCATCGGCGTGCCCGTACGTTCGGGGTTGACGCAGTTGACCCGCACCTCGCCGGCCCACTCGTCGGCCAGCGCCTGCGTCAGGTTGACGACAGCGGCCTTGGCCGAGGAGTAGAGCGAGTAGCCGCCGCGACCGCGGGTGTAGGACGACGAGGTGAACAGCAGCAGCGAGCCCGACGAGCGCGCCAGGTGCGGATAGAACTCCTGCGCGATGAAGATCGGGGCGAGGTAGTTGATCTCGGTCGCCGCGAAGATCGTCTCCTCGGACGTGTCGGCGAGGTCCTCGATCACCAGGACGCCGGCCGTGTTGACGACGAAGTCGATCGACTCGGACTCCTTGAGCACCGCCGCGGCAGCCGCGGCGATGTCCTCGCGGCGGTCGACGTGGGTGTTGGTTGACGAGCGTGAGAACGAGTGCACGGTTGCGCCGAAGCCACGGGCGAGCTCGGCGATGTCGCCGCCGATGCCGTACGAGCCGCCGAACACGACCATGGTCTTGCCCTGCAGGGCGGCCCGGTACTGCTCGTCGGTCAGCTGGTCCGGAGTGTCCGCGGAGTGCAGCTGGAAGAGCTTGTCGGCGATGTAGACGTCGATCGGCTCGGTGACCTTCATGTTGCGCTCGTGGCCCTGGACGACGGCGATCGGCACCTCGGGCAGGTAGCGCAGCACGACCGTGCAGTCGTCCGTCGCGGTGAAGGCCGGGTCCTGCCAGGCCAGCTCGTACGCCTTGCGGATCACCGAGAGGCGGAACGCCTGCGGGGTCTGCCCCCGACGGAGCAGGTGTCGCGGCAGCACGTCGGAGATCGTGTGCACCTCGTCGGGGCTGTCGTGGACCTGCACCACGGTGTCCGCCGACGGGATCGCGGTGTCGACCGCCTCGTGCGTCGCGAGCGCGGCGACGACGTCGCCGATGATCGTCTGCGAGACCAGCGGGCGTACGGCGTCGTGGAACAGGACGTTGCACTCGTCGGAGCCCAGTGCCTCGAGCGCACGGCTCGTCGACTCGTTGCGCGTCTCGCCGCCCTCGACGATCTGGGTGACCTTGTCGTAGCCGCCGTTGTGGACGATCGCGCGCACGGGGTCGAGGTGGCCCGGCGCCATCAGGATCACGATCTCGTCGATCAGCGAGGACGCCTGGAACGCCGCGATGGTGTGCTCGATGATCGTCTTGCCGGCGATCTTGATGAGCTGCTTGGGGATCGAGAGGCCGACCCTCGTACCGGTGCCACCAGCCAGGATGACGGCCACATTGCGGAGTTCAGTCACCCGACGAGGTTACCGTCAGCGCACGGGTCAGGACGCCCCCGGTCGCATGACCGCGTCCTTCTGGGCCGACTTCCACTCACGGAAGCCCTCCTCGGTCGTCCCGCGCCGCCAGTAGGCCGACACCGAGACGTCCGCGCGAGCCACCCCGCGGTCGTTGAGCACGTGCGGACGCACCGACTTGAGCAGCGCCGACTCGCCGTGGATGAATGCCTGCGCACGGCCGGGCCACCAGTCCCACGCGCGAACCGCGCCGTCGAGCAACGTCGTCGTGCCCGCGGGTGCGTCTCCGCGGTGCAGCCAGTGGATCTCGAGGTCCGCGACCGTCGCGATCGCGACCTGGTCGTCCGGGCCCCCGACCTCGATGAATGCCGCCGCTCGGGCACCGGCAGGCAGGGCCTCGAGTCCCGCGCAGATCGCGGGCATGCCCGCCTCGTCGCCGACGAAGAGGTGCCAGTCGGCCGTGGGATCGGGCGCGTACGCCCCGTTGGGTCCCCGCAGGTGCATGACGTCACCGGGCTGGGCGTGTGCCGCCCACGGGCCCGCCACGCCCTCGTCGCCGTGCACGACGAAGTCGATCGCGACCTCCTGCGCCTCGGGATCGACCCAGCGGATCGTGTAGGTCCGCAGCACCGGCCATGCCTCGTGGGGCATCGTCTCGCGGACCACGTCGAGGTCCAGCGGCTCCGGATAGTCGAATCCCTGGGCGAGGAAGACGAGCTTGACGTACTCGTCGGTGAACGACCCGCTGAGCGCGAGGTGGCGGGTCAGGAACTCCGCGAATCCGTCGCCGCCGAGCACGACGCGTCGCATCGAAGGCGCCACGAATTCGGTCCGGATCACGGTCAGTCTGGCGGGATGGATCTTGCTCACCTGTGTAGCCTACTGGCGTGACCCACGGCATCGACATGACGCAGTTCGACCCCTCCATCCGCGTCCAAGACGACCTGTTCCGACACGTCAACGGCCCTTGGCTGCGCACCGCCGAGATCAAGCCCGACCGGGCCACCGCCGGCTCCTTCGTGACGCTGGTCGACGAGGCCGAGGCCAAGGTCCGCGAGATCATCGAGACCGCCAGCAAGGCCCCGCAGGACGACGAGCAGCGCAAGATCGGCGACCTCTACGCGAGCTTCATGGACGAGGAGCGCGTCGAGGCACTCGGCGGCGCTCCGCTCGAGGGCGAGCTGTCGCAGGTCGACGCCGTCACCGACATCCCCAGCTTCATCCGCACGCTCGGCACGCTCGACCGCCAGGGCGTCGGCAGCGTCTTCGGCATGTACATCGGTCCCGACAGCGGCCAGCCCGACCGCTACGTGACCCACCTCGGTCAGGGCGGCATCGGCCTGCCCGACGAGGCCTACTACCGCGAGGAGGGCTCGGCCGCGATCCGTGAGGCGTACGTCGGACACCTCACGACGATGCTGGGCCTGGCCGGGCTCGACGACGCAGCCGAGCGCGCCCAGCGCATCATGGATCTCGAGACCCGTCTCGCGAAGTTCCACTGGGACCGCGTCGAGTCGCGCGACGCCCAGAAGACCTACAACCTGCTGGCGCTCGACGGGTTGCAGGCCCTCGCGCCCTCGTTCGACTGGACGAGCTGGTCCGACGCGGCCAAGATCCCCGCACCCGTGATCGCGGAGGTCGTCGTCGCCCAGCCGTCCTACCTCGAGGGACTCGAGACGCTGCTCGTGCCGGCCGAGCTCGACGCCTGGAAGGACTGGCTGCGCTGGCAGGTCGTCCACAGCGCGTCGCCCTACCTGTCGTCGGCCTTCGTCAACGCCAACTTCGAGTTCTACGGCAAGACCCTCAGCGGCACCGACGAGCTGCGGCCCCGGTGGAAGCGCGGCGTTGGCTTCGTCGAGGGCGCGATGGGCGAGGCAGTCGGCAAGATCTATGTCCGCACCGAGTTCCCGCCGGCGTCCAAGGAGCGGATGACCGAGCTGATCGGCAACCTCCTCGAGGCGTACCGCAAGAGCATCGCCGCCTTGCCGTGGATGAGTGACGAGACCAAGAAGCAGGCGTACGAGAAGCTCGACACCTTCAACCCCAAGATCGGCCACCCCGACGAGTTCAAGGACTACTCGGCGCTCGAGACCGCGCCCGACGACCTGCTCGGCAACGCCCGGCGGGCGATCGCCGTCGCCACGGACCGCGAGCTCGCCAAGATCGGCTCGCCGATCGACCGCGACGAGTGGTACATGACGCCGCAGACCGTCAACGCCTACTACAACCCCACGATGAACGAGATCGTCTTCCCGGCCGCGATCCTGCAGCCGCCGTTCTTCCACGCCGACGCCGACGACGCGGTCAACTACGGCGCGATCGGCGCCGTCATCGGCCATGAGATCGGCCACGGCTTCGACGACCAGGGCTCGCAGTACGACGGCACGGGCGCCCTGCGCAACTGGTGGACCGACGACGACCGTGAGTCGTTCGAGAAGCTCACCTCCGCCCTCATCGCCCAGTACGACGCACTGACGCCGGAAGGCGCCGATGGCCGTACGGTCAACGGCTCGCTCACGATCGGCGAGAACATCGGCGACCTCGGCGGCCTCGGCATCGCCTACCAGGCGTTCCGGCTCACCGAGCCCGATGACGCCGAGATCGACGGGCTGACCCCCGACCAGCGGTTCTTCATCTCGTGGGCCCAGGCATGGCAGTCGAAGGTACGCCCGGCCGAGACCGTGCGTCGGCTGACGATCGACCCGCACTCGCCCCCGGAGTTCCGCTGCAACCAGGTCGTGCGCAACATCGACGCCTTCTACGAGGCGTTCGGCGTCACCGCCGACGACCAGCTGTGGCTCGACCCCGGGGCCCGAGTCACCATCTGGTGAGCGGGCGTTCACTGCTGGCGCGAGCCTCCGGCCCTCGAGCCTGTCGAAAGGACGTCACCGTTCCTTTCGACAGGGTCACGGAACAGATCGACTAGATTGCCGAGGTGACCCCACCTCCTGACCCTGCTCAGCGGAGGATCGTCTCGGTCCTCTCATTGGTCCAGGTGATCGGTGGCGTCGGCAACGGCGCGGGGCTCGCGGTCGGCGCGATCATCATCAAGGACATCAGCGGGTCGTCCGGGTGGGCCGGCATGGCGGTGGTGATGCTGACGCTGGGCGCGGCGGCGTTCACGATCCCGCTCTCGTCGATCGCCGCGCGTACGGGACGCCGCCCGGCCCTGACGCTCGGCTGGTTCGCGGGATCGGCTGGTGCGACTGTCGTGGTGGTCGGGGCCGAGCTCGAGTGGCTGTGGCTCATCCTGGCGGGCCTCGCGCTGTTCGGTGCCAGCACGGCAGCCAACCTGCAGTCGCGCTTCGCCGCTGTCGACCGGGCCGCTCCGGGTCAGATCGGCCGGGCCCTCTCGCTCGTCGTGTGGTCCACGACCGTCGGAGCGGTCATCGGCCCCAACCTGACCGGCCCCGGCGCCTCGTTCGCCCGAGCCGTCGGGCTCTCCGACCTCACTGGTCCCGTGGTGTTCTCCGCCGTGGGATTCGCCGCCGCCGGGCTGGTCACGTTCGTGCTGCTCCGGCCGGACCCCTTGGTGCATGCCAAGGACGCCGTGGCGCCACCACGTGGCATCCGCGCCGCGCTCCCCCACATCCGCGGCAAGACGTTCACCGCCATCTGGGCGATCGGGTCGTCCCACGCCGTGATGGTGGCAGTGATGGCGCTGACCTCGGTGCACATGAAGGACCACGGATCGAGCCTCGACGTCATCGGCGTGACGATCAGCCTTCACGTCGCCGGCATGTTCGCCCTCTCCCCCGTGATGGGTTGGCTGAGCGACGCCTGGGGCCCCGACCAGACGATCCTGCTCGGTCAGTCGATCCTGCTGCTCGCGGTCGCGGTGGCAGGGACCTCGGGTCACTCAGAGGTGCAGATCACGATCGGCCTGGTCCTGCTCGGCATGGGGTGGTCCGCATCGGTGATCGCGGGTGCGGCCAAGCTGACCGACTCGCTCGCCGTCGAGCATCGCCCTGTCGTCCAGGGCTTCTCCGACCTCGTCATGAACCTGGCCGGTGCCCTGGGCGGTCTGCTGGCCGGCATCGTCGTCGCGATCAGCGGTTTCGGCACCCTCAACGCCGCTGCGGCGGTCCTCACCGTGCCGGTCATCGCGCTGGTGCTGTCTGGCCGGCGAGTGGCCGCCTCGGTCGCCTAGTCTGCGGCGCTGGAGGCGAGACTCGGCTGCTTGCTGCGTCCCGGCAGCTTGGCGACGATCGGGTCGGTGACGTCGAAGAACAGGTCAGCGACAGGTCGCAGCTTGGCGCGTATCCACCGGTCGAACAGGATGAACGTCGAGGTGCTGACGAAGATCGAGTCGAACGCGATCATCGACAACGAGAACCACGGCAGCGCCATGAAGACCGCGATCGACAGGTGGAACATGATGGCGCAGAAGATCGCGATGCGCCGGGCGATCGGGTGCAGCAACGCGAAGCCGAAGCCGATCTGGACCACCATCGCGACGTACGTCGACAGGCCGACCATCACCCCCACGTGCGTCATCGCGTCGGTGAGGAACGGGAACGGCTTGTACTCCTGCAGCTGCATCGGGTAATAGATCGCGGTGCCGTGGAACCAGAGCGGCCCCTGCGCCTTGAACCAGCCCGCCGAGAAGTAGATCATGATGAGCTGCCATCCCAGGGCGATCAGGACGACGTTGTGCAAGCCGTTGGTGAACCACGACGGCAGCACGCGCTGGCTGTTGTAGAGGTTCTTGACGACGGCGAGGATGCCGCCCGAGCCGGGGCCCATCGGCTCCGCCTTGGTGCGAGCCCGACGCCGCGCGTCGAGCGACCAGTACTCGCTGGAGTGCAGGAACAACAGGAGCAGCGTGCCCACGCGCAGGATGTTGTCACCCTGGTCACCGAGGATCGGGATGCGCTCGATGATCGAGATGTGCCCGATCAGCATCAGGATGCCGACCAGCCTGGTGTGCCAGCCCAGCACGAACAGGAACGCCAGGAGGATGACGAGCAGGTAGTAGAACAGGAACGCGGTGTTGCCCAGGTGACTCGTGATCAGCCGGGGCGGCCAATACATGTCGTTGCCCTTCTGGGCGATGTCGTTCCAGACCGAGCCCTGGCCGAACATCAGGTTGCGCACCCGGAAGTTGGTGATCAGGATGCCCATGACCGAGCATCCGGCCAGGATGCGCGCCAGGGATGCCCCGTAGAGCGAGCGCTTGTCGGTGAGGAGCCACGACTCGAACCGGTCGTACCACTCGTTGACCAGGTCAAGGCCACGCGACGCGACGGACGGCTGCGACATGACTACTCACCGTCCTTCGTCGACTTGGGCGTCTTGGGTGCCTTGGGCACGTAGCCGTCGAACGCGGCCTGGGCGTCGGCGTTGCCCGGGATCGCCTTGCGGACGCCGACGCGGTAGTAGGTGAACGGCACGTCGAGGAAGTTCTCCTGGTTGCGCTTGGTGAAGTTGGGCACCGAGCGGTGGCCCACCTGGAACTCGACCGCCTTGACGCCCTTGCCCCAGCGGGCAGTGGCGTACATCGTGCCGTAGCGCGTCAGCATCTCGTCGTTGTCGAGATACTGGCCGACGGCCTGCAGCCCGGCGATACCCTTGGTGTTGGACTGCTTCAGCAGGTCGGCCAGCTTGCTGCGCGGGGACGTGTAGAGGGCACCGGCGATGATCAGCCGCTGCTTGTCGTTGAACTGACCCACGGTCGAGTTGATGTTGCCGCCCAGCCGTCGGGTCGCGGAGTGGAAGCGTGACGGGTTGACGAGGTACTTGATGCGCTGGTCCTCGTTGCCGGTGATGTCGAACCACTCGGTCACCTTGGTGCCCGGCTCGCCCGGCTTGCCGTAGTAGGCGCGGATCTTGACGTTCTCACCACCGCGACGCGGTGTGGGGGCGAAGACCGACCACGACTGCTCGAACGGGAAGATCTTGTTGTTGATGTACTTGTAGATGTTCTCGGAGCCCACCGCATCACGGAACGGGTTGGTCGGCTGGATCCAGATCGTGATCAACGCCGTATGGATGGCGAACACCACGCCGATCACGACGATCACCAGACGTCGCGCGATCGAAGGAACGGGCGTCGCGTGACGCGAGGGCTTCAGCTCTTCCACTCAAGTGTCCTTACGTGCCAGACGCTGTCCACGGCTACGCCGGAGCGTAACCGTGGACAGCGTCAGATGCAGTGTTGTGAGACTCGTGTCGCTCGTCGAACTCAGGCCTGCTGGCGGCGACGTGCACCGAAGATGACCGCGCCACCCGCAGCGACGAGGACTCCGCCGGCAGCAAGGAGACCGAGGTTCGAGCCACCGGTGTCCGGCAGCGCGTCGTCGTCGCAGTCGTCCGAAGCGTTCTTGAACTGGGTCGCGCTCAGGACGCTGGTGGTGCTCGTGCCCGTGAGGCCGGTGGTCAGGAGGCCGTCAAGCGCTCCCTCGACCGCAACTGCGTCGAGGTCGGTGTCACCGAGGATCGCGTTGGTGTTGGACACCGCGTCGATGTCGAGGCTGGCGACCGCGCCGCCGTCCGTCTCCGTGCCGGTGGCGAGGAGACCCGAGACGCCGACCGAGTTGGGGCTGGCGACCGCGGAGATGTCCAGGCCCGTGTCGATGAGCTCGCCCTGGGTCGTCGCGCCGGAGACGCCTGCGTCAGCGGTGACGGCCTCGAGGCCCTCGACGCCGACGGCGTCGTTGGCGGTGACAGCGTCGAGGTCGAGACCAGCGGCAACCTGGCCGTCAGTCGTCGCACCGCTCGTGCTGGTCACGGCCGTGATGCCCTGGACACCGATCGAGTTGGTCGAGGCGATGGCGTCGACGTCGGTGCCCGAGGTGACGAGCTCGCCGGTGGTCTGGGTGCCGGTGACGGCTTCCAGGCCGGTCGTGCCGTCGACGTCCGTGGCGACCGAGTTGGTCGAGGCGACCGCGTCGAGGTCGAGGCCGGCGGCAACTTCGCCGTCGGTCTCGGTGCCGGTGGTGCTCGTGGCGAGCAGACCGTCGAGGGCGACCGAGTTGGTCGAGGCGACCGCGTCGATGTCGAGGTTCTGGTCGATCAGGTTGCCGTCGGTCTCGGTGCCGGTGGCGATCGTGCCGGCCTCGTTGGCGCCGACGTCGGTGGCGATCGAGTTGGTCGAGGCGACCGCGTCGATGTCGAGCGCGTCGTCGTCAGTGCCGAGGGCGAGTCCGCCGTCGGTGTTCTGGCTCGTCGCGACAACGCCGTCGGTGATCGTCGCGTTGGTGCTCGAGATCGCCTGGATGTCGGTGTTCTGCGTGATCAGGTTGCCGTCGGTCTCGGTGCCGGTGGTCAGCTGACCCGCCTCGGAGTTGATGGCGTTCGGTGAGGAGACCGCGACACCGTCGATGAGGGTGACGAGGTTGCCGTCGGTCTCGTCGCCGTCGGCGTCAGCGTTGACGGCCGTCGCGTCGACGTCGGTGGCGTCCGTGTCGGCGCTGGTGTCAGCATCCGTGTCGGCGTCGGCGTCGGTGTCGGCGTTCGTGTCGGCACTGGTGTCGGCGCTGTTGTCGACACAGCTGTCAGCGGTGACGAGGCTCGCGGGGGCAGCGCTGGCGCTACCGGCGAAGCCGATCGACGTACCGGAAGCCAGAACCAAGGTTCCGAGTGCCATGGTGGCTTTGCGGATCTTCATGCGTTTCCTCGTCATTCTGCGTGTTCACGGGAGTTCAGGGAGTTACGTTACTTGCGCTGGCGCCCAGGGGCGACACGAGCGCTCAAAAATTATCACACTCGCGCCACTTCCGTGACATCCAGTCCGCATGTCGAATGAATTCGGCACGCGGGCTTTCTACACAGTAGTCAACGAGCGCCGCGCCCGGAGGTTATTGCGCAGCTGCGACGATCTCGACCTGTTGGGTCACCTGCACCTGAATGGCTGTCTCCATGGCTGCCAGGCGCTTGAACAGCTCGACGGGGCGGTCACCGAGCTGGAAGTAGAACGCCTTCTGCTCGTCGATCTTCTTGGCGCCGTCCTTGGTCATCGAGATGATGTCGTTGGCGTACGTCATGAGGTCGAGGCGCAACAGCTCGGCACCCTTGGGCGCTTCCTGGTCCTTCATGCGGTCGCGCGCCTTCTCGTACGCCGGGAGGACGCGCTTGCGGAGCGGATCTCCGTTGACCACGGGCTCGTCGCCGAGAAGGGTCCCGGGCCGCAACGCGACGAGCTTCTTGCCGGCCGCGATGAACTTCGAGTTCGGGATGGCCTGTGTCCGCAGATAGGTCTCGAGGTCCTTCAACGGCGCGAGTGCGGAGGCGCGGTGGTTGTCGGCGTCCTTGAACGCGTTGCTGTGCTCGCGCCCGTACGCCGTGGTGCGGCCCGGTCGCAGCCGCGGCGCGTCCGCGATCTGCGCCTGCACGACCTTGAGCAGCGCCGGGTAGCCGTCCTGGTCGGCGTCGTGCTTGCTCTTGATCTTCTCCGCCGCCGACGTCACGTAGTCATCGACGTCCGCCTCGAAGCGTTGCGCCACGCGGTCCGCTGCGTTGATCTGGTCCCGCTGCTCGGGAGACTTGGCCACGACGCTGCCCAGGCCCGAGAGCACGAGGCCGATGACGAACGTCGCGAGCAGCGCGAGCCTCAGTCGGGTCCTCATCGCTCTAGTGTGCGGGCCGACAGGTTCGCTGCGCCGTTTGGGCGCACGGCGCGCGCCGCCCTCACTCCGTGTCATCGCACGTCACCGCCCCGGTGGGCTGCTCGTGGAACAGGAGATAGCGGTTGACGACACCGTCGATGCACGAGTTGCCGACGCCGTAGCCGGTGTGGCCGTCGCCCTTGCGCGTCACGAGGATCCCGGAGGACAGGTCCTTCGCCAACGCCTTGGACCATGCGTAGGGCGTTGCCGGATCGCGGGTGGAGCCGATCACGACGATGGGACCTGCGCCCTCGGCGTGGACGGCGCGCTGCGGGTGCTTGGACTTCGCCGGCCAGTCCTGGCACTCGGCAGCAGACCACGCCATGACGCCGCCGAAGACCCCTGACGCGTCGTGATAGTCCGGCAGCAGCCGCGCGATGTCCCCGTCACCCGGGGCCTTGGGGAAGTCCAGGCAGCGGATCGCGAAGAAGGCCTGTGCGCTGTTGTCGCGGTAGGTGCCGTCCTGCCGCCGCCCGTAGTACTGGTCGCTGAGCGTCAGCAGGATGCTGCCGTCGCCGAACCCCGCCCGTACGAGACCGGTCGTCAGGACGTTCCAGCTGTCGGGGTCGTACATGGCGTAGGCGATGCCGTAGATCGCGGCGCCCTCGGTCAGCTCGCGGTCGAAGCGCGTCTTGATCGGCTTCTCCTCGAGCGCACCGAGCAGCTCGAGGATGTTGTCGTTGGCGGCCTTCTGGTCCTCGCCCAAGGGGCAGTCGCCGTCCTCGAGGCAGGCGGCGATGTACGCCTTGAGCTCCCGCTGGAAGCTCTTGGCCTGGTCGAACCCCTGACGCTCCTTGCTGCGCGAGGGATCCACCGCGCCGTCGAGGATCATGGCGCCCGCACGTTTCGGGAACAGGTCGGCGTACGTCGCGCCGAGCTGCGTGCCGTAGGACGCGCCGTAGTAGTCGAGCTTCTTCTCCCCCATCAGCGCGCGCAGCACGTCGAGGTCGCGCGCGGCCTCCTCGGTCGAGACGTGCGACGCGAGGGCTCCGGAGTTCTTGACGCACGCCTTGCCGAGCTTGCGGAAGCCGTTGCCCAGCTTGTCGACGAGCTTGAGCGTGTCGGGATCGGGATCCAGGGCGATCAGCTTGTCGAACGACTCGTCGGTCTCGCACGTCACCGGGTCGCTCTGCCCCACCCCGCGTGGGTCGAAGCCGACGATGTCGCGCTTCTCCAGCAGGTCCTTGGACGTCAGGGAGGCGAACGTGTTGACGAAGCCGACGCCCGAGCCGCCCGGGCCACCGGGGTTGATGAACACCTTGCCCTCGGCCTTGCCCGATGCCGCCGGACGCAGCTTGACTCTGAGGCGGATCGACGAGCCGGCGGGCTTGTCGTAGTCGAGCGGCACGCGTACCCAGGTGCACAGCGATCGCTCGCAGGGCGTCCAGTCGAGCTTCTGGTCGTAGAACCGGGCCAACCCTGCTGGTGCCTTCTCCCCCGTGGCCACGGGGATCAGGCTGCCCTCGCTCTCGCGGTCGTTCACGTACGCGGCAACGATGATCACCCCGGCCATCATGGCGGCGATGCCGAGACTGATGCGGGCGAGCACGGGTGACGGGGCCTTCCTGGTGGGACGTGGGCGAGGACCAGCCTAGGGCGTCGGTGCACACAACCGACTCGCGACGCACGAACGCCCCTCCGGAGTGCGAAGGGGCGTACCGGGACACAAGCCACGAGGCCCGAGCAAAGTTCGCTCGGGCCTCGTGATCTTGTGGAGCATAGGAGATTCGAACTCCTGACCTCTTCCATGCCATGGAAGCGCGCTACCAACTGCGCCAATGCCCCGCTGTGGCCCGTGTGTTGGGCCTCGCCAATGTTAGCCGTTGACCCTGCTCATGCCCAAACCGGGTCACTCGTCGTCGGACATCACGGGCTCTGGCAGCGTTCCTGCGTTCCACTCCGTGAGCCGCCACTGGAACCAGTCCTTGTGACGTGACTCCTCGAGCACGGACCACGCACAGTTGCCGAGGCCACCGAACGTCGACCAGTGCGCCTCGGGGATGTCGAGGAACGCGCAGGCGCCCGTGCGCAGGACCGCCCCGTGTGCCACGACGACCATGACGCCGTCGGCCGGCAGGTCCTCGAGCAGGTCGTGCAGGGCTGCGGCGAACCGCTCCCCCGCCTGGCGATGCGTCTCGCTGCCGGGGATCTGGGTCTCGTCGCCCTCGACCCAGGCCTTCATGCCGTCAGGGAACCTCGCCCAGGCCTCCCGCCAGGTGAGGCCCTCACGCTCGCCGAAGTTGAGCTCGCGGAGGCGCGGGTCGAGCTCGACGGTCGTGCCGGTCAGGTCTCCGAGCGTCCGCGCGGTGTCCGCAGCGCGTACGAGATCAGAGCTGACGATCCGATCGGGCTTGAGCGCAGCCAGGCGTGCGGCGGCGGCCTTGGCCTGCGTGACGCCGACCTCGTCGAGCGGGATGTCGCTCTGGCCCTGCACGCGTCCCTCGACGTTCCACGCCGTACGACCGTGCCGCCAGAGGATGACCTGGCGGGTCGTCATGTCAACGGGACCGTGGGACAGTCGCTCCACAGCCGCTCGAGGGCGTAGAACACCCGCTCGTCCTGGTGCTGGATGTGCACCACGACGTCGGCGAAGTCGAGCAGGACCCAGCGGCCCTCGCGCTCGCCCTCGCGGCGTACGGCCTTGGCGCCGAGCTCGATCATGCGCTCCTCGACGGCGTCCTGGACTGCGCGGACCTGCCGCGGGCTGGACGCCGAGCACAGCAGGAAGACGTCCGTGATCGCCAGCAGCTCGGACACGTCGAACGCGATGATGTCCTGCGCCAGCTTGTCCTCGGCCGCTGCTGCTGCCGCCTGGGTCAGCTCGACGGCGCGTTCTGTCGCGGTCATGAGGCCTTCCGATAGAGGTCGTGCTTGCCGATGTACTGGACGACGCCGTCCGGCACGAGGTACCAGACCGGCTCACCGCTCTCGACCCGGTGACGGCAGTCCGTCGACGAGATCGTGAGGGCGGGGATCTCGACCAGGGTGATGCGATCACGGGGCAGCCCCTCGAGCGTCACGTCGGTGAGCTCGTGGCCCGGACGCGTGCAGCCGACGAAGTGCGCGAGCTCGAACAGCTCTTCGTGGTCCTGCCAGGTGAGCAACGCCGCCATCGCGTCCGCACCGGTGATGAAGTAGAGGTCGGAGTCGGGGTGCAGCGCCGTCAGCTCACGCAGCGTGTCGATCGTGTAGGTCGGGCCGTTGCGGTCGATGTCGACCCGGCTGACCTCGAAGCGCGGATTGGCGGCCGTGGCGATGACCGTCATGAGGTAGCGGTGCTCGGCCGGCGACACGTCGCGGTCGGCCTTCTGCCAGGGCTCGCCGGTGGGCACGAAGATGACCTCGTCGAGGTCGAACCACGACTGGACCTCGCTCGCCGCGACCAGGTGGCCGTGGTGGATCGGGTCGAACGTGCCGCCCATGATGCCGACGCGTCGGCGGTCATTGCCCTCGCGGCGGGTCATGCCTTTCAGGAGTGCTCGCGACCCTTGCCGAAGGACAGCAGCGCGAGCATCAGGACGATCAGGATCGCCAGGGCGATCGCGCCGACCGCGTAGGGGTCGATGCCGATGTCACGCAGGGGCTCTTCAGCCGTCACGAGGTTCGAGAACATGGCGCCAATCTATCGCACGTGTCCGTCGCCGGTGACGACGTAGGTGGTCGTCGTCATCTCGGTCAGGCCCATCGGGCCACGCGCGTGCAGCTTCTGGGTCGAGATGCCGATCTCGGCGCCGAAGCCGAACTCGCCGCCGTCGGTGAACCGGGTCGAGGCGTTGACCATCACGGCAGCCGAGTCGACGCCGGCTGTGAACCGCGACGAGGCGACGAGCGAGGACGTGACGATCGCCTCGGTGTGCCCTGACGAGTACGTACGGATGTGCGCGATCGCGTCCTCGATCGAGTCGACGACGCGTGCGGAGATGTCGAGGGAGAGGTACTCGGCGGCGTAGTCCTCGTCGGTCGCCGGCACGATGTCGGGCTGGACGGCGCAGAACGACTCGTCGCCGTGGATCGTGACGCCGGCGTCCTGCAGCGCGGACACGACCCGAGGCACGAACTCGTCGGCGACGGCCTTGTGCACCAGCAGCGACTCCGCCGCGTTGCACACGCTGGTGCGCTGGGTCTTGGAGTTGAGCACGATGTCGAGCGCCATGTCGAGGTCGGCGTCGGCGTCGACATAGACGTGGCAGTTGCCCACGCCGGTCTCGATGACCGGCACGGTCGACTCCTCGACGACGGCCCGGATCAGGCCCGCACCGCCACGCGGGATCACGAGGTCGACGAGACCGCGTGCCTGCATCAGGTGCGTCGCCGACGAGCGGTCGTCCGCGGGGATCCCCTGGATCGCATCTGCGGGCAGTCCTGCGGTCTCGAGGGCGCTGCGCATGATCTCGACGATCGCCGCGTTGGAGCGCGCCGCAGACGACGAGCCGCGAAGCAGCACGGCGCTGCCGGCCTTGAGGCAGATCCCGGCGGCGTCGGCGGTCACGTTGGGGCGGCCTTCGTAGATCATGCCGATGACGCCCATCGGGACCCGGATCTGCTGCATGCGCAGTCCGTTGGCCAGGGTCGCGCCACGTACGACCTCGCCCACCGGGTCCGGCAGCGCGGCGATGTCGCGGAGCCCGTCGGCGAACGCCGCCACGCGTGCGGGATCGAGGCGCAGCCGGTCGATGACGTTCTCCCCGGTGCCGGCAGCACGGGCCGCCTCGACGTCGAGGTCGTTGGCGGCGACGATCGGGGCGGTGCCGGCGACCAGCGCGTCGGCCATGGCGTGCAGCGCTGCGTCCTTGCCGGCCCGCGGGGTCACGGCAAGCGTCGCGGCGGCGACCCTGGCCCGCCGTGCTGCGGTGTGGACCTGCTCCTTCATGCGCCAATCCTAGAAGTCATCGTCAGATCACCATCATGTCGTCGCGGTGCACGACCTCGCGCTCGTACTCGGCACCGAGCTCGGCGGCCAGGTCGCGCGTCGACCGGCCGAGCAGCGAGGGCAGCTCGGCGCTGTCGTAGTTGACGATGCCGCGGGCGATCACCACGGCGTCGGGGCCGACCAGGTCGACGGGATCGCCGGCCACGAACGTGCCCGTGACACCGGTGATGCCCGCCGGGAGCAGCGACGCCTTGCGGACCGTGAGCGCGCGTACAGCACCGGCGTCGAGGTGCACGGCGCCCTTGGTGTTGCTGGCGTGGGCGAGCCACAGGAGCCGGGTCGGCCGTCGGCGGCCCGTCGGGTGGAACCGCGTGCCGACGGGCTGGCCCTCGAGCGCCGCCGCGGCCCGAGGAGCGGCGGTGAGGACGACCGGGATCCCGGCGCCCGTCGCGATGCGGGCTGCCTCGATCTTGGTGACCATGCCTCCGGTGCCGATCGCCGACGCGCTCGGGCGGACGATGTCGAGCTCAGCGATGTCGGCCTCGCCGTGCACGTCGGACACGATGGCGGCACCCTCGCGGCGGGGGTCGCCGTCGTAGAGACCGTCGACGTCCGAGAGCAGGACGAGGAGGTCTGCGTGGACCAGGTGCGAGACGAGGGCCGCGAGCCGGTCGTTGTCGCCGAAACGGATCTCGCTGGTCGCCACGGTGTCGTTCTCATTGACGATCGGCACTACGCCGAGCTCGAGCAGGCGCGCGAACGTCTGATAGGCGTTGCGGTAGTGGCTGCGGCGGGTCACGTCGTCGGCGGTGAGCAGCACCTGGCCGACCACGAGACCGTGCTGGGCGAACCGCTGGGCGTAACGGGCGATCAGCGCGCCCTGGCCCACGCTCGCGGCGGCCTGCTGGGTCGCGAGGTCACGGGGACGGCGCGGCAGCGACAGCGGAGCGAGCCCGGCCGCGATGGCGCCGGAGCTGACGAGGACGATCTCGTCGCCCCGCTCACGGCCGGCAGCCAGGGCGTCGACCAGGGCGTCGACGCGTTGGCCGTCGAGGCCGCCCTCAGCCGAGCTGAGCGACGACGAGCCGACCTTGACGACGATCCGGCTCATCAGCGCGGGTCCTCGTCGTCGAGCTCACCGTCCGCAGGGTCATCGATGAGGGACGGATCGTCCTCGGGGAAGTCCCAGCCGGGCTCACGGCCCTCAGCGCGGGCCTCGCGCTTCTCGGCCTCGTACGCCCGCCGCGCGGCGAGCTCCTCGCGGCGCTGCACGTTGGTGCGTCGGTCGGACTGGTCGATGCGCAGGTCCTCGCCTCGACGGCCCAGGACCTCGGCGCCCGCCGGGATCTGGGGATCGAAGTCGAACATGACGGCGTCGTTCTCGTCGCCGATGATGACGTCGTCGCCGGCCTTGGCGCCGAGCTTGAGCAGCTCGTCCTCGACGCCGAGGCGGTTGAGCCGGTCGGCGAGGAAGCCGACGGCCTCGTCGTTGCTGAAGTCGGTCTGGCGTACCCAGCGCTTGGGCTTGTCGCCGCGTACGACCCACTGACCGTCGCGCTGCGTGATCGTGAACTCGCGGCCGACGCCGGCCTCGGCCTTGGGCCGCAGCACGATGCGGGTGACCTCGGCCACCGGTGTGGCGGCACGACGTGAGGCGACGATCTCGGCCATCGCGAACGACAGCTCGCGCAGGCCCGCGTGGCTCGCAGCGGAGACGTCGAAGACCTCCAGCCCGCGCGCCTCGAGATCGGCGCGGACGAAGCCGGCGATCTCCTTGGCATCGGGGACGTCGGTCTTGTTGAGCGCCACGAGGCGAGGACGGTCGCTGAGGTCGCTGCCGGTCGACTCGGCGTACTTGGTGAGCTCGGCCTCGATGATGTCGAGGTCGGTCAACGGATCGCGACCGGGATCGACCGTCGCGCAGTCGATGACGTGCACCAGCGCGGCGCACCGCTCGACGTGGCGGAGGAAGTCATGGCCGAGGCCGCGACCCTCGCTGGCGCCTTCGATGAGGCCGGGAACGTCCGCGACCGTGAAGGTCGTGGAGCCCGCCGAGACGACACCGAGGTTGGGCACCAGGGTCGTGAACGGGTAGTCGGCGATCTTGGGCCGGGCCCGCGACAGGGCTGCGATGAGGCTGGACTTGCCGGCACTGGGGAAGCCCACCAGGCCGATGTCGGCGACGACCTTGAGCTCGAGCGTGAACGTCAGCTCGTCGCCGGGCTCGCCCTTGAGCGCGAAACCGGGGGCCTTGCGCTTGGACGAGGCGAGAGCGGCGTTGCCGAGACCGCCGCGGCCGCCGGCGGCGATGACCAGCTCGGTGCCGGGTCCGACGAGGTCGGCCAGCACCTCGCCGTCCTCGCTGCGTACGACGGTGCCCTCAGGCACGCGCAGCACGAGGTCCTCGCCGTTGCTGCCGCTGCGGTTGCTGCCGGCACCGGGCGCACCATTGGTGGCCTTGCGGTGCGGCTCGTGGTGGTAGTCGACGAGGGTCGTCACGTCGGCCGCGACGCGCAGGATGACGTCGCCGCCGTGCCCGCCGTTGCCGCCGTCGGGACCGCCGAGGGGCTTGAACTTCTCGCGGTGGACCGAGGCCACACCGTCACCGCCGGAGCCGGCCGAGACGTGGAGCGTGACCTTGTCGACGAAGCTGGGGACAGCCACCGGCCGCTCCTTTCGTGTGGGCCCGGTCAGGGCCGCCAAATGGGACGAAGGGGCAGCCCGCAGCTGCGGACTGCCCCTTCAAAGAGAGTGTTCGCTCGTGTTACTCCGCCGGGACGCCGGGGACGATGTTGACGACCTTGCGGCCACGACGACGTCCGAACTCGACCGCACCTGCGGAGAGCGCGAAGAGCGTGTCGTCACCGCCACGGCCGACGTTGGTGCCGGGGTGGAAGTGCGTGCCGCGCTGGCGGACGATGATCTCGCCGGCGTTGACCAGCTGACCGCCGAAGCGCTTGACGCCGAGGCGCTGTGAGTTGGAATCGCGGCCGTTCTTGGTGGAGGCTGCGCCCTTTTTGTGTGCCATGTGCTCAGTCCCCTACTTCTTGATCCCGGTGATCTTCACCTGGGTGTACTTCTGACGGTGACCCTGACGCTTCTTGTAGCCGGTCTTGTTCTTGTACTTCTGGATCACGATCTTGGGACCCTTGGAGAGGCCCAGGACCTCGGCGGTCACCGTGATCTTGGCGAGCGAGTCAGCGTCAGCCGTGACGGTGTCGCCGTCGACGAACAGCACCGCGGGAAGGGACAGCGTCTCGCCCTCGGCCTGTGCGACCTTGTCGATCTGGATGACGTCGCCGACGGCTACCTTCTGCTGGTTGCCGCCACTGCGGACGATTGCGTACACCACGGGATTCCTCACTCGTTTCAACTCTTGGGGCACGACCGCTCGGGAAGCGGCACGCGCGAGAACGGCACGCAGAGCGCACCGAAGGACTAGTTTACGGAGCCTGACCCTCGCTGGTCAAAACGGGGGCGTCCCCCGCCTGGTCAGAAGGCTCAGAAGCTGTGTTCGCGACCTGTCCGGACGCCGGCTCGACGGCCGGCGGAGGACCCGCCGGTTTGGAGGCCGAGCCCCGCTTGCGGGTCGCCTTCTTGGCCGGGGCCGCAGCCTCGACGTCGGGCGTACGGTCGGGTGCCGGCGTCTCTGCGGGTGCGCTGTCAACCGGCTTGGGGTCCGGCGTCGTCGCCTCAGCAGAGGAATCCTGGACGGCATCGTCCTTGGCCGGCTCGCTGCTCGCCGAGTCGCTCTTGGGCTTGTCGTTGCGGTTGGAGCGGCCCGAGTCGTTGCGGCCAGAGTCGTTGCGGCCCGAGTCGTCCTTGGCCGAGTCGCTGCCGCCGCCCTTGGCGCCGCCCTGGTTGCCGTTGCCACGGCCTCCGCCGCCGTTTCCGCCGCCGCTGTTGCCGCCACCGCCGTTGCCGCCACCACCGCCGCGCGCACCTCGCCCGCCGCGACGCTGCTCGTCCTTCTTGGGCTCGACCGGCGCGTCCTGGATCAGGACGCCACGGCCGTGGCAGTGCTCGCACTCGTGGCTGAACGACTCGAGCAGGCCCGTGCCGATGCGCTTGCGGGTCATCTGGACGAGGCCCAGCGACGTCACCTCGGCGACCTGGTGGCGCGTACGGTCGCGGCCGAGGCACTCGACCAGACGACGCAGCACGAGGTCGCGGTTGCTCTCGAGCACCATGTCGATGAAGTCGACGACGATGATGCCGCCGATGTCACGCAGCCGGAGCTGGCGCACGACCTCCTCGGCGGCTTCGAGGTTGTTCTTGGTCACGGTCTCCTCGAGGTTGCCCCCGGAGCCGGTGTACTTGCCGGTGTTGACGTCGACGACCGTCATGGCCTCGGTGCGGTCGATGACCAGCGAGCCGCCCGACGGGAGGAACACCTTGCGATCGAGCGCCTTGTGGATCTGCTCGTCGAGCCGGTAGGCCGTGAACGCGTCCTGCCCCTCGGGGTGCTCCCAGCGCTTGACTCGCTCGGCGAGATCGGGCGCGACGTGGTCGATGTAGCCCTTGATCATGTCCCAGGCGTCGTCGCCCTCGACGACGAGACCGTGGAAGTCCTCGTTGAACAGGTCGCGGACGACCTTGATCATGAGGTCGGGCTCGGAGTAGAGCAGGTCGGGCGACTTGCCGGCCTCGACCTTGCGCTGGATGTCCTCCCAGCGTGCCGTGAGCCCCGTGACGTCGCGGGTCAGCTGGTCCTCGGTCGCTCCCTCGGCGGCGGTGCGCACGATGACGCCCGTGTCGTCCGGGAGGACCTCCTTGAGGAGGGTCTTGAGCCGCGCGCGCTCGTTCTCGGGCAGCTTGCGGGAGATCCCGCTGGTCTGGCCGCCCGGCACGAGGACCAGGAAGCGGCCCGGCAGGCTGACCTGGCTCGTGAGGCGTGCGCCCTTCTGGCCGATCGGGTCCTTGGTGACCTGGACGAGGATCGTCTGGCCGGGCTTGAGCGCGTCCTCGATCTTGCGCTGCTTGCCGTTGCCGAAGGTCGTCCAGTCCACCTCACCGGCGTAGAGCACGGCGTTGCGGCCCGCGCCGATGTCGACGAAGGCCGCCTCCATGCTCGGCAGGACGTTCTGGACCTTGCCGAGGTAGACGTTGCCGATGATCGAGATCTGTGACTCGCGAGCGACGTAGTGCTCGACGAGGACGTTGTCCTCGATCACGGCGATCTGCGTGTAGTCGTCGCGCTGGCGCACGACCATCTCGCGCTTGACCGACTCGCGGCGGGCGAGGAACTCGGCTTCGGAGACGATCGGGGCCCGGCGACGGCCGGCCTCGCGGCCTTCGCGGCGGCGCTGCTTCTTGGCCTCGAGACGGGTCGACCCGGCGACGCCGGTGATCTCGTCCTCGGCGCTGCGGCCGTTGCGGACGCGGACGACGGTGTTCTCGGGATCGTCGGGTGAGACGTCGGCGCCTTCGCCGGCGCGAGCCCGGCGGCGGCGACGACGGGTGCCGCCGTTGCCGTCGTCCTCGGAGTCGTCGTCAGCATCGGAGTCGTTGTCGTTCGACGCCTCGTCGCCCTCGCTGTCACCCTTGCGACGACGGCGGCCGCCACGGCTGCGGCGGCGGCGCTTGGGCGCGTCGGGGTCGTCGTCGTCCTCGTCGTCGGAGTCGTTGTCGACATCGACCTGTGCGGGCTTGGGCCGCGCCGGGGCCAGGCCGGGCTCGGGTGCCTTGAACATCGCCGCGGTCGCCGAGACCGGAGTCGTCTCCTCGGCCTCAGGCTTGGCGTCGGCTGCCTTGGCCGCCGACTTCTTGGCAGTCCTCTTGGCTGGCGCTGCAGCCTCGTCGGCCGCCGGCTGCTCGTCCTTGGCTGCGGCCGCCTTCTTGGCGGGTGCCTTCTTGACCGGCCGCTCGGAGGGCGACTCGTCGTCAGCCCTCTCGTCCTTAGCGTTCGCCTTGGCCTTGGTCCGGGGGGCCGCTGCAGGAGCGGAGAAGCTGACTGCGGCGGGCGGTCCTGCGGGCCGGCCGGCGGCCCTGCGTCGTGCGGGCGGTGCTTCGGTGGTGGATTCAGCCGGTGTTTCGTTGTCGTCGAGCATGTGCTCTCCTTCGCCCGTGGCCGATCGAGATCGGCCTGGGCACGTCTGCGGCCCGGCAAGCGGGCCTGAAGCCTTCGGTCAACCCCAGCGCCACGCGCCGGGGAGTTGACGGCGAACTTTGGTCTGTCACATCAGCTCCCACATTCACCGCCGCGGTCGACACCTGTCAGGATGCGTCGCGGTCGAAGGCAAATGGATCGCCCACCGTGCCGGTCTCTGAGTCCAGAGGGCCCTGGGCCAAGCGAGTCGCGATGGGCGTCTGCTCGAGCTCGAGGCCACCGCTGGATCGGAGTCCGGCGAGAACGTCGTCTGGCCGTATCGACGGTGTGTCGTGTCGTACAACCACAGCCAGTATCGCACACGGGCCGCTGCGGGACTCGCCGGAACGCGCGGACAGGGCCAGCACCGCGTCGCGGCAGTCGAGCGTACGGAGGCCGCGCTTCATCATCCGTTCGATGAGCACCTCGTCGGTGGCGAGGAACGCGTCGACCGCTGACTGGGCGTGTTCGGGGCTGACCCCGGGCAGGGCGATCTCCCACGAGCTCGCCTGCAGACGATCGGCCAACGCCCCCGGTCTGGCCTCGACGACATCGACGATGTCGAGGCCGTCAGGGAGCGCGGAGTCGAGCGCCTCGCGTACCTCGCCGGGGTCGCACGGCCGGGTCATGCCGATCTCGAGGTACTCCGCCTCGCTCGCGGCCCCCGTCGGTGACGCGTTGGCGTACGAGATCTTGGGATGCGGCGTGAATCCGGAGGAGAACCCGATCGGGATGCCGGCGCGTCGGACCGCCCGCTCGAAGGCCCTGGCGAAGTCGCGGTGGCTGGTGAACCGCAGCCGGCCGCGCTTGGCGTAGCGGATGCGCAGCTTCTGCACGATCGGCAGCTGCGGGTTGGGGGCTTCGGGATTGGGCGTCCCCTCGAGGGTTGTCACCCGACGAGGCTACCTGCGCCCAGCAGGAGTTGAATGGTGCCTCGTGACTCCCCCCGCTTCCCCGACCACGCGCGGCCGTCTCCTCGTCGGCGCGGCGATCGTGCTCCTCGCGCTCAACCTGCGGGTCGCCGTGGGCAGCCTGGGCGTCGTCCTCGGCTCGGTACGCGACGACCTCGGCATGTCGACGGCCGTCGCCGGCATCGTCACGACGGTCCCGGTCGTCTGCTTCGCGGTGTTCGGCGTGGGCGCCCACGGCGTCGTCAAGGGACTCGGCCTGCACCGTACGGCCGCGCTCGTCCTGTCGCTGATCACCGTGGGTCTGGTGCTGCGTGCCGTGGTCGACAACACCGCCCTGTTCATGACGTTCACAACCGTGGCCCTCGCCGGCGCGGCGATGGGCAACATCATCCTTCCGCCGCTGGTCAAGGTGCACTTCCCGGACCGCATCGGTCTGATGAGCGCGCTCTACGGCGGGTCGCTCATGGCCGGCGCGAGCCTGGGATCGATCTCGACCGTGCCACTCTCCGATGCTCTCGGCGGTTGGCGGCAGGGCCTGGGCCTGTGGGCCGGGCTGGCGTTCGTCGCCCTGCTGCCATGGCTGGCGTTCCTGCGTCACGACGTTCGTACGGATCCCACTGGCTCGGAGCGGCTCGCCTCGCGCGACGTGCTGCGATCGCCACTCACGTGGGCCATGCTCGTGCTGTTCGGCTCCCAGTCGGCGATGGCGTACGCCCAGTTCGGCTGGTTGCCGGAGATCCTGACGGACGCCGGGCTCAGTGACGCACGCGCCGGGGCGATGCTGGGGCTGCTGAGTGGAGTCGGGATCCCGTTGACGCTCGGGCTGCCGTGGCTCATGCGCATCGTCGGCGAACGACCGGTCCTGCCGGTCGTCTTCGCGGTGGTGACCGCCTGCGGCTGGTTGGGGGTGCTGGTCGCCCCGACCACGTCGACGTGGCTCTGGGCGGTGCTGCTGGGTCTCGGTGGCGGTGCGTTCACCTGGACGCTGACCATGATCGGCAAGCGGACCCGGACGGCCGCGGGGACGACGGCGCTGTCGGTGTTCACCCAGGGCCCCGGCTACCTGATCGCCGGGATCGGGCCGCTGGGTGCCGGGGTGCTGCACGATGCCACGGGTTCGTGGACCGTGCCGCTCGTGGCCCTGATGTCGCTGACTGCTGTGATCGGTGTTGCGGGATGGTTCGTCGCACGGCCCGTGATGCTCGAGGACACCCTCGGTCACGGGCCGCGCGGGCTCAGCAGCTGACGGGACGCGCGGCGACGGTGCGGGTGGCACGCGCCGTGCGGGCCAGGTGGGCGATGAGGGCCAGGCGATCGCCGTTGAAACGCTCTGCGGCGACGCGCTCGGCGGTCGCCCGGCGACGCTCGATCGTCTGGACGAGCTGACGCTCGCGCTGCTGGCTGTCGACCTGTGCGATGAAATCGGTGATCATTATGGGCTCCCTTTCTGGAGTGCCTTTCGACATCACCTACATTCGTCGCTGAGTTGGGCCTGCCACATCGGGCGGATGCCCTAACTTCCACTCAGGTCCTGGGCCTAGGTACGTCTGAGGTACCTCAGACATACCTAGGCAACCGGCTCGTTGAGCGTGAAGGCGGCCTAGACAGGGATGGTCGACCGCTCGGCGATCATCGCGGCCTCGGTGCGGCTCGACGCACCCAGCTTGCGCAGGATCGCCGACACGTGGACGCTCGCGGTCTTGACACTGATGAACAGGCGCTCGCCGATCTGCCGGTTGGTGAGACCCTCGGCGATCAGGGCCAGCACCTGCTGCTCGCGGGCGGTGAGCTCGACCGATCCGGCCTCGTGCCGGCTCGCCGCCCCGCCGAGCGGCAGACCGGCACGCTGCGCGAACGTCCGAGCCTGATCCGTGATCAGCCCGGCGCCGAGGGCGTTGGCGGCGTCGATCGCCTGCTCGAGCGTGACGACCGCCTCGGACCGCAGACCGGAGCCGTGCTGCGCCATGGCGAGCCGCAGCAGCAGGTAGGGACGGTTCTGGGCGGGCAGCTTGTCGACCCCTTGCAGTGCGCGCTGCCACTCGTCAACACCGTCCCCGGTGCGTGAGGGCCCGCCGAGCTCGGCGTCGACGACGGCCGACCAATGGGCGGCGGTCGGCCAGAACGAGTCGGCGTCCAGCCGGGTGCGGAGGCGCGCCTCGGCGTCCTCGAGGTCGACGTCAGTGGCGCCCTCTTCACGGAGGCGTGCCAGTGCACGGGCAACCTGCGCGTAGATCACGAGTGCATGACCCGGTTGCGAGGTGAAGTCCGGCTCGATCACCCGGGACAGGTGCGTCCATGCCGTGGCGGCATCACCCTGGGCAAGGGCCAGCTCGCCCGCCAGCCGGACGTACTGGAGCCGCGTCTGGATCTCGACCTCGGCAAGCGCGACCATGTGCGGGCCCCAGTGCTTGAACATCCGCTCCGCGGCCTCGAGCTCGCCCCGCCAGAGCGTCGACCACACCTTGGACTGCAGCAGGTAGACCCGGAACGTCAAAGGCGGCGAGAGTGCGATCACGCGGTCCAGGAGACGCGCGGCACGCTCCCACTCGCCGCGTGCGAACAACGGATCGATCATGTTGGAGGCGAGGATCGCCCCTGAGCTGCGTTCGACCCCGAGCTCGCGGGAACGGTCGAGCCCTTCGTCGGCCACTGCCACGGACTCGTCGTAGCGGCCCAGCAGGTTGAGCATGTCGGAGTAGTTGACCCGGAACCGCAGGAGCGCATCGGGGTTGCCCTGCGCCAGCTCCTTGGCTCGCTCGAGGTCCGCCACGCCACCCTCGACGTCCCCGCGGTGAGCCCGTGCCACGCCTCGGATGTTGGAGGCCACCGACGCGGCCTCAGGGTCGCCCAGCTCGACCGCGAGATCCAGGGCCTGGGTGGCGAGCTCGACGGCGTCGGGCTCGGCGCCCTCGATCATGTAGCGGGCAGCGAGGCGGTAGAGGATCGTCGCTCGCAGTGACTCGTTGACGCCGGGCGGGACGAGCTCGAGCGCCTCACGGAGCAATGGGATCGAGCCGAGCTTGGCGATGTTGTGCAGGCACTGCGCCTTGAGCATCAGATGACGGGCGAGGTCAGGACCGTCGACGTCGTCGAGCGAGATCGCCAGCTTGATCGTGGCAAGAGCACGTTCGGGCTCTCCTGCGGTGTGGAGGTAGGCGGCGACCTTGCCCATCAGCTTGGAGCGCGGCATGCCGGCGACTGCCTCGGCGTCGTCGATCGCGTCCCAGATCTCGAGGGCTCGCTCCCCCATCTGCGCGGCGGTCGCGTAGGCGTAGGCCTGCGCGGCGCTGCGCATCGCCGCGATGGTGGCCGGGAACGCCTTGGCGTGGTTGTTGGCGGCGTGCCAGTGATAGGCGATCTCGGTGATGTCGCCGGGCTTCTCACGCGCGGCCAGAGCCTCGGCGTACTGGGCGTGGAACCGGCTGCGCTCGCCAGGCAGGAGGTCGCCATGGACGGCCTCGCGCACCAGCGCGTGCCGGAACGTGTAGGCGACGTCGTCGACCAGCAGGACGTTGGCCAGGATGGCCGCCCGTGCGGCGGCGTCGAGCTGCTCGGGGCCGCGGTCGAACACCTCCTCGACGAGCTCGTGCTCGACACGGAGGCCACCCGCGGAGACGACGCGGAGGAAGTACTGCGTGGCCTCGTCGAGCCGCTCGTAGCGCGCCAGCAGGACGTCGCGCAGCGTCTCGGGCAGGACGGAGTCCTCGCAGCCGACGAGCTCCTCGACGAAGAACGGCACCCCTTCGCTGCGCTCGAAGACGCTCTCGACGAGGTCGAAGCTGGGCGTACGGCCGAGAATCGCGTGCGCCTGCTTGCGGACCTGGGCCCGCGTCAGACGGCGGAGCTCGAGCCGCTTGGCCCGTCGGCCGCGCTCGATCTCAGTGAGGAACACGCGCAACGGGTGGCCGCGGTGCACGTCGTCGCTGCGATAGGTGAGGACGATCATGATGGGCCCGGACGCGACGGCGCGCAGCAGGAACCGCAACACGGTCAGGGTCGCGTCGTCGGCCCAGTGCAGGTCCTCGATCACGACGATGACGGGACGCTCGCGGGCGAAGTGCTCGAGCAGCAGCGCGACGCCCTCGTGGAGCCGATTCTCGTTGGCGCCACTGGTCACGTGGTCGCTGAGCTCGGGCAGGAGCACGCCGATCGTGTCCCATCCGGGGCCCGCGGCCTCGAGCACGCGGTCCGTGCCGGCCTGCTCGACCAGCTCGCGCAGCAACGCGGTGATCGGTGCGTACGGCGTGGCGACCTCACCCAGGTCGACGCACTGCCCGCGCAGGATGCGCGCCGACTCGCCGGCCCGGGAAGTGAACTCGGCGAGCAGCCGGCTCTTGCCGATGCCGGCCTCACCGGCGACCACGACGGCCCTCGGCTCGCCCGCCACGACCTGCGCGTAGAGCGCATCGAGCTCTCGCAGGTCTGCGTCGCGGCCGATCAGGGTGGCGCTGGAGGGCGGGAGGTGCACGGCTTCATCGTGCCACCTCCCGCCCACAGATTTGTCCGGATCCGGGCGGCGCTCAGCCATGGGCTGGAGCGTCCGAGAACAGCTCCGCCAGTCGGTGCCGCACGACGTACGAGAGACCCCGACCACCGGGCGTGCGACGAGCCTTCGCACGTACGCCCTGGCGTTCCAGCAGGATGCGCCGGCGCTCGTTGCGGAGGATCATCTCCTGCTCACGCTGGCGATAGAGCGCGGACTCCACATAGTCCGATGCAGTCATGGTGACCACTCCTTCGATCTCGATGTCTCCATCGTGATTCCTAAGGTGGGGTCGCCACATCGGACGAATGCCTTATCTTGCTCCTGACCTGCGGCTGAGCCGCCCTAAGGCAGGCTCGGACGACCCGGCGCGGGAGCGGCTCAGACGACAGTGAGCGGCAGCAGGTTCTTGCCGGTCGGGCCGATCTGAATCTCGAGGTCCATCTGCGGGCAGACACCGCAGTCGAAGCACGGCGTCCAGCGGCAGTCCTCGACCTCGAGGGCGCCGTCGGGGTTGAGCGAGTCCTGCCAGTCCTCCCAGAGCCAGTCGCGGTCGAGACCGGCGTCGAGGTGGTCCCAGGGCAGCACCTCGGCGTACTCGCGCTCACGGACGGTGTACCAGTCGAGGTCGACCGGCTCGTCGGCCAGCGCTTCAGCGGTCTTGTCGGCCCAGCGGTCGTACGAGAAGTGCTCGCTCCAGCCGTCGAAGCGCCCGCCGTCGCGCCACACGGCCTCGATGACGCGGCCGACGCGACGGTCGCCGCGGGACAGGAGTCCTTCGATGATCCCGGGCTTGCCGTCGTGGTAGCGGAAGCCGATCGCCTTGCCGTAGCGCTTGTCGGCGCGGACAGCATCGCGGAGCTTCTTGAGGCGCTCGTCCGTCGTCTCGTGGTCGAGCTGCGAGGCCCACTGGAACGGCGTGTGCGGCTTGGGCACGAACCCGCCGATCGACACGGTGCACCGGATGTCGTTGCGGCCCGAGACCTCGCGACCGGTCTGGATGACCCGCTTGGCGAGCTCGCCGATCTGCATCACGTCGTCGTCGGTCTCGGTCGGCAGGCCGCACATGAAGTAGAGCTTGACCTGACGCCAGCCGTGCGAATAGGCAGCGGCGACGGTGCGGATCAGGTCGTCCTCGGTCACCATCTTGTTGATGACCTTGCGGAGGCGCTCGCTGCCGCCCTCAGGCGCGAAGGTCAGGCCCGAGCGACGGCCGTTGCGGCTGAACTCGTTGGCCAGCGTGATGTTGAACGCGTCGACGCGGGTCGACGGCAGCGACAGCGAGGTGTTGGTGCCCTCGTAGCGATCGCCCAGCTGCTTGGCGACCTCGCCGATCTCGGTGTGGTCAGCGCTCGACAGCGACAGCAGGCCGACCTCCTCGAAACCGGTCTTGTCGAGCCCGTTCTGCACCATCGCGCCGATGCCCTCGATCGAGCGCTCGCGCACCGGCCGGGTGATCATGCCGGCCTGGCAGAACCGGCAGCCGCGCGTGCAGCCGCGGAAGATCTCGACACTGAAGCGCTCGTGCACGGTCTCGGCGAGCGGCACCAGCGGGTTCTTGGGGTATGGCCAGGAGTCGAGGTCCATCAGCGTGTGCTTGGCGACCCGCCACGGCACACCGGGCCGGTTGGGCACGATGCGCTGGATGCGGCCGTCGGGCAGGTAGGTCACGTCGTAGAACTTCGGGACGTAGACGCCACCGGACTTGGCGAGGCGCATGAGGACCTCGTCGCGCCCGCCGGGCCGGCCCTCGTCCTTCCACTCACGGACGACCTCGCTGATCGCCAGCACGATCTCCTCGCCGTCGCCGAGCACCGCAGCGTCGAGGAAGTCGGCGATCGGCTCGGGGTTGAACGCCGAGTGGCCGCCGGCGATGACGATCGGGTCGTCGTCGCCGCGGTCGACTGCGTGGAGCGGGATGCCGGCGAGGTCGAGCGCGGTCAGCATGTTGGTGTAGCCGAGCTCGGTCGAGAACGAGATGCCGAACAGGTCGAACGCCCTGACCGGACGGTGCGCATCGACCGTGAACTGCGGGATGTCGTTGTCGCGCATGACCTTCTCCATGTCGGAGAACACCGCGTACGTACGCTCTGCCAGGATCCAGTCGCGCTCGTTGAGGACTTCGTAGAGGATCTGCACGCCCTGGTTGGGCAGCCCCACCTCGTACGCATCGGGGTACATCAGTGCCCAGCGCACCTGCGCTGAGTCCCACTCCTTGCTCGTCGCGTTGAGCTCGCCACCGACGTACTGGATGGGCTTGCCGACAGACGGGAGCAGCGGTTCAAGGCGTGGGAAGACGGACTCGACGGACATGCCTCTAGGTTAGGCGCTGCATCCCGCGGCGCGAAAACGTCGCTCGGGTGGACGCCCTAGGGCGTGTCAGCCAATTCGCAGTCGATCAGGGTGCGTGGCATCCGCGCCCGTCTGACAAGGCAGAGGAGGGAGACGCACCGGGGTTGTGCGGCGACAGACGATAACGCAGTCAGACGGGATGCGGGGGTGCGCACCCCGGCTGGGAATTGGCTGACACGCCCTAGGCTCGTGGTGTGAGACGCAAACCCCGCGAGAAGCGCCCGTTCTCCCTGAACTACGTGCCGGTGGCCACTGACGGCGGTCCCGACCAGGTGCTCACGGTCGAGAACCACACCGAGGTGTCCGTCCTGCCGACGCTCGCCTTCACGCCGATCAGCATCTACGGCCACGAGCTGCCCAACGTCGTGACGCAGACCGTCAACGGCTCGCACCTCGGCGGTCCGCTGCTGCCCGCCGGCGGGACGCTGCGCGACATCCTGCGATTCGACGGCCCAGGCAGCCGTCAGGTCCGTGGTGTGCGCGTCGAGCTGGCGGCTGTCGAGGAGGTCGACCATCCGGCGCTCGAGCAGGACACCCGCAGCGTCATGATCGACCTGGAGCAGAAGGCCACGGACGAACCCGCCGACTTCTGGGGCATCGGGCTGGTCAACCCCAACTCGTTCGGCGTGACCGTGCGCGTGTCCCTGCTGGAGTTCGAGGAGCGGGAGCGCGACTTCCCGCGGCAGGTCGTCGACGTCGTCACCCTGCAGGAGGACGTCGACCTCGCCTCGGTGTCCAACCACGTGATCTGGCTGCCCGAGGACGTACGCGGGCAGTTCCACGAGGTCGTGCACCACCTGCGCCAGCCGACGTACGTCTGAGTCAGCCGGAGTTGATCGCCCAGTTGAACCGTGGGGCGTTCGACCCACGCGCGATCGTCACGCGCATCCACAGCGACATCGTCATCTCCACGGCCGCGGCCGTGTCGATCCCGCCCAGGTCGACGACCTGCACGGGGCGCCAGCCCAGCAGCGCGAGGAACTCGCGAGCCCGGTCCTTCGCCTCGGCGTCGTCGCCGCTCAGGAACACCACGTGGTCGCCCTCGACGATCGACGGGTCCACCATCACCGTGCAGTTCATGGTGTTGAGCGACTTCACGACCCGCAGGTCGGGGAACGCGGCCTGGATGCGCTGGCCCAACGAGTCGTCGGTCGACGCCATCGGCTTCGGGTAGCCACCCTCGACGGGCTGGAGCTCGTTGGACACGTCGATGAGGGTCTTGCCGGACAGCGCCTCGGCGCCGACGCTCTCGAGCGCAGCGATCGAGTGCAGGCCGTTCGTCGCGTTGACGATGACGTCGGCGTGGGCGACCGCGTCGGCGAACGAGCCCGTGCGCACGCCGAGCGCGGCGACCGGCTCCAGGCTCGGGGAGTCAGCGGTACGTGCACCGACGAGGACGTCGACACCCAGCCCGGCCAGCCGCGACGCGAACGTACGACCGACGACGCCGGTGCCGAGCACCCCGATCGAGGTCATGACAGCTCGGGGAACCAGAGGTCGATCTCGCGCTTGGCCGACTCCTCGGAGTCCGAGGCGTGCACGAGGTTCTCGCGGTTGGACAGCGACAGGTCACCACGGATCGTGCCGGGCGCCGCCTGGCGACCGTCGGTGACGCCGTTGAGCAGGCGTACGACCGCGATCGCCTCGTCGCCCTCGAGCACGAGCGCGACGAGCGGTCCCGAGATCGCGAACTCACGCAGCGGCGGGTACCACGGCTGATCGACGTGCTCGGCGTAGTGGGCATCGGCCTGGGCGGCGTCGATCGTCCGCTGCTCGAGCGCGACGATCGTCAGGCCCTTGGCCTCGAACCGCGACAGGATCTGGCCGGTCAGTCCGCGGCGTACGGCGTCGGGCTTGATGAGGACGAGGGTGCGTTGCGACATGGCCAAAACCTATCCTGCGCGGTCGTACGCCCGACGTCGGTGCCCGCCCACGCCGTGCGTACGTTTGGTGGCGGTGCCGGTCCGGCGCCCGGAGGGAGGCGAACATGGCGGGCTCAGGCGAGCAGTGGTGGCGGGACGCGGTGATCTACCAGGTCTATCCCCGCTCGTGGGCGGACTCCGACGGCGACGGGATCGGCGACCTGCCCGGCATCACGACCCGCCTCCCCCACCTGGCCGACCTGGGCGTCGACGCCGTCTGGCTCTCGCCGTTCTACACCTCGCCCCAGCGCGACGCCGGCTACGACGTCGCCGACTACCGCGACGTCGACCCGGTGTTCGGCGACCTCGCGGCGTTCGACGCCTTGATGGCTCGTGCGCACGAGCTCGGGCTGCGGGTCATCGTCGACATCGTGCCCAACCACTCGTCGAGCGACCACGCGTGGTTCAAGGCGGCACTGGCCTCAAAGCCAGGGAGTGCGGAGCGGGCGCGCTACATCTTTCGCGACGGTGGCGACGGCGGCGAGCAGCCGCCCAACAACTGGCAGAGCCTGTTCGGGGGCCCTGCATGGACGCGGGTCACGGAGCCGGACGGCACACCGGGTCAGTGGTACCTGCACCTGTTCGACACCAGCCAGCCCGACTTCGACTGGACCAACGCCGAGGTGCGTGGCGAGCTCGAGGACGTCCTGCGATTCTGGCTCGATCGAGGCGTCGACGGGTTCCGGATCGACGTCGCGCACGGTCTCGTCAAGGCCGACGGACTGCCCGACAGCGAGCACGACCAATGGTCCGAGCCGACGGCCCTCGCGCCGATGTGGGATCAGCCGGGCGTCCACGACATCTACGGCAGCTGGCGTCGGATCACCGACTCGTACGCCGTGGACGGCGAGGATGCCGACCGCATCCTGTGCGCCGAGGCATGGGTCCTTCCCGCCGAGGCGCTCGCGCGCTACGTACGCCACGACGAGCTGCACCAGTCGTTCAACTTCGAGTACCTCATGACGCCGTGGCTCGCGGACGACCAGCGCCGGACGATCACCCACTCGCTCGCCCAGGCCGAGGCGGTCGGGGCGCCGCAGACCTGGGTGCTGTCCAACCACGACGTCGTACGCCACGCGAGCCGGCTCGGCTACCCGCAGCAACCGGGCCTGCACCGCGTCGAGGGCATCGGCGCCGACGACCAGCAGCCGGACGCCGAGCTCGGCCTGCGCCGTGCCCGCGCGGCCACCGCCGTCATGCTGGCACTGCCGGGCTCCGCATACCTGTTCCAGGGCGAGGAGCTGGGTCTGCCCGAGGCGACGCAGTTGCCCGACGAGAGCCGGCAGGACCCGACCTTCGCGCGTACTGGCGGGGCGTCCAAGGGCCGCGACGGCTGCCGCGTACCGGTGCCCTGGGAGGCCGATGCCCCGTCGTACGGGTTCGGCCCCGGCGACCAGCCCTGGCTGCCCCAGCCGCCCGAGTACGGACCACTCGCGGCCGACCCGCAGCGCGGCGTGCTTGGGTCCACACTCGAGCTCTACCGGACGTTGCTGGCGCTTCGTCATGCCCTTCGTCTCGGCCGCGGCAACCTGACGTGGCTCGACGGATTCCCGGACACCGTCCTGGCCTTCGCGGTCACGTCCGCGGCCGGCGAGGTCACCGTCCTGGCGAATCTCGGCGACCAACCCCTGGCCCTCCCCGACGGCACCACGGTCCTCGCCTCGAGCCAGCCGCTCGAGCCCGGGGCCCCGCTCGGCACGGATGAGACGGTCTGGCTGCATCTCTGACCACCTCCCTGTTGCGCTCCCTCGGGCAGGCGGTTAGGTTCGGCGTGTCCCTGTGACCGGCATCACGTGCCGGTCGCGAACGGGATCGGGTTGGGGGAGGAATGGCCGTACGTTCTGTTCGACGAGTCGTTGCCGGCTGTGCCGCGGCGGCGCTGTCCATGAGTGTGCTGGCCGCCTGCGGAAGTGGCAGCGGCGGCAAGGCATCGCTCAACTGGTACATCAACCCGGACGGGCAGGTCACGCTCAACAAGCTCGCCAAGGACTGCAGCACCAGCAAGTACGACATCAAGATCCAGCTGCTCCCGGCCAGCGCGACCGACCAGCGCACGCAGCTCGCCCGACGCCTGGCGGCCAAGGACAGCTCGACCGACCTGATGAGCCTCGACCCGGTCTTCGTGCCCGAGTTCGCCAACGCCGAGTGGCTCGCCCCCTTCGAGGGTGAGCAGGCCGACAAGGTCCTCGACGCCGACGTGCTCAAGGGGGCGGCCGAGACGGTGAAGTGGGACGACAAGGTCGTCGCGGCGCCGCAGTGGGCCAACACCCAGGTGCTCTGGTACCGCCGCTCGCTCGCCGAGAAGGCCGGGCTCGACATGACCAAGCCCGTCACCTGGGACCAGGTGATCGACGCCGCCGGCGACAACGGCGCCACGGTCGGCGTCCAGGCCAACAAGTACGAGGCCTACGTCGTGTGGATCAACGCTTTGATCCAGGGCGCCGGCGGCAACATCCTCGACCCGTCAACGGTGGAGAAGGGGCGTGACGCCAAGGTCACGATCGACTCCAAGGCAGGCAAGGACGCCGCAGCCGTCATCAGGAAGCTCGCCAAGTCCCCCGCAGCACAGCCCGACTTCACGACGTCCAACGAGGGCACGAGCCTCGGTTCGATGTTCCCCGCCAAGGGACCCGGCGAGTTCATGACCAACTGGACGTTCGTCTACAAGAACTACGAGGGCCTCATCGACAAGCCGAGCGGCCCCAAGGGCAAGAAGGGCTTCGAAGACCTCGGCTGGGCCCGCTACCCCCAGACGGTCGCCGGCGAGGAGTCCAAGCCGCCGATCGGTGGCATCGACATCGGGGTCGGTTCCTACTCCAAGCACCTCGACTACGCCAAGGCCGCCGCCGTCTGCGTGACCAACGCCAAGGCGCAGACCGCGCTCGCCGTCAACGAGGGCCTGATGCCCTCGCGTCAGTCGGTCTACGACTCGGCCGAGCTCAAGAAGGCCTACCCGGCCGATCTGCTGCAGCTGTTCAGCCAGAGCGTCGACACCGGCGGCCCGCGGCCCAAGAGCGCGTTCTACAGCCAGATCTCGAGCGCGATCCAGTCGCGGTGGCACTCACCCAACTCGGTCGGCCCGAACACACCCAAGAAGTCGGCTGACTTCCTTTCGGCCATCCTCAAGGGAAAGGCGCTCTTGTGAGTACGTACGTACAGACGGCGGCTCCGGACGAGGCGCCCAAGGCGGTCGACTCGGACCGGACGCGCGCCGAGAACTCGTTGGCCCGCAAGCTTGTGGCCCCGGCCGTCGTGCTGATGCTGGTCGTCACGGCTTTCCCGATGCTGCGGGCGCTCTACCTGTCGATGTTCAGCTACTCGCTCACGGCGCCCGACGACAAGGAGTTCGTCGGGTTCCAGAACTACTGGACGGCACTCAGCGACAAGCTCTTCTGGCAGGACACCGGCAACACCGTGATGATCATGATCGTCACCGTGACGATCGAGCTGGTCATCGGCTTCGCGTTCGCGATGGTCATGCACAAGCTGATCTTCGCGCGCGGCACGATCCGCACCTCGATCCTGATCCCCTACGGCGTCATCACCGTCGTCTCGGGCTTCGCCTGGCAGTTCGCGTTCTCCAACACCAACGGTTTCGTCAACGGGTGGCTGCCGTTCTTCGGCGACGACTTCAACTGGTTCGCCAAGTACGACTCCTCGATCGTCGCGATCATGGCGTCGGAGATCTGGAAGACCACGCCGTTCATGTCGCTGCTGCTCCTGGCCGGGCTCGCGCAGGTCTCCGAGGACATGCTCGAGGCCGCCAAGGTCGACGGGGCGACGTGGTTCCAGCGGCTCTACAAGGTGATCCTGCCCAACATGCGGGCGGCGATCATGGTGGCGGTGCTGTTCCGAGCCCTCGACGCCTACCGCATCTTCGACAACATCTTCGTGATGACCGCCGGTGCCAACCACACCGAGTCGATCTCGTTCCTGACCTACCGGCAGGTGATCGAGCAGTTCCAGCTGGGCATCGGCTCCGCGCTCTCCGTCCTGCTGTTCCTGTCCGTGCTGGTCGTGGCCTACGGGATCGTCAAGCTCTTCAAGGTCGACCTGTCGGCCGCACGACAGGAGAACTGAGATGAAGGACCTTCGCGGCCGCATCCTCACCGCAATCGGTGTCGTCTTCATCCTCTTCTGGTGCCTGTTGCCGGTGGCCTGGATCATCTCGCTGTCGTTCAAGTCCCAGGAGGCCGTCACCAACGGCAGCCCCGGCTTCTTCCCCTCTGACGGTGGCGGCGCCGGTTGGAAGAACTACAAGGACGTCCTCCACGACGAGCAGTTCCGGCACGCGATCTTCAACTCGATCGGCATCTCGCTGATCGCGACGGCACTCTCGGTGATCCTCGCGACCCTGGCGGCGTATGCCATCGCGCGGCTCGAGTTCAAGGGCAAGAAGTTCGTGCTGACGACGGCCCTGGTCATCGCGATGTTCCCGGTCGTCTCGCTCGTCGGGCCGCTGTTCGACATGTGGCGCACGTTCGGCATCTACGACACCTGGATCGGGCTCATCATCCCCTACATGTCGTTCACGTTGCCGCTGGCGATCTGGACCCTGTCGGCGTTCTTCCGCGAGATCCCGTGGGAGATGGAGCAGGCCGCCCAGGTCGACGGCGCCACGTCGTGGCAGGCGTTCCGCAAGGTCATCGTGCCGCTCGCGGCGCCCGGCGTGTTCACCGCGGCGATCCTCACGTTCTTCTTCGCGTGGAACGACTTCGTCTTCGGCATCTCGCTCACCTCGACCGAGAAGGCCCGCCCCATTCCCGCCGCCCTGTCGTTCTTCGTCGGGGCTGATCCGTTCAACCGGCCGGCGTCGCTGCTGGCCGCGGGTGCCGTCGTCGCCACGGTCCCCATCGTCGTCCTCGTCCTGTTCTTCCAGCGCAAGATCGTCGCCGGCCTGACCGCCGGCGCAGTGAAGGGTTGATCCATGGCTGCCATCGAGATGAAAAACATCGTCAAGAAGTACGGCGACGGCTTCCCGGCCGTCAACGACGTCAGCATCGACGTCGCCGACGGCGAGTTCATGATCCTGGTCGGACCGTCCGGCTGCGGGAAGTCGACGCTGCTGCGGATGATCGTCGGCCTGGAGGACATCACCTCGGGCGACATGATCATCGGCGGCACCCGGGTCAACGACCTCGCCCCGCGCGAGCGCAACCTGTCGATGGTGTTCCAGAACTACGCGCTCTACCCCCACCTCACGGTCTACGAGAACATCGCGTTCCCGCTGCGACTCCAGAAGATGAGCAACAAGGAGATCGACGAGAAGGTCCGCGACGCCAGCAAGACGCTCGACCTCGACGAGCACCTGCAGCGCAAGCCCGGCAACCTGTCGGGCGGCCAGCGCCAGCGCGTCGCGATGGGCCGCGCGATCGTGCGCGAGGCCAAGGCGTTCCTGTTCGACGAGCCGCTGTCCAACCTCGACGCCAAGCTCCGCGGCCAGATGCGCACCGAGATCGCCCGCCTGCAGAAACGGCTCGGCATCACGACGGTCTACGTCACGCACGACCAGACCGAGGCCATGACGCTGGGCGACCGGGTCGCGGTCATGAAGCGCGGCATCCTGCAGCAGCTCGCCACCCCCCGCGAGCTCTACGAGCAGCCGGTCAACCTCTTCGTGGCCGGGTTCATCGGCTCGCCGCCGATGAACTTCCTGCCCGCGACCGTCGAGGGTGACCAGGTCACCCTGCCGTTCGGCACGTTCTCGATCCCCAGCGCCAAGGCCGAGAAGACCGCCGGCAAGGGCCTGCTGATGGCCGGCATCCGACCGGAGCACTTCGAGGACGTCTCGGTGATCCAGTCCGGCTCCGTCGACGAGTCGCGCACGTTCAAGGCTCACATCGACGTCCGTGAGTGGCTGGGTGACCAGCAGTACGCGTACGTGCCATACGAGGCCGAGGCGGAGGTCCAGGCACAGCTCAAGGAGCTCGCCCGCGAGGCCGACAGCGACTCGCTGCGCACGCAGCTCGTCGTCTCGCTGGACTCCGACAGCAAGGTCAAGGAAGACGACGACGCCACGCTGTTCATCGACACCGACAAGATGCACCTGTTCGACCCGTCGACCGGCGAGAACCTCACCGTCGGGCTCTGACTGTCGTCATTTCGACGGGCTCAAGGATCCTTGAGCCCGTCGAGAGGACTCAGCGGCGCTTCTTGCCCTTGCGGCGGACCGCGTCCATGATCTCGGCGTCCCAGGCGTGGTCGCGGATCAGCCGATAGCGCTCCCCCGCGACCCGCAGGTAGGCCTCGGCGGGGCGCTCGTCCTCGCCACGCACGCCGGCCTCCTCGATCAGCTGCACGACCGGCGCGAACTCCTCGGCGTACCAGCGCGCCGCCATGGTCCGCTTGTCCATGTAGGCACCCTCGGCATGCATCGTGCGGGTCGCCCACGCCTCGACCGTCTCGGCGAGCACCCCGTACGCGAACGGGTCGTCGACCGCGACCGCGGCGCGGGCCTCGCCCGTGAACGGGACGCGCTGCAGCATGAGCCGGCGCCAGTACTTGAGCTCGAGGTCTGACCGCGCGGCGATGCCGACCGGTGCCAGGAACGTCTCGATCGCAGTGACCCGTGCCTCGATCACCTCGAGCTTGAGGCTGCGAGCGACCGAGACGCGGTGGTGCCCGTCGCGCACGAAGTAGTAGTCGCCGATCTGGTAGACGTCGATCGGCGGGATGACCTCGCCGGTGCGGCTGGCACGTGACAGTCGCTCCCAGCGCTGACGGCTGACCGCCGACGTCGGGCGGAACCGGCGGTCGAAGTCGCGCATCTTGTCGACCGAGCCGACGATCGCGTCGAGCGGGATGACCTTGATGCCGAGGTAGTTCTCGGCGCGCCGGCCGAGGGCCTCGACGACCTCGTCGAACGACAGGGACTGGACGACGTCGTCAGTGTCGTTGCGCAGCCGTGCCGCCAGTCCCGAGAGGAACTGGTGCCGCCGGGCGCGCATGAAGTCGCTCTCGGCATCCACGCGCGGCGAGCCGGAGTCGCGCATCATGTCAGCCCCGCCTCCCGGGTCCGGAGGCTGCCGGAGCCGACGCCGACTCGATCTCGATGACCTGCCACGGGATGACGTTGCGGATCGTCGTGGGGCCGAGCTCGCGATCGGGCTTGTGCATCCCGTACGGATGGATGTGGCCGTGCAGGTGCCACGCCGGCTGCAACGTCTCAAGGACTCCGACGAGCGCCGAGATGCCGACGTGCGGGCCATCGGGCTCGTCGCCGAGGCCGAGCGGCGGTGCGTGCGTCAACAGGACATCGACGGGACCCGCGGCCCGGGCCGCCTTGAGCAGCTTGCCGGCACGCCGGTCGTACTCCTTCTGCGTGTACTGGTGCGGGCCGTGGTTGTAGACGACGCAGCCACCCAGCCCGGCAATGCGCAGCCCGCCGACCGTGGCGACCCGGCCATCGAGATCGACGAAGCCACGGGGGCCCTTGCCGCCGGCTGTGCTGGGATCGTGGTTGCCGGGCACGTAGACCGCCGGCGCGTCGACGAGCGCGATCAGCGACTCCAGGTAGCCCCACGGCAGGTCACCCGCGGCGAGCACCAGGTCGACGTGCAGGTCACGCACCCGCGACTCCATCGCGGGCACCTCCTCGTCGGCGACCGCCAGAACGCGCACCATGACCTCGACACTAGCGCGGGAGGGAGGTGTCTGACACGCCTCAGGCGTCGCCGGCCTCCCGGGCCCAGCGAGCCTTGTCCTCCTCGATGCGGCGGCCCACGAAGAACGCGCCGAACCACAGCGCCGCGAAGATCGCGCCGACGAAGAACATCACCGTGACGAGGAAGCCGAGCGCGATCGCGCCGACCTGGATCGCGTGCCCCACGACGTACGCCTGGGGGCGACGCAACGCGCCTGCGGTCAGGATGCAGAGGAGCGCGAGCCCCAGGCCCGAGACCAGCGCCAAGGGCTTGCTGACGTCCTCGACCGAGATCATCACTGGGACGGCGAGCGCGAGAATGACGGCCTCGAGCGTCAGCATCGCCGAGCACATCCCCCTCATGAAGGCGTTCCCCCGAACAGCACGCGCGCCTCCCCGACCGTGATGACCGAGCCGGTGACCAGCACGCCGCCGCTGCCGATCGCGTCCTCGTTGCCCTCGGCGGAGTCGGCCATGGCCACGGCGCGCTCGATCGCGTCGTCGAGCCGCGACTCACGGATGACCCGTTCGGCGCCGAAGATGTCCTCAGCCATCTCGGCCAGCTCTGCTGCGGGCATCGAGCGGGGCTGGCTGTTCTGGGTGCATACGATCTCGGCCATGACGGGCTCGAACGTGCGCAGCATCTCCTCGACGTCCTTGTCGGCCATGACGCCGACGACACCGATCAAGGGGCTGAACGTGAACGCGTCCTGCACCGCCTCGACGGTCGCCCGGGCACCGTGCGGGTTGTGCGCGGCATCGAGCAGCACGGTGGGGCTGCGACGTACGACCTCGAGCCGGCCCGGAGAGGTGACCTGCGCGAACGCCTCGCGCACGAGGTCGGGGTCGAGCTCCTTGGTACCGGTGAACGCCTCGACGGCCGCCAGCGCGTACGCCGCGTTGTGCGCCTGGTGCGCACCGTGCAGCGGCAGGAAGATGTCGGAGTAGGCCGCCGCGACGCCCTGCAGGTCGATCTGCTGGCCACCGACCGCCGTCGTGCGGTGGTTGACGCCGAAGTCGACGCCCTCACGCAGCGCGATCGCGCCGACGTCGACCGCGCGACGCATCAGGACGTCCATGACGGCGTCCTCCTGCTGCGCGATGACGGCGTGGGACCCGGGCTTGATGATGCCGGCCTTCTCGACCGCGATGATCTCCGGACGATCGCCGAGGTAGCGCTCGTGGTCGACGCCGATCGGCGTGATCACCGCGACCTGGCCGTCGGCGACGTTGGTCGCGTCCCACGACCCGCCCATCCCGACCTCGATGACCGCGGCGTCCACCGGCGCGTCGGCGAAGGCCGCGAACGCCATGGCGGTGATCATCTCGAAGTAGGACAACGGGTGCTCCGATGAGTCGTCGACGATCTGGGCGTACGCCGCGACATCGGCGAACGCGTCGACGAACAGCTCCTCGGACAGCGGCACGCCGTCGAGGCAGATGCGTTCGGTCATCGACTGCAGGTGGGGACTCGTGAAGCGCCCCGTGCGCAGGTCGAGGGCACGCAGCAACGTGTCGACCATGCGGCTCGTCGAGGTCTTGCCGTTGGTGCCGGTGAGGTGGATGACCGGGTAGGCGCGCTGCGGATCTCCGAGGAGTCGGCAGATCGCGGCGATCCGGTCGAGGGACGGCTCGAGACGTGTCTCGGGCCACCGGCCGAGGAGCGCGCGCTCGACCTCCGCGTAGGTGACAGTCATCGTCGACCATTGTCGCAGGACATCAGGGGACGATCAGGGGCACCACCTATGTCACATTTGTCGGTGCATTACGTCATGATGTTGTCACCGTGTCTCGCGTCCCGATCGGACGCTCACCCGAGGAGAATTTCATGAACCGCCAGATCGCGGGCTGGATCGCCCACCGCTGGGCCAAATGGGTCACGCTCGGCGTGGCACTCGTCTTCATCATCGGAATGGCCATGCTGGGATTCAAGCTCACCAGCGTCCAGCAGAACGACATCGCTGCGTGGCTGCCCGGCGACGCCGAGTCGACCAAGGTCATCAACAAGTCCACAGCGTTCTCCGACCCGGACAGCGCTCCTGCCGTCGTGCTCTACGTCCGTGACTCGGGCATCACGCCGGCCGACCTGGCCAAGGCCAAGGCCGACGCCGAGGCGTTCAAGGACGTCAAGCTCGTCGGCGACGACGTGGTCGGCCCCATCCCCTCCAAGGACGGCAAGGCGCTCCAGGTCATCCCCACGATCAAGATGGGCGACGACGGCTGGGACAAGCTTCCCGACGCGGTCGAGGACATCCGTGACGTCGCCGACAAGAACACCGGTGGGCTCGACGTCAAGATCGCCGGCCCGGCCGCGCTCGGTGCCGACCAGGCCAAGGCGTTCGAGGGCATCGACGGTATTCTGCTCGCGTCCGCCGTCGGCGTGGTCATCATCCTGTTGCTGCTGACCTATCGCAGCCCCGTGCTGTGGCTGATCCCGCTGATCTGTGGTGTCGCCAGCGTGCTGACTGCTCAAGGAGTCGTCTACGTGCTGGCCAAGGGCTTCGGGCTCACCGTCAACGGCCAGAGCGCGGCCATCCTCAGCATCCTGACGTTGGGTGCCGGCATCGACTACGCCTTGTTGCTCGTGGCTCGCTATCGCGAGGAGTTGCGGCACTACCAGGACCACCACGAGGCGATGGCGCATGCGCTGCACCGCGCGGGTCCGGCCATCATCGCCAGTGGTGCCACCGTGATCATCGGCCTGCTCTGCCTGATCTTCGCCCAGATGAACTCCACCAGCAGCCTCGGTCCCGTGACCGCGGCGGGCATCGTCGTGGCGCTGCTCATGATGATGGTGCTGCTGCCGGCGCTGCTCGTGATCTTCGGCCGTTGGGTGTTCTGGCCGTTCATCCCGCACTTCGGTGACCCTGAGCGCAACGAGTCCGGCATCTGGGGCCGGGTGGGCCGTCGCATCGCCAAGAAGCCCCGCTTCGTCTGGATCGTCACCGCCCTGGTGCTCGGTGCGTTCTCCCTGGGGGTCTTCCAGCTCGACGCCAACGGCCTGACCAACGAGGACAGCTTCACCAAGACGCAGCCGTCGATCACGGCCGACAAGGAGCTGGCGAAGCACTACGACGGTGGGGCAGGCTCTCCCGTTGCGGTCATCACCAAGGCTGACCACGCAGATGCCGTCAAGACGGCATTCGCATCGGTCAAGGGGATCGACCCGGCGAGCGTCGAGGTCAAGGGGGATGCCAAGGGTGTCGCCTACCTCGAGGGCACGCTGACCTCGTCGCCCGACTCGACCACGGCGTTCGACACGGTCGACCGGGTCCGCGACGCGGTGCACAAGGTGCCGGGCGCCGACGCCCTGGTCGGTGGCAACACGGCGATCAACAAGGACGTCCAGGAGGCCTCGTCGGCCGACAACAAGCTGATCATCCCGATCGTCCTGATCGCGGTGTTCATCATCCTGGCGCTCCTGCTGCGGGCTCTCGCCGCGCCGCTGATCCTGCTCGTCACGGTCGTGCTGTCGTTCGGTGCGGCCCTGGGCATCGGTGCCCTGGTGTTCAAGCACGTGTTCGACTTCGCCGGGGCGGACTCGTCCTTCCCGCTGTTCGCGTTCGTGTTCCTGGTGGCGCTCGGCATCGACTACAACATCTTCCTCATGACGAGAGTCAGGGAGGAGTCGTTGCAGAACGGCACGCGCCGCGGAGCACTGATCGGGTTGGGTGCCACCGGTGGCGTGATCACGTCGGCTGGTCTCGTGCTGGCCGGTACGTTCGCCGTCCTGGGCTCGATCCCCGTGGTGTTCCTCGCCGAGCTGGGATTCGTGGTCGCAGTTGGCGTGCTGCTCGACACGATCATCGTTCGTTCGGTGCTCGTGACCGCGCTCAACCTCGACATCGGCCGGCACATCTGGTGGCCCAGCCAGCTGGCCAAGAAGGACGACGTCGAGATCGCCCAGCCCGGTGACGACGCCGTCTACGCCAAGGTCGACGCCTAGGTTCCGGTTGTCGGCGTCGCGGGTCACCACCACGGTGGCCCGCGACGCCGATGCCTGAGCGTCGACCCGTCGCACATAGACTTGCCTGCTGTGAACACAGTCCCGGAGAAGCCCGTCCTCGAAGGCCTCGAGGCCACCTGGTCCGCCCGCTGGGCCGAGCTGGGCACCTACACGTTCGACCGTACGAAGAGCCGCGACGAGATCTACTCGATCGACACTCCCCCGCCGACCGTCTCGGGCTCGCTGCACGTCGGTCACGTCTTCTCCTACACGCACACCGACCTCATCGCCCGCTACCAGCGCATGCGCGGCAAAGAGGTCTTCTACCCGATGGGCTGGGACGACAACGGCCTGCCGACCGAGCGCCGGGTCCAGAACTTCTACGGCGTCCGTTGCGACCCGTCCCTGCCGTACGACCCCGACTTCACCGCTCCGGAGAAGCCCGACGCCAAGCGCCAGATCCCGATCAGCCGGCGCAACTTCGTCGAGCTGTGCAACGAGCTCGTCGAGGAGGACGAGAAGGTCTTCGAGCAGCTCTGGCGCACGCTGGGACTCAGCGTCGACTGGTCGCAGCAGTACACGACGATCGGCAACGCCTCCCAGGTCGTCTCGCAGCGCGCTTTCCTGCGCAACGTCGCGCGCGGCGAGGCCTACCAGCAGGACGCGCCGACGCTCTGGGACGTCACCTACCAGACCGCGGTCGCCCAGGCAGAGCTCGAGGCCCGCGAGTATCCCGGCGCCTACCACCGCGTGGCGTTCCACGGCAGCGACTCCCCCGTGATCATCGAGACGACCCGCCCCGAGCTCATCGCGGCCTGCGTCGCGCTGATCGCGCACCCTGACGACGAGCGCTACCAGTCGCTGTTCGGCACCACCGTGACGTCCCCGCTCTACGGCGTCGAGGTGCCTGTCGTGGCGCACACCCTCGCCGATCCCGAGAAGGGATCCGGCATCGTGATGTCCTGCACGTTCGGCGACCTCACCGACGTCCAGTGGTGGCGCGAGCTGCAGCTGCCCAACCGGACGATCATCGGCCGCGACGGCCGCGTGCTGCGCGAGACCCCCGCGTGGATCACCGGTGACGGTGCCGCTCGCTACGAGGAGATCGCCGGCAAGACGACGTTCTCGGCCCGCGAGGCGGTCGTCGCCGCGCTCCGCGAGACCGGCGAGCTCGACGGCGAGCCGACCCCCACGCAGCGCATGGCCAACTTCTACGAGCGCGGCGACAAGCCGCTCGAGATCGTGTCGACCCGCCAGTGGTACATCACCAACGGCGGACGCGACGCGGACCTTCGCCAGAAGCTCGTGGCCCGCGGCGACGAGATCGACTGGGTGCCGGCCTACATGCAGTCGCGCCTGACCAACTGGATCGAAGGCCTCAACGGCGACTGGCTCGTCTCGCGCCAGCGCTTCTTCGGCATCCCGTTCCCGGTCTGGTATCGCCTCGACGCCGACGGTGAGCCCGACTACGACGATCCCATCTTCGCCGACGAGGCCAGCCTGCCGGTGGACCCGTCGTCCGAGGTTCCGCCGGGCTTCACCGAGTCCCAGCGCGGTGAGCCCGGAGGGTTCCTCGCCGACCCGGACGTCCTCGACACGTGGGCGACCTCGTCGCTGACGCCGCAGATCATCTGCGGCTGGGAGCGCGACCCCGACCTGTTCGAGCGGACGTTCCCGATGGACCTGCGACCGCAGGGTCACGACATCATCCGCACCTGGCTGTTCTCGTCGATCGTGCGCGCACACCTCGAGCACGGTGTCGCGCCGTGGACCCATGCCGCCCTCTCGGGCTTCGTCGTCGACCCCGACCGCAAGAAGATGAGCAAGTCCAAGGGCAACGTCGTCGTCCCCGACGAGATCCTCGACAAGTACGGCGCCGACGCGGTCCGCTGGCGCGCCGCCGGTGCACGCCCGGGCGCCGACTCGCCGTTCGACGAGGCGCAGATGAAGGTCGGTCGCCGCCTCGCGATGAAGGTCCTCAACGCCAGCAAGTTCGTGCTCGCCTCCGAGGAGGCCTACGGACTCGGCGCCGGTGCGAGCGACCTCGATCCCTCTCGCGTGACCGAGGCGATCGACCTCGCGATGCTCAGCCGCCTGCGGCTCGTCGTCGACGAGGCCACGGCCCGGTTCGAGGAGTACGACTACGCCACGGCCCTCGAGGTCGCTGAGAAGTTCTTCTGGGACTTCTGCGACGACTACCTCGAGCTCGTCAAGGAGCGCTCGCGGCGGGACGACGCTGCCGGTCAGTCGGCCCGGAGCGCGTTCGTGCTCGCCCTGTCGGTGCAGCTGCGCCTGCTCGCGCCGTTCCTCCCCTACGTGACCGAAGAGGTCTGGTCGTGGTGGCAGGAGGGCTCGATCCACCGATCCGCATGGCCGGTCAACGACGTCGACCTGGCGACGGACAGCCATGACCCGGCTCTGCTGAGCTCGGCGGCGTCGGTCCTGGCCGACATCCGCGGTGCCAAGTCGACCGCCAAGGTCAGCCAGAAGACCGAGATCAGCACCCTCACGATCAGTGCGACCAAGGCTCGGCTCGACCTCGTGCGGCTCGCGATCAGTGACGTGCTCGCCGCGGGCCGTGTCGTCGCGGAGCCGACCTATGTCGCCGACGAAGCCGTCGACGGCTTCGCGGTCGAGGCGACCCCGGCGCTCGTCGACTGACCGACCGTCAGTGGGTCTCGGTCCACCGATCGCTCTGGGTGAGCCAGAACAGGTAGGCCAGCGCGGGCACCACGATCACACCGGCGAGCCCGACGACGACCAGCAGTCCGGCGAGCGTCGCGTCGGCCCCTGCGGCGGCGGAGATCTTGACCTGGTCGACCAGCATCCATGGGTACTGCGCGACACCCCAGCCGACGACGACGGCGGCCACCGCGGCGACCGCCGTGACGCGTGCGGGTGCGAACCGGCGGCGGTACAGCAGGACGAGCGTGGCCAGACCGGCCGCGGCAGAGGCGACGATCAGCGGCGCGGCTGGCCCCAGCAGGCGGTCGCTCAGGGTCGGCGAGTCGTGCTTGATCGGCACGAGCGCCGCGAACACGACGATGCCCGTGACGATGCCGACTCCGATCGTACGGATTCGCAACGTCTCGCTCAGAGTCCCGTGACCCGAGCGGGCGGCATCCGCGGTCAGGAAGGCACCGGCGAGGAACGCGCACGTGCCCACCGCGATCAGGCCGCCGAACAGCGACGTCGGGTGCAGCCACGAGCTGAGCTGGTCGCCGTTGCCCTCGGCGGGTACGCGACCTGACGCGACCGCCCCGGCGGCCGCACCCAGGAAGAACGGCGTGATCAGCGACGACCCGGCGAACACCGCGCCGAAGAGCCTCGCCTGGGCCAGCGTCGCGGAGTACTTGCGGAACGCGAAGCTGGCACCGCGCAGCACGATGCCGACCAGCGCCAGCGCGAGGGGCAGCGTGAGCGTCGTGGTCGCGGCGGCGAACGTCTCCGGGAAGCCGGTCCACCAGATCACCAGGATGTAGATCAGCCAGACGTGGTTGGCCTCCCACACCGGCCCGATGCTGTGGTCGATCAGGACCCGCAGCTCGCCGCCGCGCTCCGACCCGCCCGCCGTCAGGTCGAAGAAGCCCGAGCCGAAGTCCGCACCGCCGAACAAGGCGTACAGCACGATCCCGGCGAACATCGCGACCGCGACCACGACTGCGAGGCTCATCGGGCGCTCCCGTCGACCGTCGCGGTGCCTGGTCCGTACGGGCTCGGGAGGTCCTCCTCGCCCGCGCGCCATCGGCGGGCCATCGACCGCAGGACCACGAACGCCCCGATCGTCATGCCGACGTAGACGACGACCGCGATGGCGTAGCTCCACCACAGGCCGGCGCTCTGGCTCGCGGCATCCTCGGTCCGCAGGATGCCCCAGACGACCCACGGCTGCCGGCCGACCTCGGTGGCGATCCAGCCGGCCTCCATCGCGAGGATCGCGAGCGGACCGGCGATGACGGCGCCGCGCAGGAACCAGCGCTTGGGCAGCAGGTCGTGGCCGCGCCAGCGGGCCAGCCAGAACAGCACGACGACGATGGCCAGCAGCGTGCCGATGCCGACCATCGACTGGAACGCCAGGTGGGTGATGTTGACCGGAGGCCGGTCCGCCGCGGGCACCGAGTCGAGGCCCGGGACGGGCTTGTCGAACGAGTTGCGGGCGATGAGCGAGCCGATCTTGGGGATGTCGATCGCGCCGTGCACCTTGCCGTCGATCAGGACACCGCCGAGGCGCAGCGGAGCAGGCTGCTCGGTCGTCGTCGCGAGCTCGAACGCCGCAAGCTTGGACGGCTGGGTGTCGCCGACGCGCAGGCCCAGGATGTGCCCGATGAACGGCTGCACGACGGCGGCGATCGTGGCGAACACGAACGGGACGGTGAAGCCCAACCGGTGGTGGGCGTCGACGCGGCCCTTGAGCATGCCCGCCGCGTAGACGCCGGCGACGACGAAGCCGACGACCATGAACGCGGCGAACCACATGTGCGCGAACTGCAGGTAGACGCCGTCGTTGAACATCGCACGCCACGGATTGACGTCGGTGACCTCTCCGTCGACGAGCTTGAAGCCAGTCGGGTTGTTCATCCACGCGTTGACCGAGATGACGCAGAACGTGCCGACGATGCCGGCCAGGCCCATCGGGATCAGCATCATGAGGTGGCGCCGCGGCAGCATGCGGTCCCAGCCGTACAGGTAGATGCCGAGGAAGATCGCCTCGACGAAGAACGACAGACCCTCGAAGGCGAACGGCAGGCCGAGGACGTCCCCGAACTTGCCCATCAGCCCGGGCCACAGGATGCCCATCTCGAAGCTCAGCACGGTGCCGGACACCGCCCCGATCGCGAACAGCACCGCCGAGACCTTGGCCCATCGCTTGGCGAGCCCCAGCGCGACCGGGTCGTCACGCACGATGCCGCGGCGATGGACGACGTAGATCATCGTCGGGAACGCGACGCCGAAGCACGCGAGGATGATGTGCCAGCCGAGCGACAGCGCCATCTGCTCGCGCGCCGGGAGGAGGCCCGGAGGGGCATCGCTCGAGGTCAGGACGGTGGTGACGACTCCGGCGAAGTCCATGCCTTCACCCTACGTCCGAGACGCCGCCGATTCCCGCGGGGCTGGTGTGAGAAGTTCGCCGCCACGAATAGGTCACACGCGCTGTTAGGACACGGTGCGGAACGTGATGCCGGCCGCCTGCAGCCGCGTGATCAGCGCGTCACCCATCGCCACGGCCGTGGTGGTCTGTCCCGCGACCTTGGGCACGTCGTCGTACGCCAGGCAGAGTGCGGACTCACTCAGCATCTTGGACGTCTCGGTGTAGCCGGGGTCGCCGCCGGTGACCTCTGCGTGCACCTTCTTGCCGCCGCCCTCGGCGAAGACGTTGAACGTGAACCAGGACTTCGCGCGCTTGGCCTCGGACGGACCGGCACCGGGGTCCTTGACCTTGAGCAGCAGTGCGCGGGTGGGCGGCAGCTGCGCACCGAGGAACGCGACGCCGAGACCGAGGCCGGAGGCGGCGACCATGCGGCGGGTCTTGAAGTGGGCGAAGTGCGAGTAGGTGAAGTCCGGGCCGTAGCGCCCGAGCGTACGTGCCGAGCGGAGCACGATCTGCGGGTCGATCGTGGGCATCGGGACGCCCCAGCCACCGAGCTCGGGCGCCTTGCCGAGCTTGCCGGAGCCCCGGACCTTGCGACCCTCGGGACGCGGCTCGGCCTTGCGTCGGGCGCCGGCGATCTTGCCCGACTCTCGCATCGACGAGAACTGGTTGATCGCCGAGTGGTAGGTGCCGCCGGAGAACTCCGCATTGGCGCGGATGTAGCCACGCACGTGGATCGGCACGTCCTCGGGCAGCTGCTCGACCGCGTAGAGGACACCGAGGTCGTACGGGATCGAGTCGAACCCGCAGGCGTGGATGATGCGAGCGCCGGTCTCGACGGCCCGCTCGTGGTACTTCAGCCACATGTCGTCGACGAACTGCGGCTCACCGGTCAGGTCGATGTACGCGATGCCGGCCTCGACGCTCGCCTTGACCGCGGCCTCGCCGTACTTGAGGTAGGGCCCGACCGTCGTGACCAGCACGCGGGTGCTCTTGGCCAGCGCGGCCATCGAGTCGGCGTTGCCGATGTCGGCGGAGATGATCTCGGGGCGGACGCCACCGAGCCGTTCGATGCGGTCCGCGACGGCCTCGAGCTTGGCCTGGTTGCGGCCGGCGATCGCCCACGAGCCGCCCGGCGGCAGGTGCTCGCCGAGATAGTCGGCGGTCAGCCCTCCGGTGAATCCGGTGGCTCCGAGCAGGGCGATGTCGACTGAGGTCATGCGCCCAACCTACCGACGGTACGGGTGGAGCAGAACCTAGGAGGCCTTCTTGGCCACTTCGTCGTGGGTGAGGATCGTCGGACCCTCGGTGCCGGCGACGGTCTCGGCCGTCACGATGACCTTGGCCACGTCGTCACGGCTCGGGATCTCGTACATGACCGGCTCGAGCACCGCCTCGATGATCGAGCGGAGTCCGCGAGCGCCGGTGCCCCGGGCCAGTGCCAGGTCGGCCATCGCTGCGGCCGCGTCAGCACCGAACTCCAGCTCGACGCCGTCGATCTCGAACAGCCGGACGTACTGCTTGGTCAGCGCGTTGCGCGGCTCGGTCAGGATCGCGACGAGGGCATCCTTGTCGAGGTTGTCGACCGCGGCGATGACCGGCAGGCGGCCGATGAACTCCGGGATCAGGCCGAACTTGAGCAGGTCCTCGGGCAGCACCTTGGAGTAGAGCTTCTCGGGGGCCACCGTCTTGCCGATGTCGACCTGCCCGGTGTTGAAGCCGAGGCTGGTCTTGCCGCTGCGCTGCTCGATGATCTGGTCGAGGCCGGCGAACGCACCGCCGACGATGAACAGCACGTTGGTCGTGTCGATCTGGATGAACTCCTGGTGCGGGTGCTTGCGCCCGCCCTGCGGGGGCACCGACGCGGTCGTGCCCTCGAGGATCTTGAGCAGCGCCTGCTGCACGCCCTCGCCCGACACGTCACGCGTGATCGAGGGGTTCTCGCTCTTGCGGGAGATCTTGTCGACCTCGTCGATGTAGATGATGCCCGTCTCGGCCTTCTTGACGTCGTAGTCAGCGGCCTGGATGAGCTTGAGGAGGATGTTCTCGACGTCCTCGCCGACGTAGCCGGCCTCGGTCAAGGCCGTCGCGTCGGCGATCGCGAACGGCACGTTGAGCATGCGGGCCAGGGTCTGCGCGAGGTAGGTCTTGCCGCAGCCGGTCGGTCCGACGAGCAGGATGTTGGACTTGGCCAGCTCGACCTGGTCGTCCTTGCTCCGTGAGCTGCCGACCTGGGCCTGGACGCGCTTGTAGTGGTTGTAGACCGCCACCGCCAGGGACTTCTTGGCGCCGTCCTGGCCGATGACGTAGCCGTTGAGGAAGTCGTAGATCTCGTGGGGCTTGGGCAGCTCGCCCAGGCTCAGCTCGGCGCCTTCGGCGAGCTCCTCCTCGATGATCTCGTTGCACAGGTCGATGCACTCGTCGCAGATGTAGACGCCGGGGCCGGCGATGAGCTTCTTGACCTGCTTCTGGCTCTTTCCGCAGAAAGAACACTTGAGCAGATCGGCGGTTTCACCAATGCGTGCCACGTGGAGAGTCCCTTCTTCGTCGTGCGCGGTTGGAGCCGGAGGCGGCCCGTGACCGAGAGAGCAACATTTTCACCCTAGCGGCGAATGTGCCCTGCGTCTCGGTCACGGCGCCGTATGTCGTCGTGCGTGTCGCCTAGACCGCGGGGACCTTGAGCGTCTCGAGAACCTCGTCGATCAGGCCGTACTCGAGCGCCTGCGCTGCGGTGAGGATCTTGTCGCGATCGACGTCGCGGCTGACTTCCTCGACGGGCTTGCCCGACGCGTCGGAGATCATCTTCTCCATCAGCTCGCGCATGCGCAGGATCTCGTTGGCCTGGATCTCGAGGTCGGAGATCTGGCCGCCGGTGCCCTCGGTGTAGGGCTGGTGGATCAGGATGCGGCTGTTGGGCAGCGCGAGGCGCTTGCCCGGCGTGCCGGCGGCGAGGAGCACCGCGGCGGCCGAGGCAGCCTGTCCGAGGCAGATCGTCTGCACGTCGGGCTTGAGGTAGCGCATCGTGTCGTAGATCGCGGTCAGCGCCGTGAACGAGCCGCCAGGGCTGTTGATGTAGATGCTGATGTCGCGGTCGGGGTCCATCGCCTGGAGGCACAGCATCTGCGCCATGACGGCGTTGGCGACGTCATCGCTGATCGGCGTGCCGAGGAAGATGATGCGGTCCTCGAACAGCTTGGCGTACGGATCGATGCGCCGGAAGCCGTAGGACGTGCGCTCTTCCCACTGCGGGATGTAGTAGCTCATGATGCCAGGTCTCCTGCGCTCGCGACGACGTGATCGATGAGGCCGTACTCCTTGGCCTCGGCCGGCGTGAACCACCGGTCGCGGTCCGAGTCGAGCTCGATCTGCTCGACGCTCTGGCCACTGTGCTGGGCCTGGAGCTCGTTGAGCTGCTTCTTGAGCAGCAGGCTCTGCTGTGCCTGGATCTTGATGTCCGACGCCGATCCGCCGATGCCGCCCGAGGGCTGGTGCATCATGATCCGCGCGTGCGGCAGGGCGTAGCGCTTGCCGGCCGTGCCCGCAGCGAGCAGGAACTGGCCCATCGAGGCGGCCAGGCCCATGCCGAACGTGGCGACGTCGTTGGAGATGAACTGCATCGTGTCGTAGATCGCCATGCCGGAGTCGACTGAGCCGCCCGGCGAGTTGATGTAGAGGTAGATGTCGGCCTGCGGGTCCTCGGCGTTGAGCAGCAGCATCTGCGCACAGATCGCGTTGGAGTTGGAGTCGCGGACCTCGGAGCCCAGGAACACGATGCGTTCCTTGAGCAGCCGCTGGTAGATGTGGCCGTCGAGATCCGAGGGGCCGGCCTCGCCGGCCATTCTCGGCGACATGGGGCTGGGGGTATCCGGTGTGTTCACGTCCCCAAACCTAGACGGCCCGGCGATCGAACACACGCGAAAACACGGCTGTTCGCTGACAGCGTGAACGCCGGCGCGCCCCACGCCTGACGACGCACGGTCAGGCGTACAGGCCCGGGCGCTCCGGTACGTCGACGGCCTCGCGCACCCCCGAGCCGAGGGCACGTACGCCTGAAGCGGCGACCAGGTTGGCGACGTAGCCGTCCCATGCGCTCGCGCCGACCACGGATCCGGCCAGCGATGCCTTGGCCCAGGCCGCGAGCTCGAGCCGGTAGGACTCGATGAAGTGGGCCACGAAGTCGCTGCCGATCGTGCTGCCACCCGTGCCGGCGATCCGGCGTACGACCGGGGTGCGCGGCTCCAGCGATGCCGAACCGCCCGTCCCGACGACCTCGACGCGTACGTCGTAGCCGTAGCCGGCGTTGACGAAGACCTCTGCGGTGATCATCTGGCCGCCGCTGGTCCACAACGTCGCGACCTGCGGGTCGCGGAAGCCGTCGACGATCGGCGACTCGACGCGGATGCCGACGATCTCGCCGTCGAGCAGCCAGCGGAACGTGTCGAACTCGTGGATCATCGACCCGGTCACGAGACCGGCGTCGTCGGTGCTCGTGGAGTTGGAGGCGTTGCGGTGGATGCCGTGCACGACGCGCACCTCGCCGAGCGTGCCGTCGTCGATCGACGCCTTGAGGTCGAGGAAGCCGGGGTCGAACCGGCGGTTGAAGCCGACCTGCACGAGCCGGCGGCCGAGGCCGACCTCCGCGTCGACGACGCGGCGCGCGTCGTCGGCGGTCACCGCGAGCGGCTTCTCGCACAGGACGTGCTTGCCGGCCGCGATGCAGGCGACGGCCAGGTCGGCGTGGGTGAAGTCGGGCGAGGCGATGACGACGGCATCGACGTCCGAGCCGGTCACGAGTGACTCCGCCGAGTCGGCGATCTCCGCGCCGACCGATGAGGCGATCTCCTTGGCGCGCGCGGTGTCCATGTCGAACACGCGCGTGACCTGGGCGGCCGGCACCCCGGCAGCCAGGGTGGCCACGTGCGATGCGCCCATCGCTCCGGCGCCCACGACGCCCACTCGCAGTCGCTGGTTCACAAGGACACCCACTTTCGTTCGTCGGCCGACACGATCATCGCGTCGACGGTGCGCGCTGCGATCAGCGCGTCATGGATGGTGGCGCCGTGCGGCTTGCCGTCGGCGATGGACTGCACGAGCCTGCGGGCCTCGATGACCTTGAGGTCGTCGAAGCCCATGGGGTTGTTGGCGCCGGGCTGGAACGCGCCGAACTCACCGTCGCCCGGCGTCGCGTAGCGGGTCGCGTAGAACGCGTCCTGGTAGTCCTGGTCGAGGCAGACCTGCAGCTCGTTCATGCGGCGGAAGTCCCATTTCAGCGCACCGGTCGTGCCGTGCACCTCGATGCCGTACGTGTTCTGCTCCCCCACGGCCGAGCGGCTCGCCTCGAGGATGCCGCGCGACCCGCCGGCGATCCGCAGGAGCGCGGAGACGTAGTCCTCGTTCTCCACCTGCCCCATGGCACCCGAGCCGCGCTCGTAGTGCATCGCGCCGGGCCGGGCCTCGGGACGCTCGGGGATGAACGTCGCCCGGTCGGCGATCAGCTCGTCGATGTCGGCGACAACGTAGCGGACGAGGTCCGCCGCATGGCTGACGAGATCACCGAGCACCCCGCTGCCGGCGAACTCGTTCCGGAACCGCCACGACAACGCGCCGTCGGGGTGTGCGGCGTAGTCGGACACGAAGCGTACGGACGTGTGCTCGACCGTGCCGAGCCGTCCGGATGCCACCAGCTCGCGGGCGAGCTCGACGGCCGGCGGGTTGCGGTAGTTGAACCCGGCCGCGGACTGGACGCCTGCTGCCTCGACCGCCGCGACGATCTCGGCGGTCTCCTCGGCGTTGCGTCCTGCGGGCTTCTCGACCCACACGTGCTTGCCGGCCCGGGCCGCGGTGACCGCGACGTCCCGGTGGATGAAGTTGGGACCCGTCACGCACACCAGGTCGATGTCGTCCCGGGCCACCAGCTCGCGCCAGTCGGTGAGCTGGTGCTCAAAACCGAAGGCCTGCGCGGCGCGTTCCGTACGGTCGTCGTCCGCCGGGTCGGCGACGGCGACGAGCCGGGGCCGCAACGGGCTGTCGGTGTAGTGCTGGGTCAGCCGGCTCAGCGCCCGGGCGTGGACCTGGCCCATCCAGCCCAGGCCCACGATGCCGACGCGGAGCTCTGCCGTCACGTGACGTCGGCCTTCAGCTCCTGGGCGATCGCCGAGTCGGCACCCATCGTCTCCGCGAGCTCGTGCGCGAGGGACTCCAGCTCCTCGCCGCCGGCCATCATCGCGGTGAGGTCCTCGAGCGTCAGGTCCGCCTTGGGGAAGTCGCCCATGCTCTTGCCACGCCGCAGCAGCATGAACCGGTCACCGACCGGGTAGGCGTGGTGCGGGTTGTGGGTGATGAAGACGACGCCGAGTCCGCGCTCGCGGGCCTTGGCGATGTACTTCAGCACGACACCGGACTGCTTCACGCCCAGCGCCGCCGTCGGCTCGTCGAGGATCAGCACCCGGGCGCCGAAGTAGACCGCACGGGCGATCGCGACGCACTGCCGCTCGCCGCCCGAGAGCGTGCCGATCGGCTGCTCCACGTCACGCAGGTCGATGCCCATCGCCGACAGCTCGGACTTCGTCGTGGCCTTCATGAAGTCGATGTCGAGCTTCTTGAGCGGTCCGACACCCTTCGTGATCTCGCTGCCGAGGAAGAAGTTGCGCCACACCGGCATGAGCGGAACGACTGCCAGGTCCTGGTAGACCGTCGCGATGCCCAGCTCGAGGGCGGCGCGAGGGCTCGACAGGGTGTGGCTCTCGCCGTCGATCAGCAGCTCCCCGTCGGTGTGCTCGTGTGCACCCGCGAGGATCTTGATGAACGTCGACTTGCCCGCACCGTTGTCGCCGAGCACGCACGTCACCTCACCGGCGCGTACGGACGTCGAGACGTCGCTCAGCGCGATGATGTTGCCGTAGCGCTTGCCGATGTCGCGGACCTCGATGATCGCCGTGCCGCGTGGCGGCGGGGCGTACACGTTGGTGACCGGTGATGCTGCTTCGTCCTTGCTCATTTTGCCGTCTCCGCCCGCTTGCGAACCCATTCGTTGAGGAGCACCGCTCCCAGGAGCATGACGCCGAGGAACGCCTTGAGCCAGTTGTTGTCCCAACCGGCGTAGACGATGCCCTGGCTGACCATGCCGTAGATCAGCGCGCCGAAGGCGGCACCGATCGCCGAGCCGTAGCCACCGGTCATGAGGCAGCCTCCGACCACGGCGCAGATGATGTAGATGAACTCCTGGCCGACGCCGGTGTTGCTCTGCACCGTGGACGTCGTGAAGATCAGCAGCATGCCGACGAGCCAGCCGGCGCCCGCGGTCGTCATGAACAGGCCGACCTTGGTCTTGAAGACCGGCACGCCGATCTGGCGCGAGGCGGTCTGGGCGCCGCCGACGGAGAAGATCCAGTTGCCGGTGCGCGTACGCAGCAGGACCCAGGTCGCGAGCGCGGTCACGCCGATCCACCAGAACACCGAGGCGTTGATCGTCAGCGGACGCGACCAGTCGAAGTCGAGGTGCATGAACTTGAGGTCGAGGTTGAACCAGTGCGGCTGGACCTCGAGCGCCGAGCCGAAGACCTTCTTGGCCTGGTCGTAGAACGGCACCTGGGTCATGCCCTGGATCGCCACCTGGCCGGTGAGGGCCTTGGTGCCGGCGAGGTCGATGCCCTGCAGGACGAAGAACGTCCCGAGGGTCACGATGAAGCTCGGAAGGCCTGTGCGCATCACCAGGATGCCGTTGATCGCGCCGATCACGAGGGCGAGGGCGAGGGACACGAGGATCGCGGCCCAGATGTTGACGCCGTACTCACGGGTCAGCACGCCGACCACGAGGCCGGTGAACCCGGTCATGGCGCCGGCGGAGAGGTCGAACTCGCCGCCGATCATCAGCAGCGCGACCGCGACGGCCATGATGCCGATCGTCGAGGCGCCGCGCAGCCAGGTGCTGGAACCGCTCGGGGTGGCGAACGCGTCGGTCGACAGGGCGAAGAACGCGAAGATCACGATGGCCGCGACGAGCGCACCGATCTCCGGGCGTTTCAGCAGCTTGGTCAGGGTCGACGTACGCGCGATGCGTTCGTCGTCCAGGGTGGCTGTGGTCATAGGTGACTCCGTTCGTCGACGCCGTGAGTGATCGTCGAGCCTGCAAGTGAATGGGGATGAGGGCCGGGGGCCCGGCGGTTGCCGGGCCCCCGGTCAGCTCAGCGTGTGCCGTTTGCGGCGTACTTCAGGACGGCTGCGGCGTTGTCCTTCGTGATGAAGGCCGGGCCGGAGTTGATCGGCTGTCCACCACCGATGTCGTTGCCGTTGATCGACTTCAGGTAGAGACCCGTGACGGCCAGGAAGCCCTGGACGTACGGCTGCTGGTCGACCGCGAACAGGATCGATCCGGCCTGGATGTCCTTGATGACGTCCTCGGAGAGGTCGAACGTCGCCACCTTGGCGCTGCTGCCGGAGTCCTTGACGGCGCCCACGGCGTCGATCGCGTACTGGCCACCGAGCGTCAGCACGGTGTCGATCGACTTGTCGGCCTGGAGCTTCGACGTGATCGTCGACTGGACCGCGCTGTCGTCCGTGCCGTCGACCTGCAGGTTCTGGACCTTGCCGCCGAACGTCTCGGCAACCGCCTTGCAGCGCTCCTCGAGGCCGATGTTGCCGGCTTCCTGGATGACGCAGATGGCGTTCTTGAGGCCTTCGCCCTTGAGTCGCTCACCGACGGCCTGGCCGGCGATCGTCTCGGTCTGGCCGATGTGGGTGATCGCGCCGAACGCCTTGAACTTGTCGACGCCGGAGTTGATCGTGATGACCGGGATGCCTGCGGCGACGGCCTTCTTGACACTGTCCTCGAGGCCGTCGGGGTTGGCCATCGAGACGACGATGCCGTCGACCTTGTCGGCGACCGCGCCGTCGATCAGCTGCGACTGCTTGGCGGGATCGCCGTCCGAGCTGTACTCGACCTTGACGCCGTAGTCCTTCCCGGCCTGCTCGGCACCTGACTTGACCCGGTCCCAGAAGGCGTCGCCGGGCGAACCGTGCGTCACGACCGCGTAGGTGTAGTCCTTCTTGGCGGTCTTGTCCGTGCCTTCGTCGCTGCCGGTGCCACTGCATGCGGCCAGCAGAGCGCCGGCGGCAACGATCGCGCCGACAATCTTGATTCTCTTCATGTGGTGGTGTTCCTTCTCTTCTCGGGTCCCGGGGCCATTGGATGGTCGGGCTTAGTGTGCCGTCGGGAAGTTCAGCTGGGCGAGGGAGTCCTCGCTGACGTGCGGCCACCGGGTGGTGACCACCTTTGCCTGGGTGTAGAACCTCACCCCTTCGGGACCGTGGATGTGGTGGTCGCCGAACAGTGAGTCCTTCCAGCCTCCGAAGGAGTGGAAGGCCATGGGGACCGGGACCGGCACGTTGATGCCGATCATGCCCACATGGACCTTCCGCTGGAAAGTACGTGCCACCTCACCCGAGGAAGTGAACACCGCTGTGCCGTTGCCGTACGGATTCGAGTTGATGAGCTCGATGGCAGCGTCCAGCGTCGGAACCCGCAGCACGGTGAGCACGGGTCCGAAGATCTCGTCGGTGTAGACCGACATGTCAGTGGTGACCTGGTCGAGCAGGGTCGGGCCGACGAAGAAACCCTCTTCGTGGCCCTCGACGACCAGGTCGCGGCCGTCGACGACGACCTTGGCGCCGGCGTCCTCGCCCTGGCCGATGTAGTCGATGATGCGGTCACGGGACGCCGCGGTCACGACGGGGCCCATCTCGGCGTCGGGATCGGTGCCGACCGAGACCTTGAGGTCGGTCGAGCGCTCGCGGATCTTGTCGACGAGCGTGTCGGCGGCGGGTCCGACGGCGACGACGGCGCTGATCGCCATGCACCGCTGCCCGGCCGAGCCGTAGCCGGCCGCGACGATGTGGTCGGCGGCGAAGTCGAGATCGGCGTCGGGCATCACGACGGCGTGGTTCTTGGCACCACCCAGCGCCTGCACCCGCTTGCCCGTACGCGAGGCGCCCTCGTGGACGTACTTGGCGATCGGGGTCGAGCCGACGAACGACACGGCGGCGACGCCCGGGTGCTCGAGGATCGCGTCGACCGCGACCTTGTCACCGTGCACGACGTTGAACACACCGTCGGGCAGGCCGGCCTGCTGGTAGAGGCGTGCGACCAGGTCGGACGCGCCCGGGTCACGCTCGGACGGCTTGAGGACGAACGTGTTGCCGCACGCGATCGCGACGGGGTGCATCCAGAGCGGCACCATGATCGGGAAGTTGAACGGCGTGATGCCGGCGACGACGCCGATCGCCTGGCGGAACGTGTGGGAGTCGACGCCACCGGACACCTGGTCGTTGAACTCGCCCTTGAGCAGCTGCGGGATGCCCGCGGCGAACTCGACGACCTCGCGGCCGCGCACGACCTCGCCCTTGGCGTCGTCGAGCGTCTTGCCGTGCTCGGACGAGATGATCGCGGCGAGCTCGTCCTCGTGCTCGACGAGCAGCTGCCGGAAGTCGAACATGATGCGCGAGCGCGCCGTCACCGACGTCTCGCTCCACGTCTCGTACGCCGTGGCGGCGGCCTGCACGGCGGCGTCGACGTCGCCGGCGGTCGCCAGGCGTACCTGCGACTTCGGCTTGCCGACGGCAGGGTCGTAAACGTCGGCGAACCGGTCGCTCTCGCCGGGCACGCTCGCTCCGGCGATCCAGTGGTCGTACGTCGTCATCCGTGGTCCTTCTCGTTGTCGGTGGGCGCAAGGTGGCTGCGCTGGTGGGTCTTGTGCTCGTCGTACGCCGCGCGGGCCTGCTGGGTGCTGTCGAGAGCGGAGACCTCGGCCACCGGGACGTCCCACCATGCCGGACTGTCCGGAGCGGGGACGAGCGGGTCGGTCTCGACGTGGATCACGGTCGTCCGGCTGGACTGCTTGGCCTTGAGGATCGCCGCGCGGAAGTCCTCGATGCCGGTGACCGGCAGGACGTCGGCGCCGAGGCTCGCGGCGTTGGCGGCGAGGTCGACCGGCAGTCGGTCGCCGTCGAGGCCCGTCTCGGTGCGGTAGCGGTACTGCGTGCCGAACCGCTGGGACCCGAGCGACTCGGACAGGGCGCCGATCGAGGCGAAGCCGTGGTTCTGCACCAGCACGACGATGATCTTGACGCCCTCCGCGACCGCGGTCACGAGCTCGGTGTTCATCATCAGGTAGGAGCCGTCGCCGACCATGACGAACACGTCGCGGCCGGCCTCGTCAAACAGAGCCTCCTCGTCGAGGGCGGCCAGCTTGACCCCGAGTCCGCCGGCGATCTCGTAGCCCATGCAGGAGAACCCGTACTCGACGTGATAGCCCTTGCGGTCGCGCGTGCGCCACAGCTTGTGCAGGTCACCGGGCATCGAGCCGGCGGCGCACAGCACGATGTCGCGCGGGTCGGACAGCTCGTTGACGGCGCCGATGACCTGGGACTGGGCCGGCAACGGCTGGTGGTCCTGGTCGTACGCAGCCTGGACGATCGAGTCCCACTCCCCCGCGAGCTGCGTCGCCCGCTGGGTGTGAGCCGCGTCGGCCTGCCAGCCGTCGAGGGCTGCCGTGAGGGCATTGAGGCCCACGCGCGCATCGGCCACGAGGCTCGTCGCGGCGAGCTTGTGCGAGTCGAAGGCCGACACGTTGAGGTTGACGAAGCGGACGTCGGCGGCGGCGAAGACCGTGCGCGACGCCGTCGTGAAGTCGCTGTAGCGCGTGCCGACGCCGATCACGAGGTCCGCCTCTGCCGCGAGGGCATTGGCGGCCGTCGTGCCGGTGGCGCCGATCGCACCCACGGCCTGCGGGTGGTCGTACGCCAGAGCGCCCTTGCCGGCCTGCGTCTCGGCGACCGGGATGCCGGTGGCCTCGGCGAAGGCGCGCAACGCGTCGTTGGCACGGCTGTAGGTGACACCACCGCCGGCGACGACCAGCGGCTTGCGGGCCGAGCGGATCGCGGCGACCGCACGGTCGAGCGCCGCGGGCTCGGGGACGGGACGGGAGACGTGCCAGACCCGGCGGGCGAACAGCTCGTCGGGCCAGTCCCATGCCTCGGCCTGCACGTCCTGCGGCAGCGCGAGCGTCACGGCGCCGGTCGCGGCCGGGTCGATCAGCACCCGCATGGCCTGGAGCAGGGCCGGCGCGAGCTGCTCAGGGCGGTGCACGCGGTCGAAGTAGGCCGAGACCGGCCGGAACGCGTCGTTGACGGAGATGTCGCCGTTGGCCGGGTCCTCGAGCTCCTGGAGGACGGGGTTGGCCACCTTGGTGGCGAACGTGTCGCCCGGCAGCAGCAGCACGGGGAGACGGTTGATCGTCGCGAGCGCCGCGCCGGTGACCATGTTGGTGGCGCCGGGGCCGACTGACGCGGTGACGGCCATCGTCGCGAGCCGGTCGCGCTGTCGGGCGTACGCCACGGCGGCGTGCACCATGGCCTGCTCGTTGCGGCCCTGGAGATAGCGCAGGTGCGACGGATCGCCGGCGACCTCACGCTCGAGGAGCGCCTGGCCGACGCCGGCGACGTTGCCGTGACCGAAGATGCCCCAGCAGCCGGCGAAGAACGGGTTCTCGGCGCCGTCGCGCTCGACGTGCTGCGCCTCCAGGAAGCGCACCAGCGCTTGGGCGACGGTCAGACGTGTGCTCATGCGGTCCTCCCGAAAGGCAGTCGTGGGTCGACGAGCTGGTCGGCCCAGGTGTCGCGGACCCAGGTGTGCGCCGGGTCGTCGCAGATCAGCCACGCCCGCTCGGCGCCGGGGCCCGCCATGACGTTGAGGTAGTAGAGGTCGTAGCCAGGAGCGGCGATCGAGGGCCCGTGCCAGCCGTGCGGGATCAGCACGGCGTCGCCGGTGCGGATCTCCGCCGTCACGTCGATGTCGGCGCCCTCGTGGCCGTAGACGCGCTGGAAGCCGATGCCGGGTCCGTTGGGGCCGTCAGCGACCTCGAACCAGTAGATCTCCTCGAGCGCCGTCTCGCCCTCGCGCTCCTCGTCGTGCTTGTGCGGCGGCCAGGACGACCAGTTGCCACCGGGAGTCAGGACCTCGCAGGCGATGATCCGGTCGGCGTCGAGCACGCCGGGGATGCCGAAGTTGTTGACCTGGCGGCTCGACTGGCCGGCGCCTCGCATCTCGACGGGCACGTCGGCCTTGGGCAGGTAGGCGGGCTCGAGGCGGTTGTCGCAGCGCGCCGACGTCAGCGCGAAGCGGCCGCCGGCTGCCGAGGTGACAGTCAGCTCGGCGTCGCGCGGGGCGTACACGACGTCGCTCGGGCCGGCGAACACGCTGCTGCGGCCCTCCAAGGCGTACGTGTGGCCGTCGACCGTCACCTCGGCAGAGCCGCCGAGCGACAGGACGACGTACTCAGAACCGTCGGTGCTGAGGGTCTCGCCCTCGCCGGCAGCCAGCTCGAGGATCCGCAGTCCGCAGTAGGCCCAGCCCGCCGACTCCGGCGTGATCTCCTCGACCGTACGCAGCACCGGGTTCACGGCGTCATCATCTCAACGGTCGCGTCGACGGCGCCCTCGACGTCGCCGTCGGGCGGGAACAGGAGCGTGCGGCCGACGACCATGCCGCGGACGTTGGGGCTGGCCAGCGCCTTGGACCACGCGGCGAACTGGGCCTCCTGGTCGGCAGACACCTCGCCACCGAGCAGCACGACCGGGAGGGTCGTGGCGGCCAGCACGGCGTCCATGTGGTCGACGACCGGCAGCTTGAGCCACGTGTAGGCCGACGTGCTGGCGAGCCCGGCCGCGACGGTGGCCGACCGGACGACGGCCTCGGTGGTGAGGTCGTTGCGGATGCGGCCTTCGGCGTCGCGACGCGAGATGAACGGCTCGACCATCGCCATGACCTGCTGCGCGGCGAGCTCGTCGACCGCGTTGGCGCACGCCTGCATCGTTGCCGGGGTCGCGGGGTCCTCGGGGTCGATGCGGAACAGCATCTTGCCGCCCTGGTAGCCCGCCGCGGCGATCGCTCCGGCGTCGTAGCCGGTGAACCGGTCGTCGATCTCGAACACCGTGCCGGCCAGGCCGCCGCGGTTCATCGAGCCGATGACGACCTTGCCCTCGAGCGCACCGAGCAGCAGCAGGTCCTCGATGACGTCGGCCGTGCCGAGCACGCCGTCGACTCCCGGTCGCTCGAGCGCCCGCACCATGCGGCTGAGCAGCTCGGCACGATCACCCATCGCCAACGCGTCGTCGCCGGCGCGCAGGGCTCCACGAGCCGGGTGGTCGGCGGCGACCAGCAGCAGCCGGCCGGTCTCCCCCACGAGCCCCGACGGCTGCCGGCGGGCAGCGGCCAACTCGGCGATCCGCTCGGGATGGAGCGCGCGCGTCGTGACGACGCTCGCGATGCTTTCGGCGTTGACGGTGGTCATCAGACCTTCCCCCGTTCGAGCACCGCGGCGACCTGGTCGGCGGTGGGCATGGCATCGGCGCAGGACAGCTGCCCGGCGACGTAGGCACCGGCGGCGTTGGCGAACGCCAGTGTGGTCGTGAGGTCCCAGCCGCTGAGCAGGCCGTGGACGAGCGAGCCGCCGAACGCGTCGCCGGCACCGAGGCCGTTGACGACGTCGACGGGCACCGGGGGGACGACGACCGACTCGTCACCGCGTACGCCGAGCACGCCCGCAGGGCCCTGCTTCACGACGGCCAGCTCGACGCCGGTGGCCCGCAGCGCCTTGGCGGCGGCCTGGGGATCGGTCTCGCCGATCGCCACCTGGCACTCCTCGCGGTTGCCCACAGCCACCGAGACGTACGGCAGTGCGGCCTGGATCTGGGCGGTGGCCGCCTCGGCGGACTCCCAGAACATCGGGCGGTAGTCGAGGTCGAGCACCGTGATGCCCCGCTTGCCACGTGCCTCGAGGGCGGCGAGATGAGCGGCGCGGCTGGGCTCCTGCGACAACCCGGTGCCGGTGACCCAGAAGACGTCGGCGGCACGGATCGCGTCGTAGTCGAGCTCGTCGACGTCGATCTCGAGGTCCGGCGCCTTGGGCTCGCGGTAGAAGTAGAGCGGGAAGTCGTCCGGCGGGAAGATCTCGCAGAACGTCACGGGGGTCGGCAGGCCGGCGACGGGGGTCACCCAGGTGTCGTCGACGCCGAAGCCCTTCAGGGCCGTGTGGATGAACCGGCCGAACGGGTCGTTGCCCGTACGCGTGATGGTGGCGACCCGGTGGCCCAGGCGCGACGCGGCCACGGCGACGTTCGTGGAGCTGCCACCGAGGAACTTGGCGAACGAGGTGACGTCCTCGAGGTGGACGCCGACCTGCTCGGGATAGATGTCGACGCCGACGCGCCCCATCGTGATGAGCTCGAACTCGGTCACGCCGCAACCTCCGTTGAAGAGCAAAGATACGGCGGCAGCGGCGTGAGCCCTGCCTCATGGTGACCGCCCCCTACTCGCGGGGCTCGTGGGGGTGCCCCCAGCTGGCGCTCGGTCACGCCAGAACAGCCTTCAGGTAGTCGAGGCTCGCGCGTACGTCCGCGATCGGGCCTTCGCCCTCGGGCTCGCCGTCCTTGAACATGACGTCCTGCTCCAGGACGTACCAGCCGTCGTAGCCCGCGCCGTGCAGCGCCTCCACCATCGCCTTGACGTCGACGTCGCCGGTGCCGAGCACGCGCCACATCCCGTCAGCGACCGCGTCGGAGAACGTGATCTCCTTGGCGACGACCTTGGCCGCCTTGGCGGCGTCGACGTCCTTGAGGTGCACGTGCTTGACCCGGTCGAGGTTGTCGAGGGTGATCGCGACAGGGTCCGCGCCCGCTGCCTTGAGGTGGCCGGTGTCGATGCAGAAGCCGATGTGCGATCCGTCGACGACGCGCTGCACATCGGCGGCGTCCTCGACCATCGTGCCGATGTGGGGGTGCACCACGGCGAGCACGCCGCGCTCGGCGGCGTGGTCGGCGATGCGGTCGAGGTTGGTCAGCAGCGTCTTCCACTGCACGTCGTCGAGGACGGGGCGCTCGTCATAGCCGTCGTGTCCGGTCGAGGCGGCGAGCACGACGACCTCTGCACCGGTCGCGAGGCAGCCGTCGATGAACGTGTCGACCTCCGCCATGGGTTCGTGGGCGGGGTCGTGCAGCAGGACGGGCAGGAACCCGCCGACGGCCTGCAGCCCGTACGTCGTGAGGAACGCCGCCTTGGCCTCAGGGTCCTCGGGCAGGAACCCGTCAGGGCCGAACTCCGTCGCCGTCAGCCCGAGACGCTCCATCTCGGTCATGACCCGCTCGGGCGGCATCTGCCAGCCCCACCCGGGGACCTCGCAGACCCCCCACGAGATGGGGGCACCGGCCACTCGGGGGCCGGTCGGGCGGAGCTCGCTCGCGGTCATGCTGTTCCTTTGCGGGTTTGTGCTGACAAACTATCAAGGTTGAGTGTGTCGGCCCTCACACGCCATGTCAACCCTTTGTCCTGACATATTGACGTCTAGTCATGAGTCGATACATTGTCCGCATGCCAGGCCCCAGGTTCACGCTCGACCGGTCGAGTCCCGTCCCGCTGTACTTCCAGGTGGCCGAGCAGTTCGAGAAGGCGATCCTGACCGGTGAGATCGCTCCCGGCGAGCGGATCGACAACGAGATCGCGCTGGCGAAGGACCTCGGACTGTCCCGCCCCACGATGCGCCAGGCGATCCAGGTGCTCGTCGACAAGGGCATGCTGGTGCGCAAGCGCGGCGTCGGCACCCAGGTCGTGCACGGCAAGATCCGCCGCTCCGTCGAGCTGACCAGCCTGTTCGACGACCTCAGCGCCGCGGGCCAGAAGCCGCGCACGGAGGTCATCGCGGTCGGCAAGGTGCCTGCTGAGGAGGATGTCGCCCACGAGCTCCAGCTCGAGATCGGCGAGGACGTCTGGTCGCTCGAGCGCCTGCGCTTCGTCGGCAAGCAGCCGCTCGCGCTGATGCACAACTTCATCCCCGTCGACGTCGTCGACCTCGACGAGGTCGACCTCGAGAAGACCGGGCTCTACGCGCACATGCGCACGTCGGGCATCCTGATGCGCGTCGCACGGCAGCGCATCGGAGCGCGCGGCGCGGGCGCCGACGAGGCCACGCTGCTGGGTGAGAAGAAGGGCGCTCCCCTGCTCACGATGCAGCGCACGGCGTACGACAACGCCGGCCGCGCCGTCGAGTACGGCCGCCACGCCTACCGCCCTGATCTGTACGCCTTCGAGCTCACCCTCGTCGACCGCTGACCCCCCGAACGCCAGGTCCGAAAGCCGCCGGTCCAAGCGCCGGAAGTCCCGGACGATGGACGCATGACCATCACCACGCAGACCCGCGATCCGCACATCGTGATCGACCCCGCGATCCTCTACTTCGGCACCCCCGTCGTCCTGGTGACCTCGGTCAACCCCGACGGCAGCACCAACATCATGCCGATGTCGTCGGCGTTCTGGCTCGGCCACACCGGCATCCTGGGCATCGGTGCCCGCTCGCAGACCGCGGCGAACCTGCGGCGCAACCTGGGGTGCGTCCTCAACCTGCCCTCGGTCGACCTCGTCACGGAGGTCGACCGCCTGGCCCTCACGACAGGACGCGAGGACGTGCCGCCTGCAAAGGCGGAGCGCGGCTACCGCTACGAGCCGGACAAGTTCGCCCGCGCCGGCCTGACGCCCCTGCCTGCTGAGACGGTCGCTGCCGAGCGCATCGCCGAGTGCCCGGTCAACCTGGAGGCGCACGTCGTGGACCTCAAGCCGGTCGACGACGGCATCCTGATGTTCGAGGTCCAGGTCGACCGCGTCCACGTGCACGACACGATCCGCATGCCGGGCACCGAGCACCGCATCGACCCCGATCGCTGGCGGCCGCTCATCATGAGCTTCCAGCACTTCTACGGCCTCGGGGAGCGCGTCCATCCGTCACGGCTGGCGAGCATCGACGAGGAGCTCTACCGCTGAGCGACCTGCTCGACATCGGCCTTGATCGCGGCGAGCGTGCGGTCCATGCCGTCGCTCAGCTCGCGGTCGTGGGCGTCCGCCCCGCCCAGCGCGAGCCGTGCGGTCCACCGGACGCTCGGCGACGGGTCGGGCAGCGCGGTACGCCTCTCGGTGAGCCGCGTGCCGCCGTCGGCGGGCTCGATCTCGTAGGACCAGTCGACGTTGGTCGGCCACACGTGGAACCGGAACACCCCGCGGCCGTTGTCGTTGGCCGGCGGCTTCCACTGCACGACGCGGCTGAACGTCGGCCACACGAAGCCCTTGCGTCGGTTGAGGTTCACGCCCCGCCGGCCGGCGCGCGGCGGGCCGAACAACCACATGCCGACCAGCTCCGGGCTGCGGCGGTGCATCGCCTTGACGTCCGACACCGCGGCCCAGACCTCGTCAGGTGTCGCGGCGATCGTGGTGGTCGACTCGAGCGGGGGTTGCCCCATGGGTCAGGCCTTTCGTGGTGCGGAAGTGGCTCAGGCGCGCCGCGGCGCGGCAGGCAGGGCGCGCACGTTGCGCGTACGGGAGTTGAGCCACTCGACGAGCCAGTCTCCCACCCTCGGGTGGTTGAGCAGCGCGAAGTGATGGGCGCTCGGCAGGTACTCGAACGTCGCACCGTCGACGATCGGACCGGCGCGGCCGACTCCTGTCGCCGACGAGAAGTGCACCAGGAGGTCGCCGAGCACCGCGCTGAGAGGATGACGCTGCGAGGCTCCGAGCGTGGCCGCGACGAAGTGGTACTCCGCATGCGGCAGCGGGGCGGCCGCGATGCGGTCGAGCCCCCACTGACCCGTGAGGTCCTGGCCCTCCCACTCGTCCTTCGTGATGTAGCCGTGACGCAGGTCGACGATGCCGGCCGAGCGGCTCTCGAGGATCGAGCTGAACGGCGCGGACTCCGGCCAGAACCGCAGCAGCCGTGACCCGAGGTGGGCGACCTTCTCGAGGTTGGCTCCTGCGTGAGGGGTGCCGAGGCAGACCACATCACGTACGAGGTGCTGCCAGGTCTGACCGGATGCCGTCGCGTGGTTGGTGGCGGCGCGGGCGACGAGACCACCCATCGAGTGGCCGATCAGCGTGATGCGGGTGACCGGGACGGGCCAGGACTCGACGACCTGCTGCAGGAGCGAGTCGAGGTGCTTGCCGTTCTCGGAGATGTGGAGGCCGGTGTTGTAACGGATCATGACCGGCGTGCCGTCGGTCTCGGCGAGGATCCGTTCGGCGTACGTCGTGCCGTGCACCTTCGCGCCGTTGGCCCACGACTCGTCGTTCTCGCACAGGCCGTGGAGGAACACCACGGGGTGGCTCGTGCCGTCGCGGAACGCCTCAGCGAGCGGCCATGACGTGGCAGGCACGTCCTGGCCCTCGTGCCGGATCGCCATCGTGATGGCCTGAGGATCGTCGAGCATGCGCAGCTCGTCACCGATCAGCCCGTTGACGGCAGCGACCACGAGACGGCCCCGCCTGGTGTCCTCGATCGGCCGGCCGACGCCGCGGGTCGCGAGCGCCCGGACCGAGCCGCTGGAGACCCTCAGCACACCGGAGATGGCACCGTAGACCGACGTCACGACCGCGTCGTGCAACGACTCCGGCACATGCCCCCCGACGACACGCGTCGCCTTGAACACACGCTTCGTCACGGCTGAGTGCAGGTCGCGAACAGTCCCGACGATCAGGCGGTCGCTGTAGTCGAGAGCCAGCGCCGCGACGTCAGTCGTCCGTGCAGGTTCATCGGGCATGGGTACATACTGCCGGTATCCGAACCGAAAATGAACTCCCGCGCGGGGAGTCATTGGTCACGCCTCGGCGGGAGCCTCTGCGTCGTCGGCCTCGTCGGCGTAGGTGCCGTCGGCGAGGAGCTTGGACAGGTCGATCGTGTTGCCCGACTTGTCGGTGACCTTGGCGGACTCCACGAGCGATGCGAGCGCCTTGCCGCGCAGCACCTCGCTCACCATCTCGGGCACGTGGTTGTGCTCCATGATGTGCTGGATGTACGCGTTGGGGTCCTCACCCGACTGCTGCGCGCGACGCATGATGTGCTGCGACAGCTCGGCGTCGTCGATGCCGAACTCCTCGTTGGCGACGATCTGGTCGAGCACGAACTGTGCGATCAGCGAGTCGCGCACGCGCTTCTCGAGGTCGGCCTCGAACTCGTCGATCGTCTGCTTCTCGTCGTCGAGGTAGGTCTGGAACTCGACGCCGGCCATCGCGAGCTGCTGCTCGATCTGCTGGCGACGGCTGTCGATCTCCTCGGTGACGAGGTTCTCGGGCAGCGGGGCGTCGATCTTGCTGACGATCTCGTCGAGCACGAGGTCACGGGCCTCGTTGGCCTGCTGCATGCGCTTGCCACGGGTGACGCGGTCGGCGAGGTCGGCGCGGAGCTCCTCGATCGTGTCGAACTCCGAGGCGGTCTGTGCGAACTCCTCGTCGAGCTCGGGGAGCTGCTGCTCCTTGACGTCCTTGACCGTGACCGTGACGTCGACGTCCTGGCCCGCGAGCTCGCCACCGACGAGCTTGGTCGTGAACGTCTTGGACTCGCCGGCCTTGAGGCCGATCAGGGCCTCGTCGAGGCCGTCGAGCATCGTCGCGCGGCCGATCGTGTAGGGCATGCCCTCGGCCTGTGCCGCCTCGATGTCCTCACCGTTCTGCGACGCCGACAGGTCGATCGTCAGGAAGTCGCCCTCGGCGGCGGCGCGGTCGACCTCGGCGAACGTCGCGAAACGCTCACGGAGCGCGGTGAGCTGCTCCTCGACGTCGTCATCGCTGATCTCGGCGTCCTCGACGGTGACCTCGATCGTCGACACGTCGGGCAGCTCGAGCTCCGGACGGACGTCGAGCTCGGCGGTGACCTCGATGGGCTCGCCGTCCTCGAACTTCGACAGGTCGATGTCGGGCTGGCTCAGCGGCTGGATCTTGGTGTCCTGCAGCGCCTGGCTGTACCAGCCGGGCAGCGCGGAGTTGATGGCCTCGTCGAGGACCGCGGTGCGTCCGACGCGCTGGTCGACGATCGCCGCGGGGACCTTGCCCTTGCGGAAGCCGGGGATCGTGATCTGCGAGCCGATGGTCTTGTAGGCAGCATCGAGGCTGGGCTTGAACTCCTCGAACGGCACCTCGATGGTGAGCTTGATCCGGGTGGGGCTCAGTGTCTCGGTGGTGCTCTTCACGTGACTGACTCCTGCATGATCTCGATGCTTGACGGTTGGGGGCTGCAGCCGGCATGTGCGCGGCGAATACAGCGACGTACCAGTCTCTCATGAGCGCCAAGAAGCCCCGAATCGAGTCTCGGCCTGACCGCCCCGCCCCATGCTCACCGTGGTCAATGCAGGCCCTCGCCGGAGAATGCTGCTGACGCGAGGGCCTGCAACGTGTCCGGCGGGATGTCCTCCAGGTGCTGGGTCAGTCCCCATCGATGGCCGAACGGGTCGCTCAGCTGCCCTTCCCGCTCGCCCCAGAAGGCGTCCGTGATCGGCCGCAGGATCTCGGCCCCGGCCGAGACTGCACGCTGCCACGCCGCGTCGACGTCGTCCACCTGGAGGTAGATCGCGCCGTACGTCCCGCCGAGATGAGCGGGGCCGAACGACTGGAGCTCGGGAAACTCGTCGGCCAACGTGATCAGGAGGTCACCGATGCGCAGCTGTACGTGGATCAGCTTGTCGCCGGGAAGGTGGATGCGAGTCAGCTCGGTCGCGCCGAACGCCGCGGTGTACCAGCGCGAGGCGGCATCGGCGCCGTCGACGGTGAGGTGCACGGCGTGGGACGAGATGGTCATGTTGCCTCTTCCAGTGGTTGGGTCATGGGATGAGGAGCGCCTTGCCGCGTACGGTCCGGTTCTCGATGGCCCGGTGGGCGGCGGTCGCCTCCGAGAGGTCGAACTGCTTGTCGATGACGGGCCGCAGTCGACCCGCTGCTGCCTCCGCGAGCGCCCGCGTCGCCAGCCGCACCATCTCGGGAGCCTCGAACTGGACGTGCTCGATGCCGCGGACGGTGATGTCCCGAGCGCGCACCACGTCGTCGTCCAGCCGTGCAAAGCCCCCAGCCGCCACGCCGTGAGTCGAGACCCGCCCCTTGTCCCCGACCAGCGCGAATGCCGCTGCGCCGAGCTCACCGCCGACACCATCGAGCAGGACATCGATGGAACGCCGGTCCGCGGCTTCTCGCACGCGTTCGATCCAGTCCGTCTCCGAGTAGTCGACGGTGGCGTCGGCGCCAAGACCCTTGACGAGATCGAGCTTCTCCACGCCTCGGGCGGCTCCGATCACGTGGGCACCCGCAGCGTGCGCCATCTGGACCAGCAGGGTCCCCATCCCGCCACCGGCCCCGAGGATGAGCACCCGCTCGCCCAGCGTGATCTCCATCGCCTCGACCAGCCCCGTCGCAGTCACCCCGTCATGAGCCAGGGCAGCGGCCTCGGGCAGACCGAGATCGTCAGGGACGGGCACGAGCCGATCGATGGCCGTACGGACGAGCTCAGCGTAGGCACCGGTCGTTCCGGGACCGGCAAGGACTCGGCGGCCGGTCCACGTCGGATCGACCCCCGAGCCGACCGACTCGACGGTGCCCGCTGCCGCTCCGCCCGGCACATAGGGCGGCTCGACCCCGAACGCCTCGCCCCAGCCCCCTCGAATCAGCGTGTCCAGGTAGATCGTGTCGATCGCCGCTGCTCGTATGACCACGTCATCAGCCCCTGGCACCGGGTCCGGCCTCTCCACCGGAACGAGCACCTCGGGCCCACCGAATCCGTTCACCTCGATCGCGCGCACGCGTGCCACCTCTCAGCATCGTTCGGACGACCTGAGTGCGCCCGGTTCGTCAGATTCTCAAACCTCAACAATGGTTCATGTCAATGGCGTCCAACTCACACAGGCAGGTCCCCGAGACGCCCAACCGCGACACGTTCACGGCTGACGTTGACCGCCGACGTCCAGCACACCTGTGGGAACAGCTCCAGCGAGAGGCGTCGAGTCGAGGTAGCGGATCTCGAAGACGCGCTCGTCGAACTTCCAGCCGTCCGGCGTACGCGCGTAACGGTCGTGGTAGATCGCGTAGTTCACGTGCGCCGTCCCGTCCTTCATCTGGAACAGCTCGTAGATGTACGCCCGGCCGGACGCCACGTCCCCGTCGATCTCGATCGGACCCCCGTGCGTGTTCTGCACGAAACACGTAGCCAGCGACTCTCGCCGCTCCCCCATGGCCCGGATCTGAGCCGGTCCGACGGCCTCCATCGCAGCGTCCGGAATGCGCACTGCGCCGTCCGCGGTGAACAACGATCCGAGACGCTCGTGGTCGTTCATCATGGCGGCGTCCGTGAACTCGTGGCGGAGTGCCTCGATCTCGAAGTGGTCGGCCATCTGTCCCGGTTCGATCATGTCTCTCAGCCCTTCTGCTGGGTCGGTCGGTGGGTGTCATGCAGTTCGACGAGACGGGGGGTTGAAACGTCAGGTCGGCATCACGCGGCCGCAAGCGGTCGGATCGGTCACGTTCTGCCCCCGGCGTCCGTCAGGGCAGGGAGATGCCAGACGCCGAGGAGGCGACGCCGATGAGCACGCAGTCACGTCTGCAGGGGGACGACTCCGGCCTGGAAGCCGTCCTGGACGAGAGGGCCCGGCTGACCAAGCTCGCCTATCGCATGCTCGGGTCCCTGGCCGAGGCGGAAGACGTGGTCCAGGAGACGTGTGCCCGCTGGTACACCCTGACGAGAGCCGAGCGGGACGACATCGACTCACCGGGAGCCTGGCTCACGACAGTCGCCAGCCGCATCAGTCTCGACGTCCTCAAGTCAGCGCGGGCCCGACGGGAGTCCTACGTCGGGGAATGGATCCCCGAGCCGCTCCCGGACCGCGTCGAGTGGAGCGACCGGAGCTCGTCGATCACGGTCGATCCGGTCGACCGGATCTCGTTGGACGAGTCGGTCGACATGGCCTTCATGGTCCTGTTGGACACGATGACCCCCGCTGAGCGTGTCGCGTTCCTCCTGCACGACGTCTTCCGGTACTCGTTCTCCGAGGTGGCAGAGGTGGTGGGCCGGACACCGGCAGCGTGCCGGCAGCTGGCTGCGTCAGGGCGACGCAGGATCCGGGAGGCGGGTCCCGTCACGGCCCCTTCAGCTCACACAGCCGGCATCGTCCGGCAGTTCAAGCGTGCGTGGGTGAGCAAGGACATCGCCGCCCTGATCCAGCTCCTGGACCCCGCCGCGACGGTCATCGCGGACGGTGGCGGTGTCGTGCCGGCTTCGCTCCAGCCGATCGTCGGGGCCGAAGCCATCGCCCGGTATCTCATCGACCTGGCGACGCGGGCGGGTGCGATCACGCTGCTCGAACGTACGGTCAACGGCCAGCCCGGCCTGGTCGGCACGCATGAGGGCGTGGCCGCGACGGTGTTCGCCTTCGACGTCCAGGACGGACGGATCCAGCGGGTGTGGGGGGTGCGGAACCCGGCCAAGCTCCGGATGTGGAGGTGACGACTCGCTCACGCTCGCGACGTCCGGTCGACCGGCTCGATGCGCGCGTTGCCGGAGCGGACGGCCCACGAAGCGAGGCGCCGCGACCCCGATCGGGGATCGCGACGATCGGCCACGGCGTACCAGTCCATCTGGACCCGCTCCGGTGTCACCTCGAGGACACAGTGCCCGTGGTCGTCGAGGTTGACGAAGCGCACGTGCGGGTTCTCCGTCTGGATCGCGGCCTCCAGGGTCAAGGAGACCGTGCGTGGGGGCGCGCCGATGAAGTCGTCGACGTTGTTGCTCGTGATCGAGCTGCAGACGAATTCCGTCGCGACGACGCTGCCACCCGGCCCGGGCACCTCGTTGGCCCATGCCGTGTGCACGTCGCCGGTCAGGAAGACGACGTCCGTGGTCCCGGCCGACTCGACCCGCCCGAGCAACCGTCGACGGTCCGAGGGATAGCCGTCCCACTCATCGGTGTTGGGGGTCGATGACCTGAGCGGGGTGAGGCTCACGGTCTGGCTCAGGGCGAACTCCTCGGCCGCCGGCCTGGGCGGCAGCCTGACCGGCGCGATCATGACCGGGTTGCCGACGAGCTTCCATCGGCACGGCGAGGTGGCGAGATTGGCGGACACCCAGGCGAGCTGGTGCTCCCCCGTGATCGTGCGCCTCGAGTCGTCGATCTCCGGATCGTCCTCGTCGACGCGTTTGCTGCGATAGCTCCTGAGGTCGAGCATGGACAGGTCGACCAGCGTGCCGAACTGCAGCCGCCGATAGATCTTCTGGCCGTCGCCGGCCACCGCGGTGCCCGAGATCCGCACCGGCATCCACTCGTCGTACGCCCGCCGCGCGGCTCGTGCTCGCGTGGCGTACGACCCCTCGCGGGCCTGGTGCTCGAAGGCGCCGTGCGCCCAGCTGCCGTCGGCCACCTCGTGGTCATCCCAGGTGACGATGAACGGCACCGCCGCGTGAAGCGCCTGCAGGTCGCGGTCGGTCTTGTACTGGGCGTGCCTGCGGCGGTAGTCACTGAGGCTGACGGTCTCGCGTGGCGGGTCGTGCCGGCGTACGTCCTCGTTGCGGTGCCCGTACGAGTACTTCCCGGGCTCGTACTCGTAGAGGTAGTCGCCCAGGTGGATCACGGCGTCGAGGTCGCCACGCTCGGCAAGGTGCCGATAGGAGCTGAACCACCCGGCTTGCCAGTTGGCGCACGACACGACCCCGAACCTGAGTCGCTCCGGCGAGCTGCCCGGCGCCGGTGCCGTTCGCGTACGCCCGGTGGGCGACACAGCATCGGCGTACGTGAAACGGAACCAGTGGTCCGTGGCCGGTGCCAGTCCCATCGCGTCGAGCTTGACCGTGTGGTCACGTCCGGCGTCGGTCGCGACGGCGCCGGAGCGTACGACCTTGGTGAAGGCCGCGTCGAGCGCGACCTCCCAGCGGACCGTGGCTCGCGGCCCACGGCCAGATCCCGGCAGCGACTGCTCGGTCGGCGTCACCCGCGTCCACAGCACGACGGCGTCCGGGAGCGGGTCACCCGAGGCCACCCCGTGCCGGAAGGGCGACACGGTCGACGAGGCTGCGGGCGTCGACATGACCTCCGACCCGAGGACGCCCAATCCTGCGGCGAGACCGACACCGCCGATCAGGAACTGCCTGCGATCCGTACTCACACGCCCATTCGGGCAGGAGCACAGGACCAACCCTCCAGTGGAGGGTGAACGTCACGCGGCGGTCAGACGTACGTCTGGTGCCGATGTCGTGGTCATGGTCGGGATGACAGGATTTGAACCTGCGGCCCTCCGCTCCCAAAGCGGATGCGCTACCAAGCTGCGCTACATCCCGTAGCCGCGCCAGTCTAGTGGACACTTGGCCCGTGACCTCGCATCGGTACGACGACCTCGTCGAGCTCATCCGCGAACGGCAGGCGGCGTGTGGCTCCACGAGGGTCGTCGCGGTTGACGGCCCGAGTGGCTCGGGCAAGACGAGCTTCGCCGGCGAGCTGGCCGAGGCGGCGGGTGCGGCAGTGCTGCACCTGGAGGACCTCTACCCCGGGTGGCACGGGCTCGCCGCGACTCCCCCACTCGTGCACGCGGTCCTCGAGGCGATCGCTGTCGGCAACGTCGGCACCGCCCCACGCTGGGACTGGGTCGGTGACCGGCCCGGGCCGCTCGTGCACGTTCCTCCGGCCCGGATCCTCGTCCTCGACGGCGTCGGAAGTGGGGCGGCGATGCTCCGGCCGTTCGTCAGCCTGTTGATCTGGGTCGAGGCACCCGTCGACGTACGCAAGCGGCGCGCCTTGGCGCGAGACGGTGACGTGTACGCCCCGTTCTGGGACATCTGGGCGGCGCAGGAAGCGGTGCACTTCGCGGCCGAGCAGACCCGGCGCCACGCCGATGTCGTGGTGCACACCGGCGCCTGATCCGAGCCGGCCATGTGGCAAGATGGATGTCGTTGCCGCAAGGCTTCGCGGACGTAACTCAATTGGTTAGAGTCTCTGCCTTCCAAGCAGAATGTTGCGAGTTCGAGTCTCGTCGTCCGCTCCCATCACCGCGTAGCGGTCCGTCGAGTGGACGACGAGACTCATGGGCCCCTCAGCGCGGCGAAGCCGCCATCTAGGGATCGTCGTCCGCTCTCTTCTACGCGTAGCGTTCAGCTGCGCGGACGACGAGACTCATGGGCCCCTCAGCGGCCCGAAGGGCCCACCTAGGGATCGTCGTCCGCTCTCAACGCGAAGAGGCCACTGCCGAGACCAGTGCCTCGCAGAATGCGTCGAGGTCCTCGGGCGACCGGCTCGTGATGAGGTTGCCGTCGGTCGCGACCTCCTCGTCGACGACGTTCGCGCCCGCGTTGCGCAGGTCGGTGCGGATGCTCGGGAACGACGTCACCGTCCGGCCCGACACGACCTCGGCCTCGACGAGGCTCCAGGGACCGTGGCAGATCGCCGCCACCGGCTTGCCGCTCTCGACGAAGGCCCGCACGAACGCCACCGCAGACTCGTCCGCCCGAAGCTTGTCGGGATTGACCGTGCCGCCGGGCAGCAGCAGTGCGTCGAACTCGTCGACCGAGGCGTCCTTGACGACCCGGTCCACGTCGAAGGTGCCCGCTTCCTCGAGGTCGTTGTCGCGAGCGGCGATCTCCCCCTCCTCGAGCGACAGCAGAGTCGTGTCCGCGCCGGCCTCCATCAGCGCCTTGCGTGGCCGCTCCAGCTCCACTCGTTCGACGCCGTCGGCAGCCAGGATGGCGACGCGACTTCCGTTCAGATCAGTCATGCTGTCCCCTTTCGTCATTGCTGCGATACCCAGGGCGCCGGCATCGAACCACGTGCCACCGCCTGGAGTTTTGCTTGAAACCACGGTGGAACGGGTACTCCCGCCAGGCAAGCCTCCGCGTGAGGACACGCAGCTGGAACAGGAGACGGCCATGATCTGGAACAGGGACAAGGGCAATCACGTCGACACCGACACCCGTACGCGTGACGGCGACCGCACGGCGTACGTCGATCCGGACCAGCGTGACGGTGACCGCACGGCATACGTCGATCCGGACCAGCGGGACGCCGAGGTCGAGGAGCACCAGCGTGAGCGCTGGGGCGGGATGAACCTGGGCGCGGGATTCTTCGGCTGGCTCGTCGCGGTCGGCATGGCGGTGCTGCTCTCGAGCATCATCGGCGCCATCGCGGCAGCCGTCGGCGACGCGAACGACGTCACGCAGTCGGACATCGAGCGCCAGAGCGGAGAGATCAGCGTCGCGGCGGCGATCGTGCTGCTCGTGGTGCTGCTGATCAGCTTCTACGCGGGTGGCTACGTCGCCGGCCGGATGTCTCGCTTCGACGGCGCACGACAGGGCTGGGCCGTCTGGCTCATCAGCCTCGTGGTCGTCGTGATCGCAGCGATTGTCGGCGCCGTGTGGGGCTCGGAGTACGACGTCATGAACCGCGTCGACATCCCCGACGTACCGATCCCGACCGACGACCTGACGCTCGGCGGCGCGATCACGATCGCCGCGGCGATCTTCGCGACCCTGCTTGCCGCACTGGCCGGCGGCAAGGCGGGCACGCACTACCACCGCAGGGTCGACCGCACCGTGTAGGTCAGTGCAGGGTCTCCCCGCGCTCGAACATCGACACGAGCTTCTCGATCCTCCGGGCGCGGGTCTCGGGCCGCTTGGCGTGGTGCAGCTGGTAGTAGACCGCGAACGTGTTGCGCTTGTTGAGCGTCGCGAAGAACGCCTTGGCGGCTGGGCTCGCCTCGAGGGCCGCGAGGAAGTCCTCAGGCACCTCGGCCGTCGAGGGGCTCGCCGTTGCCGCGTCCCACCTGCCGTCCTGCTTGGCCCGCTCGACCTCCGCGAGGCCGGCAGGACGCATCCGCCCTGCCGCCATCAAGACCGCGACCTTGTCCCGGTTGATCTGCGACCACGGGCTCCGCTGGCGCCGCGGCCCGTACGACTGTAGATAGGCCTGGTCGTCGAGTGAACGCCGTTGACCGTCGATCCAGCCGAACGCGAGGGCGAGGTCGAGCAGCTCGGCCAGCGTGGGCGTCTCGAGGTTCGACCCCTTCTTGGCGATCACGAACCACGCGCGATCGGTGTCCGCGTGGTGGGCCTCGTACCAGGCCTCAGCCTCGGCCGCGTCGGAGAATCGGATGGGCTCGCGCTCGTCGGCCATCTCCGTATCGTAATCACGGCGGCGCCGCCATACTGACCGCATGACCGATCGCACCGCACGAACCGTGCTCATCACCGGCTGCTCGTCCGGGATCGGAGAAGCGACTGCAGCACGGCTGGCCGGCGCCGGCTGGACGGTCTACGCGACCGCCCGCAAGCCCGACACCCTGGCTGGGCTCGCGGCCGCGGGCTGCCGCACGGTGGCGCTCGACGTCACCAGCGAGGAGTCCATGAGCGCTGCGGTCGACACCGTGCTGAGCGAGGCCGGGCGGGTCGACGCGCTCGTCAACAATGCGGGCTACTCGCAGTCCGGCGCCGTCGAGACGCTCGACCTCGACGACGTCCGCCGGCAGTTCGAGACCAACGTCTTCGGGCTCGTACGGATGTGCCAGCTGGTCCTGCCGACCATGCGGGCGCGAGGCAACGGGCGCATCGTCAACATCTCGTCAATGGGCGGCCGGCTGGTGTTCCCAGGCGGCGGGGCGTACCACGCGACGAAGTATGCCGTCGAGGCGTTGTCGGACGCCCTGCGCTTCGAGGTCGCCGGGTTCGGGGTCAAGGTCGTCATCGTCGAGCCCGGGCTGATCACCACGAACTTCGAGAACGCAGCCGTCGCCTCGATGGCGGGCAACGCCGATGGCCCGTACGCGGCGTTCAACGCCGAGGTCGCCAAGGCGACGAAGGAGGTGTACGCCGGGCCGATGCGCCACCTGGGAGGTGGTCCCGACGCCGTCGCCAAGGTCATCGAGAAGTCCCTGACTGCACGCCGGCCGCGGATCCGCTACACCGTGACGCCGTCGGCCAGCCTGTCGATCCGGACTCGCAGCCTCATGGGAGCGCGAGGTTGGGACGCGATGCTGAAGACCCAGTTCCCTCAGCCGGCCGCTTCCGAGCACCAGGACGACTGAGGATCAGGACCGCCCGGTCGTCGTCACCCGAGGTCACGAGCTTGAGGATGCGTCGGGGGGCCTGCTCGAATCCGTGCGAGACGATCGTGGCGGCCTCGGTGCGCAGCCACTCGATGCCGGCCGTGAAGTCCTGCGTACGCGACTCGACGACCCCGTCGGTGTAGAACATCAGCGCGTCGCCGGGCTCGAGCCGTCCGGTGGTCTGGTGGAAGTCGGGGCGCTTCATGATGCCCAGCGCCGTCCCGCGTGCGCCGTCGATCTCCCAGACGCCGGTCGTGGCCTCCCAGCGGAGCGCCGGGGGGTGCCCGGCGTTGATGATCGAGTAGTCGCCCGTCGTGAGGTTGACCAGCACGTGGACCGCCGTGGCGAAGCCCTCGTCCCAGTTCTGCCTGATCAGGAAGTCGTTGCCTGCGGAGAACAGGCCGAGAGGCGGCAGCGCGCCGATCAGGCCGCCGAGGGCGCCGGCGAACTGCAACGACTGGGTGCCTGCTGCCACGCCCTTGCCGCACACGTCGACCAGGACCATCTCGAGCCTGGTCTCGTCCTCGGACAGGTTGGCCACGAGGAAGTCGCCCGCGAACTTGGCACCACCCGCCGACAGCATCGCCGACTGGGACCTCCACCCCTCGGGCAGCGGCGGCACGACGCCTTGCGCCTGCAGCCGGTCCTTGAGCTCGACGAGCATCGCCTCGCCGAGCGGACCCGGCAGGCCGCTGCGATGCCGGCTCGACTCGAACAGCACGAGGACCGCGACGACCGCCATCACGACCAAGGTGCTGATCCGCCCTGTGGTCATCCCGCTGGAGATCGTCTCGTGGGTGACGGTGATCGCGGTGGCGACGACGATGAACATCACGAGGGCCAGCAACGGCTTGTAGCGCAGGGCCATCGTGCCGAGCAGCATCGGGATCACGAACGTCGCGGCGGGGAACGTGTTGTAGCTGATCAACGACACGAACATGATGCCGGCCGACAGGAAGATCAACGCCAGGAGGACAGCGACCTGGCCCTCGCTCGTGCCTGTCCGCCATCTGACGATGCGGTCGTCGACATAGCTCGCCACGTTGGGCAACGCACGTCGCAGGCCGGCCATCACACCATCGACCCTATCCACGATGCTGGCACGCCGGGCACCAAAACAGGTTTCTCCCGGCCACGACCCGACGGCGGACGGGGGTCTCGCAGACGAGGCAGGGCTGGTGCTCGCGCCGGTAGACGTACACCTCTCCCCCGTGATCGTCTGCTCGCGGCTCGCGACCCATCGCCTCCGGCTCGTGCTCCGGCCGCACGGTGTCGATGCGACCCGTCCGTACGCCCTCGCGCATCAGGCCGACCAGGTCGGCCCACATCGCGTCCCAGCGCTTGCGGGTGACACGACTGCCCGCCGTCATGGGTGCGACCTCGTTGCGGAACAGGACCTCGGCGCGATAGACGTTGCCGACCCCGGCGAGCACCGACTGGTCCATCAGCAGTGTCGCGATCGGCATCGAGGAGCGATGGATGCGGCGCCAGGCCAGCTCCGGATCGGCGTCGTCGCGCAGGGGATCAGGGCCGAGCCGGGCCATCAGCGCCTCGACCTCGGGCGGTGTCAGGAGCTCGCACGCGTTGGGTCCGCGGAGGTCCGCGGTCGAGTCCGCCTCCAGCCGCCACCGCACCTGGCCCACGACCGGGCGTTCGACGCCGGGAGTGACCAGGAACGTGCCGTAGAGGCCGAGATGGACGTGCACCTGCTCAGGCAGGTCCGCGAACGACACGAAGACATGCTTGCCCCACGCCTCGGCACCCTCGAGGACGCGGCGGTCGATCCGTGCCGCCTCGGCCGCGAACCGGCCCTGCGGGCTCGACGACGCGACGACGCGCCCGCCGTAGACCGTGCGGAGCTCGTCCGCGAGCCGATGGAGCGTGTGCCCCTCAGGCAAGCTCGCCGGTCTCCTCGTAGGCCAGCAGCATGTCGATGCGGCGCTGGTGCCGCTCGGCGTGGCTCCACGGCGTCGTCAGGAACGTCTCGACGATCGCGGTCGCCTCGTCTGCCGTGTGCATGCGTGCGCCGACGGCGATGACCTGGGCGTCGTTGTGCTGCCGCGCGAGCGACGCGGTCTCGGTGCTCCACCCGAGTGCGGCACGTGCGCCCTTGACCTTGTTGGCGGCGATCTGCTCACCGTTGCCTGAACCGCCGATCACGACACCGAGCGAGCCCGGCTCGGCCACGGCTGCGGTGGCGGCGGCGATGCAGAACGGCGGGTAGTCGTCCTCCGCGTCATAGGCGTGAGCACCATGGTCGACGGGCTCGTAGCCGTTGTCGGTGAGCCAGGCGATCAGGTGGGTCTTGAGCTCGAAGCCGGCGTGGTCGGAACCGATGTGGACGCGCATGCGCTCAGTCTTCCAGTCCGTGCGACGGCACGCTCACGCACCTCGGACCAGATCGCGTACGTACGCGGCGAACGCGTCCGCGGACTCCTCACCGACGAAGTCACCGAGCACGTAACGCTTGCGCTCGGCACGCGCTGTCGCCAGCGGGTCGCGCACCAACAGGTCGTCGAGCACCTCGTCGAGGTTGGACAGGTCGCCGAGCAGGACGTACGCCGTCTCGGCCACCGAGAACTCCTCGCGGAACGCCTCGATGCCTGCCCGCATGCTCGTCATGGCGTACGGCTTCTCGGACTGCAGGAAGTCCGACACGACGCTCGACACGTCGGAGATCAGCGCGTCGGACCGGTTGGCGCAGTCGATCACGCTCCAGGTGTTCTCGGCCAGGTTGCCCCAGATGTGCTTGCGGCCGGTCTTCGCCTTGTCGTCGCGGAGGATCGCCTGGATCTCCTTGACGACCGCGCGCCGGATGCGCCAGCGGTTGCTCAGCGGGTGCGGCCTGAAGATGACCTTGACTCCCCGGTCGAGCAGGGCACGCACGATCTCGGGGCCACGCTCCAACGACGAGAAGTTGACCGCCTCGTCGAGGCCTTGCCAGGTCGGGGCGTAGAGCACCGTCTTGGGGTCCAGCTCCGCGATCGGACCGCGCGCCGGGCGTACGCCTGCCGCCTGCGGCCGGCCGAGGACCTGGAACTTCTCGGGTGCCACGTGGATGCCGTGCCGCTCGTAGCGGTCGATCCCGGCCTGCCCGCACACCACCAGCACGTCGTAGAGCGCGTGCCGGGGGTTGAAGTTGGCCGGCTTGTCGGAGTCGCCGTGGTTGAGCCACACATGGGTGAGGTTCTTGTGGGCCATGAAGCCCTTGTTGGCCTGGGCGTTCTGCACGTAGAACACGGCGCGGATCGACGGCACCAGCAGTGAGTCGAGGTCGCGTGCCCCACGGGACCCGAGCTGCACCAGCGGCGACGTCAGGTTGGCGCCGTCGAGGATCAGGGGCAGGTACTTCTCGTGCAGCGTGATCACGACGCAGCGCTCGCCGGAGCGCAGCAGGTAGGGCTCCCACATGCGAAGCTGCCACGGGCCTCCGGACCGGCCCGCGAATCCCATCGCGATCGTCGGCGCGTACGCCTCGAGGGCCTGCCGCACCCGTCGGCCGTGCCGCAGGTAGCGCAGCATCGTGGCGGCGCACGCGAGCCACGCCACGACCGCGACGCCGGCCAGGGCCGCGAACGCGGGCCACGAGGCGCCGGCGACCGTGAGGAGCACCGCGACGGCGGCCGCGGCAAGGCTGACCCACGTGTGCGCCTCGACCGGGACGCGGCTGGGCTTGGGCGGGCCGTCCGGCACGCCCGGCAACCCGTACGCGTACGACGGCGACTCGGAGATCCGAGGGACCAGGAAGGTGCCGGCGAGCAGGACCAGCAACGACGCGAAGGTGCCGGCGTCGGGCAGGAGCACCAGGAGCACGACCAAGGCCACGCCCACGACCGGCAGGACGACGAGTCGCGGTCGTTCGACGACCTGCTTGCGGAGGGTCTGGGTGCGCTTGTTCGACTTCCGCACGTCCCCGGTCACGCGCACAGTATGCCAGTCAGCGTGCGCGCGCCCGACGGGCGTCGAGCAGCGCGCCGACCATCGTCACGGTGGCCCGAGCCGCGTCGAACAGCGCCGGCTGCCGCCAGTACGAGTGCACCATGCCGAGCGCGCGGAACGCGGCGACGTCGACGCCGGCGTCGGCCAGCAGCGCAGCGTAGGCCTCGCCCTGGTCGCGCAGCAGGTCGTGCTCGTTGGTCACGACGAACGCCGGTGGCAGCTCGGCCAGGTTGGTCGCGTTGACGACCGACACCTCGGGCAGGTCCCCGGTGTCGCCCGGCGCGTACGACTCCCAGAACCAGTCCATCTCGTCGCGCTCGAGCGCCGCGTTCTCGTCGGGCCCGCCCAGGTCGGCGCGCCGGTCGACCGGCGGGTACATCAGCACCTGGAAGTCGATCGCGTCCGGCTGGCGCACCGCCAGCCCGGCAACCAGGTTGGCGCCGGACGAGTCACCGATCGCCGGCAGGTATGACGCGTCGACCCGGTGCTCACGATCGTGCGTGCGCAGCCAGGCCGCCGCGGTCTGCACGTCGTCGAGCGGTGCCGGGTAGGGGTGCTCCGGGGCCCGGCGGTAGTCCGCCGCCAGCAACGCCCATCCGGTCGTGTGGGCCAGGTAGCGGCAGAAGCTGTCGTGCGTCTCGAGGTCGTGCAGCACCCAGCCGCCGCCGTGCACGTAGAGCGCGACCGGCGCGCCCTGACGCGGACGGTAGAGGCGACAGGTCACTCCGTCGGCGTCGACGTCACTGACGTGGTCGAGCCCGATCCGATCGGTGCTCTCGAGAGCGGCGGCGCGGGCCGTCGCCCGGACCTCCGCGTACGACTCGGCGAGCGGGCCGGACGCGGAGGAGCCGAGCAGGTCGAGCAGCTCGCGGGACTGCGGGTGAAGACTCATGCGCAAGAGCCTAGTAGTCCCCTCCGGTCCTTGAGCCTGTCGAAAGGACGTCCCCTGGACAAGCTCAAGGTCCGAGGCTCAGTCGAAGTTGAGCTCCCCCTTGCGGGTGCGCTTGAGCTCGAAGAAGTCCGGATAGCTCGCGAGCAGCCGGGCGCCGTCGAACACCGACCCGGCGACCTCACCGCGGGGAATGCTCTGGAGGACCGGACCGAAGAACGCGGTGCCGCCGATGGCGATCACGGGCGTGCCGACCTCCTCGCCCACGCGGTCGATGCCGATCTTGTGCGAGGCGCGCACGGCGTCGTCGAGCGACGTGTCCTCGGCGGCGTTGGCCAGGTCGACCGGCAGGCCGATCTCCTCGAGCACCTCCTCGTACAGAGCCTTGTCGAACTCACGCTTCTCGTTGTGGTGCTGCGTGCCGATCGACGTGTAGAACGACCGCAGCGCCTCGGGACCGTGTCCCTGCTCGACCGCGATCGCGAGGCGTACGGGGCCCCAGCCACGCTCGAGCATGTCCTTGTAGCGCTGCTCGACGTCCTTGTCCTCGTTGAGCACGGACAGGCTCATGACGTGGAACGTCGTGCGTACGTCGCGAACCTGCTCCACCTCGAGCATCCAGCGGGACGTGATCCAGGCGAACGGGCACAGCGGGTCGAACCAGAAGTCGACCGTCTCGGTCGAGGTCGAGACGGTCGGGGACGTGGCGGTGTCAGTAGAAGTCATGGGAAGTTCAACAACGGACGACCCGCGCGCATTTCCTCGACGAGAGATCCGACCACGGCGTCGAGCTCTCCGCCGTTCATCGCGGCGACTCTGCGCTGGCGCTGGTAGGACGCGCCGCCCGAGATGATGTCGTGGATCCCGCCGAGCTCCTCGGTGCACTTGAGTCGCTCGGCGACCGGCGCGAGCTGCTCGAGCACGCGGTGCAGGTGTGTCGTGACGAGCTCCTCGTCGGCGTGCTTGTCGAGGATCAGGATGGCGTCCATGCCGTAGCGGGCGGACCGCCACTTGTTCTCCTGGGCGAACCACGGCGGCACGGTCGGCAGCTCGCGGCCCGCGTCGAGTTCGGAGGAGAAGAACTCGACCAGGCAGTGGGTCAGCGCCGAGATGCTCAGCAGCTCGGCCATCGACGGGATCCCGTCGCACACGCGTACCTCGAGCGTGCCGAACTTGGGTGACGGACGCAGGTCCCAGCGGATCTCGTCGAACACGTCGATCACTCCGGTGTGCAGCATGTCGTCGACGTAGCCCTCGAGCTGGCTCCACTCCTCGAACTGGAACGGCAGCCCCGCTGTCGGCAGCTGCTGGAACATCAGCGCGCGGTTGGACGCGTAGCCGGTCTCCTTGCCGCCCCAGAACGGGGACGAGGCGCTGAGCGCCTGCAGGTGGCCGTAGTAGGTCAGCAGGGCGCGGCTGATCGGCAGGACCTTGTCGCGGTCCTCGATGCCGACGTGTACGTGGACGCCGTAGATCAGCATCTGCCGGCCCCACCACTGCGTACGGTCGATCAGCGTCGCGTAGCGCTCCTTGTCGGTCACCTTCTGGTGGTCCCAGGCAGCGAAGGGGTGGGTGCCGGCGCACATCAGCTCGACCCGCAGCGGGTCGGTCACGGCGCGGATCTCCTCGATCGCCCGCTCGAGGTCCGCCCCGGCCTCGCGCACCGTGTGGCACACGCCCGAGACGATCTCGACGGTGTTGAGCAGCAGCTCCTGCCGGATGTGCGGATGCTCGCCGCCACCTGCCGGCGCGACCGCGTCGAGGACGGTCTGGGCGACCTGGCGGAGGTCTCCTGAGTCCGTGTCGACGAGCGCGAGCTCCCACTCGATGCCCACAGTGGAGCGCTCGGACTCGGCGAACGGGATGTTCATGACCCGACCTCCAACAAGAGCCAACGATACGGAGGCCGGGTCATGACTGCCTGATGTTTCGCTCGCTGCGCTCGCTCATGACTCCATCCTGCCCGAGATCGGACCATCCACCCGCCTCGTCCCATGGACGGCAGCGTGAAAGCATGGCGAACATGCCTGGTACCAATCTCACCCGCGAAGAAGCCAGCGAGCGCGCCTCGATCGTCTCCACAGAGACCTACGACGTGCAGCTCGACCTCACCCTCGACTCCGACACCCGCTTCGGCTCGGTCACCACGATCCGGTTCGGCGCGACTCCGGGGTCCTCGACCTTCGTCGATCTCGTCGACGCCGAGGTCTCCTCGATCACGCTCAACGGCGACCCGGTCGACGTCTCGGCGTACGCCGACAACCGCATCGCGCTCAGTGGTCTCGCCGAGAGCAACGAGCTCGTCGTCGACGCCACCTGCGCCTACTCGCGCTCCGGCGAGGGCCTGCACCGGTTCGTCGACCCCGTCGACGAGCGCGTCTACCTGTACACGCAGTTCGAGGTGCCGGACGCGCGGCGCGTGTTCACGACGTTCGAGCAGCCGGACCTCAAGGCGATCTTCACGTTCCACGTCACAGCGCCTTCGGACTGGGCCGTCGTGTCCAACTCCCCCACGCCCGAGCCCGTCGCGGCCGGCGAGGGCACCTCGACATGGCACTTCGAGCCGACCAAGCGGATGTCGACCTACATCACCGCCCTGATCGCCGGTGAGTACGTCTCGGTGACCGACTCGTACCGCGGAGCGTACGAGGAGATCCCGCTCGGCATCTTCTGCCGCCAGTCGGTCGTCCGGCACCTCGACGCCGACGACATCTTCCTCGTCACGAAGCAGGGCTTCGAGTTCTTCGAGGGCGCGTTCGAGATGGCCTACCCGTTCGGCAAGTACGACCAGCTGTTCGTGCCGGAGTACAACATGGGCGCGATGGAGAACGCCGGCGCCGTGACGTTCCGCGACGAGATGATCTTCCGCAGCCGGCAGACCGTCGCCGCGTACGAGCAGCGGGCCAACACGATCCTGCACGAGATGGCGCACATGTGGTTCGGCGACCTCGTGACCATGAAGTGGTGGGACGACCTGTGGCTCAACGAGTCGTTCGCGGAGTTCGCCGCGTCGCACTCGGCGACCAACGCGACCCGGTTCACCGACTCGTGGACGAGCTTCACGAACGCGCGCAAGAACTGGGCCTATCGACAGGACCAGCTGCCGTCGACGCACCCCATCGCGGCCGACAACTACGACCTGCACGCCGTCGAGGCCAACTTCGACGGCATCACGTACGCCAAGGGCGCCTCGGCGCTCAAGCAGCTCGTGGCGTGGGTCGGCGAGAAGGACTTCTTCGCGGGCCTGCGGGCGTACTTCGGCAAGCACGCGTACGGCAACACCGAGCTCAAGGACCTGCTCGTCGAGCTCGAGGCGGCATCGGGCCGCGAGCTGAGCGAGTGGGCCGAGGAGTGGCTGCAGACGTCGGGCGTCAACACGCTGCGGGCGACGTTCGAGACCAACGACGAGGGCTACTTCACGTCGTTCTCGGTCGAGCAGAGCGCCATCGACGCCTACCCCACGCTGCGGCGCCACCGCATCGCGATCGGCCTCTACGACCAGGTCGAGGGCAAGCTCGTGCGCACGGAACGCGTCGAGACCGACATCCGCGGCGCGTCGACGCAGATCACCGAGCTGATCGACACCAAGCAGCCCGACCTGATCCTGCTCAACGACGACGACCTGACGTACGCCAAGATCCGGCTCGACGAGCGCTCGTTCGCGACGTTGATCGAGAGCATCGCCACGTTCGAGGACTCGCTCCCCCGGGCGCTGTGCTGGGGATCGGCGTGGGACATGACGCGCGACGCCGAGCTGTCGTCGTCGGACTTCGTCACCCTCGTGCTCGCCGGTGTCGGGTCGGAGACCGATCTCACTGCCGTCGGATCGCTGCTGCGCCAGGGGCTCAGCGCGGTCAACCTGTTCACGCCCGACTCGGCCCGTCCCGAGCTCAAGGAGCGCTGGGAGTCCGGCGTGCGCGCCCTGATGGAGGCCGCCGAGCCCGGCAGCGACCACCAGCTGGCGCTCGTACGCGCGTACGCGTCGGCGGCGTCCGGTCCCGAGCGCCTGCGCGAGATCCTCGACGGTGGGCTCGAGGGCCTCTCGGTCGACACGGACCTGCGCTGGACGATCGTCACCGCGCTGGCCCGCATCGGCGCTGCGGACGAGGCCGAGATCGCCGCGGAGCTCGAGCGCGACAACACGATCTCCGGCACCGAGAACGCGTCGGCCGCCCGCGCGATCCGTCCGCTCGCCGAGGCCAAGGCCGCGGCGTGGCAGATCGCCGCGATCGACCCCTCGACGCCCAACGAGACGCGTCGCCAGACCGCCTTGGCGTTCCAGGTCGCCGGGCAGGCCGAGCTCCTCGAGCCGTACGTCGACCGATACCTCGAGATGGCCAGCACGATCATCGACGACATGGGCGTGTGGATCGGCCAGGTCGCGCTGATCTACCTGTTCCCGTCGGCCAACCCGTCGCAGGCGACGCTCGACAAGGTCGATGCGTGGCTCTCGTCGACGAACGCCAACCCGGCGGCGAAGCGCTACGTGTCCGAGGGCCGCGACGACCTCGCCCGAGCCCTGAAGGCCCAAGCCGCGTTCTAAGGTCCCGTTCCCGCTGAGCCTGACGTTTCTGCTGCGACACGCCGCGCCGTGTGTGCAGAAACGTCAGGCCCAGCGACGGGCCGGCGACCATGAAGCCCACCAGTCGGGCTGTTCCAGCGTCCACAGCCTGTGGCGTGCCCTGGCCGCGTCGGTCCATGCGCGGTTGATGCGGCCCACTGTCGCCCACCGGTCTGCGTGGTCGAGCGAGGTCACCCGACATACGACTAGCCCGGCCCGCTCGAACTTCTCTTCGCGCACGTTGTCGTCGGTGTGCCTGGAGAGCTCACGGTGGCCCGATCCGTCGGATTCGATGACGAGCCCAGTCTCGGGATCGATCAGGTCCGCGACGCCCAGAAGATTCTCGGATAGGTCGAAAACCGGGACGTTTACCTTGAGTTCCTTGATTCCGATGTCCAGCTGGGCCAGCAGACGGGTGCGCGTCTCCCACGGGCTTGCGGATCGAGACGTTCCGAGGTCGAGCGCGTTTCTCGCTTGAACGATCCCGCGCGTCTTGTGATGCGAGTCGATGACCCTGCGGACGGCAGCAAGTGTGGTGTGAGCGACCTCCGAAGTCGTGCTCACCGCCATGTCCAGAATCACGACCGCCTCACGGAGATTCCTCGCCATCCGCATCTCGTCATATGCCGAGCGCGCGAGCGTTGTGACGTCGTAGTGCCCGAGCGAGTCAATTTCGTCGGGGTGCAGATCCGCTTGGCTCGGCAGGATGCCCGGCCGGACTCGTAGCTGCGAGCCGGCCAGGCAATGGACCAAGACGTCACGAGAGTCGCCAGCGCGGTCCAATCCGTCGAACCACGTGTTGCCCTGCACCCAGAGCGACCCCCAGCCACCCAGCACGTTCGCGCGACCCATCAGCGCGACGGCATCCGCCACCCTGGCCGAGATCGGGTCTACCGCGAAGAAGGCAGGCCGTACGACGCCGTGTGCCACGTGCTGCCACTGATTGCCTCGAAGCTCACCGGCAGTGAATCCAAGCTCCCGAGCTCGTCTGACCCGGAGTGACACCAACGTGGGATCGATGTGGTCCATCCGGCGATCGTGCGGGACGTACCCGCGACGCGCTTGTCGCCGTCCACAGCCCTCACTGGGACTGACGATTCTGCTGACCTCCCACGGCGTTTCGCGACAGAAACGTCAGGCTCAGCGGCGAGCCACCAAAGTCAGTGGTGGGGGGTGGGGCTGTTGTCCGTACGGACGTGGATCTCCTTGCCGGGCGCGGGAGGCACGTAGTTGTTGCGGGCCGTCAGCAGGGCGAACAGCGAGATGATGATGAACAGCCCGACCGTGCCACCGCCGAAGAGCACCAGCAGCCACAGGTCGCTGCGCTCCTTGCCGTCGGGCCAGGCCCCACCCGTCGGCTGATCGGCGAAGGCCGCGGCCGATCCGGCGAAGAACGTGATCACGAAGGCAAGCGCTGGTCCGAGCAGGCGGGCGGGAGTCCTCATGAGCCCCATCGTATCCACCCGTAGGCTGGAGGAATGTCACCCCTCGACGTGAACTGGGACCTGCCCGCAGGCACGGCGTACGACTGGTTCGTCGCCGCGCCGCTGTCGATCCTCCTGATCATCGTCCTCGGTCTGGCGTTGCGGTGGTTCATCAACCGCGCGATCAACCGGCTGGTGGCGCGGGCGATCAAAGGCACGGTCCCCGGTGTCATCGCCAACTCCAAGGCCGGCGAGTTCCTCGCCGACCTCCGGCCGGGCTCCAACGAGCGCCGCAAACAACGCGCCGAGACCATGGGCTCGCTGCTCAAGAGCATCTCGACGGGCGTCATCTTGTCGATCGTCATCGTCATGGTGCTGGCGCAGCTCAGCGTCAACATCGCCCCGATCATCGCCAGTGCCGGCATCGTCGGCGTGGCACTGGGGTTCGGCGCCCAGAACCTGGTGAAGGACCTGCTGTCGGGCATCTTCATGATCCTCGAGGACCAGTACGGCGTCGGCGATGTCGTCGACCTCGGTGAGGCCAGTGGCACCGTCGAGGCGGTCGGCCTCCGCGTCACCCGGCTCAGGGACGTCAACGGCACGGTCTGGTACGTCCGCAACGGCGAGATCCTCCGCGTCGGCAACCAGAGCCAGAACTGGGCCCGTACGGTCCTCGACATCACCGTCGACTACGAGGCCGACCTCGACCGGGTGCAGACCGTGCTCGAGGAGGAGGCCACCGCGATGTACCAGGACGAGCAGTTCCACGACGTCATCATCGAGCAGCCCGAGGTCTGGGGCGTCGAGCGCTTCGACAAGGACGGCGCCGTCGTACGCGTCGTGCTCAAGACCGCGCCGCTGCAGCAGTGGCTCGTCGCCCGGGCCATGCGCCAACGGGTCAAGGCGCGGTTCGACAAGGAAGGCATCCGCATCCCGACGACCTTCCGCACCACGATCGACGAGGAGCCCCCCGCGTGAGCGAGCAGACGACGACGTTCTACGAGGCGATCGGCGGGCACGACACGATCAAGCTCATCGTCGACACGTTCTACGAGGGCGTGGCGACGGACGAGGTGCTGCGGCCGCTCTATCCCGAGGAGGACCTCGGCCCGGCGGCGCACCGCTTCACGATGTTCCTCGAGCAGTATTGGGGCGGCCCCACGACGTACTCCGAGCAGCGGGGGCACCCCCGCCTCCGCATGCGCCACGCACCGTTCGCCGTGACGCCGGAGGCGCGCGACCGCTGGCTCGTGCACTTCCGCGAAGGGCTCGACCGGGCCAAGCTGTCGCCCGAGCTCGACGCGCAGTTCTGGGCGTACGTGCAGCACGCCGCCGACTTCATGGTCAACCAGGCAGGCTGAGCGAGGCGAACTCGCTCTTCTCGGTGTCGCTGAGCGGCCGGGAGCGCTGACTCTCCAGGTCGAACCCGACCAGGATCGATCGGCACTGCGCCATGACCTGGTCGCCGTCGGCGAGCTGCGACTCGATCGTGACCGAGGACGACCCAACCCGGCTGACCCAGTTGTACGTCTCGTAGGGCTCGACCCGCCACGGCATGGGAGCGGCGTACGCGACGTCGACGTGCCCGACCACGAACCGGCCGGGGGTCATCTCCGTCAGCCGCTGCGACAGGTGGAGGACGCGAGACTCCTGGAACAGCTCGAACATCTGCGTCGTGCTGACGGCGCCAGAGAGGTCGAGGTCGCTGCGCCGCACACGCGTCGGCAGCGGACCGGCGGCGCCGCTCTGACGCGTGAGCGGCTGTGGCTCGTCGAACGTCGTCACGACGCGGGCGAACGCGGTGTCGGAGTCCTGCGGGCTGATCTCCTGCGTGAGCTGGGCGCCCTCGAACGTCGACGCCACCTGGACGGGCCGGGACGTCAGGAGCAGCGGACGGAGGAAGTCGATCGCGATGCGTGTGACGACGGCACCACCGTCGAGCAGGCCCTCGTCGGCGAGCATCGCACGGCTCTCGGCGGCGTAGTCGAGGTAGACGACGTTGTTGACGTGATTGAGCGAGTCCAGGTCGGCCCAGCGCATGGGCAGCTCATGGACGACGGTGGCGGACACCCGCCGATGATGCCAGACGCCTCAGGCGTGGCTCTCGTCGATCTCGATGAGCGGGTCGCCCTCCTGGACGATCTGCCCCACCTCGACGAGGACCTTGCTGACGAACCCGGACGCCTCGGCGTAGACCGGGATCTCCATCTTCATGCTCTCCAGGACGGCCAGAACGTCACCGACCCCGACCTGGTCACCCTCGCGGGCGACGATCTTCCAGACGTTCGCGACGATCTCGGCCCGCGCAGCGAACATCAGAGGGACGACTCGTGCGTCAGCATGCGCAGGGCGGCAGCCATGCGGTCGCGGGTCTCTTCGGGCAGGATCACGTCGTCGACGATACCGGCTTCGGCCGCGATGTAGGGGCGCGCGACCTCTTCGCGATAGACCGCGGCGAGCTCGTCGCGCAGCTTGGTGGGCTCCTCGGCCTCCTTGAGGGCACGACGGTGCAGCAGCGCGACCGCGCCACCGGGACCCATGACGGCGATCTCCGAGCCCGACCAGGCCCAGTTGACGTCGGCACCGAGCGAGGCAGCACCCATCGCGATGTACGCGCCGCCGTACGCCTTGCGGACCACGACGGTCAGCTTGGGCGACTTGGTCTCGACGTACGCCTTGAGGAGCTTGGCGCCATGCGTGATGACGCCGCGGCCCTCCTCGACCGTGCCGGGCAGGAAGCCGGGCACGTCGACGAACGTCAGGACCGGGAGGTCGAAGCGACCACAGAACTCGACGAAGCGGGCGGCCTTGACCGAAGCCTTGGAGTCGAGGATGCCGCCGCGGGCGTTGGGCTGGTTGGCCAGGATGCCGACCGCGTGGCCGTCGAGACGGCCGAACAGCGTCAGGATGCTGGGCGCGTGCGTCGGCATGAGCTCGAGCCGGGCACCGTTGTCGAGGACGCCGTCGAGCAGGGCGTTCATGTCGAACACGACGCTCGACTTGTCCGGCACGAGACCGGGGAGCCGCTCGACCGCACCCGGGTTGGCCGGGACCGGGCTCTGCCGCTTCTGCGGGGCGCCCTTGTGCGTCGGCAGGAACGACAGCAGGAGGCGGGTCGCGTGGAACGCCTCTTCCTCGCTGTCGACCTCGAGGTGCGCGACCCCGCTGATGTTGGTGTGCAGCGCCGATCCGCCGATGTCCTCGGCAGACGCGTCCTCACCCGTCGCGGCCTTGACGATCTCGGGGCCGGTGAGGAACATCTGTCCCTGCTCCTTGACCATGATGGTCCAGTCGGTCAGAGCCGGCGAGTACGCCGCGGCCCCGGCGCACGGGCCGAGGATCAGGGAGATCTGCGGGATCCGCTGCTGCGCCTCGATGTTGTTGGCGAAGATGCCGCCACAGCCGTGCAGCGCGAAGATGCCGTCGTGGATGCGGGCTCCGCCGGAATCGTTGATGTAGACGATCGGGTAGCCCTTGTCGATCGCGAACCGCTGGGCCTTCATGATCGCGTCGGCCATGACGGCGCCGATGGCACCCGAGGCCACGGCCGCGTCGTGCGAGACGACGACAACCGCGTGACCGTCGGTCGTACCCCAACCGGCGACGACGCCGCTGCCGGCGCCTCCGCCCGCCGTGCGCAACGGCGTCATCTCGACGAAGGAGCCATCGTCGACGAGCATCTCGGCCCGCTCGCGCGCCGTGAAGACACGCTTGCCCTTGGGTTCGACCCGGGCGAACCGATCCTGCCGGCGCTGCGTGAGCGTCGAGCGGTGATCGGCCTGGTCGGGCGCTGAAACCACCGAGGGGGTGTCGAGCTGCGTCACGAGGACTCCTAAAACATGAGGTTTTCCTCAACTATACACAAACATGAGGGTTCCTTCATCTTCAACGCCACCAATGTCGACGGTGATCTCGCACACGCGGGCCTCGTGCGATAACGTGCGGAAGGAATTCACTAAGCAAGCGCTTAGGCGCCCGTCGAAGGAGCATCTCGTGACCGAAACCCGTACCGCGATCGTCACCGGAGCCGCACGAGGCATCGGCGCGGCCGTCTCGCAGCGGCTCGCCGCCGACGGCTTCCAGGTCGCCGTCGTCGACCTCGACGAGGCGTCCTGCGCCGCCACCGTCGACGCCGTGACCGCCGCCGGGGGCAAGGCCCTCGCCGTCGGCGCCGACGTGAGCAACGAGGAGCAGGTCGCCGCCGCGTTCGAGCGCATCACTGCCGAGCTCGGTGCGCCGACCGTGCTGGTCAATAACGCCGGCATCATCCGCGACAACATGCTGTTCAAGATGACCGTCGACGACTGGGACGCCGTCATGAACGTGCACCTGCGCGGCGCGTTCCTGATGACCAAGGCGGCCCAGAAGCACATGACGGAGGCCGGCTTCGGCCGCATCGTCAACCTCTCGAGCACCTCGGCGCTCGGCAACCGCGGCCAGGCCAACTACTCGGCCGCCAAGGCCGGCATGCAGGGCTTCACCAAGACCCTCGCGATCGAGCTCGGCAAGTTCGGCATCACCGCCAACGCCATCGCCCCCGGCTTCATCCAGACCGACATGACCGCCTCGACGGCCGAGCGCATGAAGATCCCCTTCGACGACTTCATCAAGTGGAACGCCGAGCAGATCCCGGTCGCCCGCGTCGGTCAGCCCGAGGACATCGCGCACACCGTGTCGTTCCTCGTGAGCGAGGGCGCGGGGTTCGTGTCCGGCCAGGTCATCTACGTCGCCGGCGGGCCCAAGGCCTGACATGTCGAGCGATCCCAAGGGCCTGGACCTCGCTGCGCTGCAGAACTGGCTGGAGCGCGAGCGTCCCGAGCTGGTCACCGGGCCGCTGACGGCGAGCCTCATCACGGGCGGCAAGTCCAACCTGACGTACACGCTGAGCGCCGGCTCCCGCGACTACGTCGTACGCCGTCCACCCTTGGGTCACGTGCTCGCGACGGCGCACGACATGGGCCGCGAGTATCGCGTCATGGCGGCCCTGGCACCGACCAACGTGCCGGTGCCGCAGATGATCGCCCACTGCGAGGACGCCGACGTCATCGGTGCGCCGTTCTACGTCATGGAGAAGGTCGCCGGCACCCCGTACGGCCGGGCGGCGCAGCTCGAGCCGCTGGGCCCCGAACGTACGCGCGTCATCAGCGAGCGCATGGTCGACACCCTGGTCGCCCTGCACGCCGTCGACTACGCCGCCGTCGGCTTGGGCGACTTCGGCCGCCCGGACGGCTACCTCGGCCGCCAGGTCGCTCGTTGGAAGAAGCAGCTCGAGGCATCGACCAGCCGTGAGCTGCCCGGCATGGACGAGCTCGTCGCGCACCTGGAGTCCCACATCCCCGCCAACGGGGACGGCACGATCGTGCACGGCGACTTCCGGCTCGACAACCTGCTGGTCGACGACCAGGACCAGGTCACCGCGGTGCTCGACTGGGAGATGAGCACGCTCGGCGATCCGCTGACCGACGTCGCGGTGCTGCTGGCCTACCAGCAGCTCGCCGAGGTCGCTCCCCCGTCGGGCGACGCCGCGATGGTCACGGATGCCCCGGTCGCGCCCGGCTACCTCAGCCGCGACGAGGTGCTCGCCCGGTACGCCGCAGAGTCGGGTCGGGACGTCAGCGACATCGGCTTCCACCTCGCCCTGGCGTTCTTCAAGCTCGCCGTGATCCTCGAGGGCATCCACTACCGCCACTCGCACGGGCAGACCGTCGGGGCGGGCTTCGACGGCATCGGCGACATGATCGTTCCCTTGATCGCCGCAGGACGCGCCGCTACGGGATAGGGTTGCGCCCGTGACGGCCGAGATCCTCGAACCCCGGCGCCGCCCGACGCAGGAGCGTAGCCACAAGAAGTTCGACCACCTGTTGCAGGTGTCGCGCGAGCTGCTGCTCGACGTCGGCTTCGAGTCGTTCACGTGCGAGGAGGTCGCTCACCGAGCGGGTCTGCCGATCGGCACGCTCTACCAGTTCTTCCAGAACAAGTACGTCATCGTGTGCGAGCTCGACCGGGTCGACGCCGTGGCCGTACGCCAGGAGCTTGCGAGCTTCGCCGAGGCGATCCCGACGCTCGACTGGCTGAAGTTCCTCAACCGGCTCGTCGACCACATGGCCGAGCTCTGGGTCAACGACCCGTCACGCCGGGCCGTGTGGCTCGCCGTGCAGTCGACGCCGGCGACCCGCGCGACCGCTGCGGTGACCGAGCGGGAGCTTGCGGCCGAGGTGGCGCGCGCACTGGCCCCGCTGACCCCCGGCACGCCGCGCGAACGCCGCCAGATCATGGCCGAGGTGCTGGTGCACGTCGTCTACTCGATGCTCAACTTCTCGATCCGCGACGGCCAGGAGCACGCCGAGTCGATCATCGAGCTCAAGCGGCTCGTCACGGCGTACCTGCTGAGCGCCGAGCACGCCTAGCCCGAAGGGCTTGGCGGTTTACCAAGAGGTCAGGGCGAACAGCCACTTCTCACGGCGCGCACACCCTGAGGTGTGGCGGTTTGCCCTGCGGAGCTGCCAGCTTGCCCTGACCTCTTGGTAAACCGCCACCGAGGAGCCTCAGGCGCGGGACAGGACGACGTACGCGATGGCGTAGTCACCGTCGTGGCTCAGCGAGACCTCGAGGGTGTGATCGGCGAGCCACTTCGCCACCTCGCCGTGCAGGCGTATGCGCGGGCGACCCCACGCATCGGCGACGACCTCGATGAGATGGTGCACGTGCTCGTCCATGACCGGCGGCTCGCCGTGGAGCGACGCCGACCAGGCCTTGATGACCGCCTCCTTGGCGGCCCAGCGCACGGCGAAGTGACGCGCGGAGTCGGAGGGACGACTCCGCACGTCACTTCGCTCACCGGGCAGGAAAGCCGTGGCGAACGTGGTTCCGGGTTGTTCCAGCTGGTCCGCGAAAGAAGGGACGTGGACCAGATCAACACCGACACCGACAACCGTCACTGGCACGACGCTCCGAAGTAGACGTCGTCCTCACCCAGCCGTGCCTGCGGGTCCAGGAGAAGTCCAGCCTCCCGGGTCCGCACTCCCTCACTGCCGAGGCGCCGATCGGCAGGACGCTCGTACAGCGACGCTCCGCCGTACATGGCCCTGACGAGACGCATCCGACCCTCGATGAGCCGTGCTTCCGCACGGGCGGCGTAGGAGGCGCGCTCCTCGTCGCTCAAGGTCGCAAGGAATGCCTGGGGGTGTGCGAGCGCGATGAGGCCCGCGACGTGACCGAAGCCAAGGCTCGTGAGGATGCCCGCCTTGAGCTGACCCGTGGCCAGCGGCTTGCGCAGCCAGACCAGGTGCTCGTGCTCGGCGAGGTCGTCCATGACGCAGTCGAGGCTGCGGTTCGGCGGGATGACCCCACCGGACAGCACCTGGCAGAGCCCGATGACCTGGAACGCCGCGGCGCCACCCTTGGTGTGCCCCGTGATGCTCTTCTGCGAGATCACGTAGAGCGGGTTGCCCTCGCTGCGGCCGATCGCCGCTGCGAGCCGCTCGTGCAGCTCGGACTCGTTGCGCTCGTTGACCCCGGTCGACGTGTCGTGCTTGGACAGCACGCCGATGTCGTCGGCGGTGAGGCCGAGCGTGCGCAGCGACTTCGCCAGCGCGGACTCGCGACCACCGAGGCCGGCCGCGAGAGCGCCCATGCCCGGAGCCGGGATCGACGTGTGCACGCCGTCGGCGAACGAGCCGGCGTACGCGACGACGCCGAGGACCGGGAGACCCATGCGCAGCGCGAGGTCACCGCGGGCGAGCAGGATCGTGCCGCCACCCTGCGACTCCACGAAGCCGCCGTAGCGACGGTCGTTGGCCCGGCTGAAGTAGCGGTCCTCGAGCCCCTTGGCGCGCATCGCCGCGGAGTCCGCGGTCGCCGACATGTCGGCGAAGCCCACGATGCCCTCGACGCTCAGGTCGTCGAACCCGCCGGAGACCACGAACTCGGCCTTGCCCAGCTTGATCTTGTCGACACCCTCCTCGACCGACACGGCCGTGGTGGCACAGGCGGCGACGGGGTGGACCATCGCACCGTACGAGCCGACGTACGACTGCACGACGTGCGCGGCGATGACGTTGGGCAGCGCCTCCTGCAGGATGTCGTTGGGCTTGCTCTCGCCCAGCAGCGTGTCGAGGTAGAGCGACTGCATCGACTGCATGCCGCCCATGCCGGTGCCCTGCGTGTTGGCGACGAGCGCCGGGTGGACCCAACGCATCAGCTCGGACGGGTTGAACCCGCTCGAGAGGAACGCGTCGACCGTGCAGATGAGGTTCCACAGCGCGACCCGGTCGATCGAGTCGACCATCTCGGCCGGCACACCCCACACCGTGGGGTCGAAGCCGGTCGGGATCTGGCCGCCGACCGTACGCGTGAGCGCCATGCGACGCGGCACGCGGATCTCTGTGCCGGCCTTGCGGGTCACGGTCCAGTCGCCGTCGGCTGTCGCCGCGATGACCGTACGCTCGGGGTCGGCGTCACGCAGCGCGCGCGCCTCCGCCTCGTTGGACACGGTGAACGACAGGTCCTTGTCGAGGAACACCGACGTCAGCAGCGGGGCCGAGTTGTCGACCATGTTGCCCTCGTCGACGTAGCGCCGGATGCCGACCGCCTCGCGGACCTTGTCCTCGTAGCGCTCGACGAGATCGGCCTCGTCGACCTTCTCCTGCGTCTCGGTGTCGAACCAACCGCCACCCTGCTCGTCCCAGCTGACCAGACCCGTGGTCCAGGCCAGCTCGAGGACGCCGGCGGCCGACAGCTCGTCGGAGACCTCCATCTCGAAGCGTGTACGAGAGGAGCCGTAGGGGCCGAGCTCGCCGGCACCGACGATGACCACGAGGTCCTCGGGCCTGGCGTCGACGGGTGCCCAGTCGAGCTGCTCGACGCGGTCGAGCTGGGCCGGCGAAGCGGCGAGCGCGGCGATCATGCCGGTCTCGTCCTCGTCGGCGGCGGACGGACGCGCGACGCCCTCGGCGAGCGCCTTCATGTCGAGCTTGACGCCCGCGAGGCCACCCGTGAGGTCGACCGTCAGCGGCTCGATGCGCGCAGCGGCGCGAGCCTCGGCGGTTGCGGTCTCGAGCAGGGCGGTCGCCATGTCCTCCGGCGACCAGGTGCGGACACCGGCAGCCTCGACGGCCTCGACCAGCGGGTCGTTGCCGCCCATGAGGCCCGTGCCGCGGACCCAGCCGATGATGGCGTGGCTCAGCGTGACGCGATCGGCCCACGTACGTTCTGCGGACCAGCGGGCCACGACGGCGTCGAGCGCGGCCTTGGCCTCGCCGTATCCGCCGTCGCCGCCGAACATGCCGCGGTTGGGCGAGCCCGGGAGCACGACGTGCAGCGTCGAGGTCAGGTCGCGGTCCTGGATGCCGGCCGAGAGCTGCCCGATCAGGCGCTCGACGGACCACAGCAGGATGCGCATGTCGACCTCGGTGCGGCTGCCGGCGTCGGTGAGGTCACCGGCGACGCGACCGGCCGCGAACGGGAACAGCAGCGTCGGCGTCATGGCCGGCTTGGCAACCGTCGTGACACCCGCACGGGTCTGCGTCTGCTCGCTGGTGAGCCAGCTCGTCAGCGCGTCGACGTCGGCGTACGACGCCATGTTGGCCGGGACGACCCACAGGACAGCTCCGGCGACGGCGTGCGTGCGGTAGAGCTCCTTGTAGAACGCGAGCCGCTTGGCGTCGAGGCTCGAGGTGGTCGCGACGACCGTCGCACCGCCCGCGAGCAGCTTGCCGGTGACGCCTGCGGCGATCGAGCCCTGGCTGGCACCCGTGACGACCGCGAGCTCTCCGGACCAGGTCTGGTCCGTCGGGCTGAGGGCGTCAGCGGCGATCTGCGTGAAACGCTCGGCCAATCGCGGGTCGGCGTGGTCCGCGTGCCAGCGGGCCTGCGCAGCGACGACCTCGCCGGCGCCGACGAAGCTGGCCTCGACGGTCTCGCCTGCGGCGATGCGGGCGAGGTCCTCGCGGGCGCTGGCCCAGCGGTCGTCGAGCACGACGGCCTTGAGCGGGTCGAACGCCGGAGCCGTGAGCTTGGCCCAGTCGCTGCCGAGCTCGGTCTCGACGCGGGCCAGGATCTCGGCCTCTGCCTCGTCCGTCTCGACGACGGCCGGTACGTCCGTGAGTCCGAGCTGGTCGAGCACCAGGCGCGCCGACGAGGCCAGGACACCGTCGGGACCGGTGATCTGTGCGGTGAACTCACCGAGGGCGGCCGCGTCGATCGTGGCGCCCTCTCCCCCGCCCGTGGACGGCAGGTCGACGCTGATGCCGTGGCGTGCGGCCACGGCCTGGACGCTCGCGTCGATCGCGGCGTCGACGTCGGCACCGGAGGCGAGGCCGCTCAGCGAGCCGTACTCGCCACCACGGACGCTCGACCCCTCGCGGCTCGACAGCGCGAGCTCGACGAGTGCGTGACTCGCCCAGCCCGGCCCGAGCTGCCAGACGTCGGCGACGCGCTCGGCGACGGCCGACTGGCGCTTGCCGGTCGGGCCGAGGACCTTCTTGAGGTGGTCGCCGAGGGCCTCGGCGAGCACCGGGCCGAACGGCTTGTAGCCGCGAGCCAGGCCCTTGACCTGCGCAGACAGCGTCGGCAGGTCCGCGTCAGCGGCGCCGTCGATCGCGCCGAGGCTGAGCTCACCACCGAGGTCGACGAGCAGCTGGTTGCGTCGCGACGAAGCGCCGTCACACAGCGACTCGATCGTGTCGGCGGCGCCGATCTGGTCGAGGCGCATCTTGGTCCACCAGGCGATGAGCACCGTGGTGGCGTCGGCGGCGTCGAACGTCAGGTCGGCCGGACGCGGCCCGCTCGAGGTCGCCGGAGCGGCAGCGGGGGCCGCAGCAGGAGCCGAGGCCTCGGGCGGGGAGGACTCCACCGGAGCTTCCTCCTGCTCGACGACCTGCTCCTCGTCGGTCGCGAAGACCGCGGCGCCGTCGCGCTCGAAGTTGAGCACCTCGACGGGTCCGCCGAAGCGGCCCGGGAGCTTGAGCGTCGAGGACGCGAGGTTGGCCACCGTGGGGGCCTGGCCGACACCGACCTCGATGAAGCGCTCGACACCGAGGTCGCCGAACAGCAGGTCCTGCGTCTCGATCCAGCGGACCGGGCTGGCGAACTGCCAGGCCAGCAGCTCGATCAGGACGACACGGCACAGCTCGCCGGGCTTCGCCGACCAGGTCGCGAAATCGGCCAGGACCGCGTTGAGCGGCTCCGACGGCACGAGGTCGGCGATCTCCTGCAGGAATGCACGGTCGAGCGAGAACGGCTTGGGCACGAGGTTGGGGACGTAGCGACCCTCGAGGATCGCGGGGTCGATCGTCGCCGGCAGCAGCTCGGTGAGGCGGTCGCGGAAGTCCGGGACGCCGTCGCGCAGCACCGTGGAGTGGAACGGCACGTCGATGCCGGGCACGAGGATGTAGGCAGCCTTGCCGCCGAACTCCTCGCGGCGACGCGTGATGTCCTCCTCGAGGATCTCCAGGCCGCGCACCGTGCCGGCGATCGCGTACTGCGAGTCGCGCAGGTTGTAGTTGACGATCTGCAGGAACTCGCCGGACTCGTCCGCGATGCGGTCGACGTACGCCGTGACGTTGTCGTCGTTGAGGCCGATCTGCGCCGGGCGGATCGCCGCGAGGCGGTAGTTGCTGCGGCCCTCGGCGTCGCGGGGCACGAGCGTGTGCATGACCGAGCCGCGCTGGAACACGACCTCGACGACGGCCTCGAGCGGGATGACGCCCGAGACGGCCGCGAGCGCGTTGTACTCGCCGACGGAGTGACCCGCGAGGATCGAGCCCTCGACGAACGCGCCGGACTCGCGGAGCTCCGCCATCTGTGCGGCACCGAGCACCGCCATCGCGACCTGCGTGAACTGCGTGAGGAACAGGACGCCGTCGGGGTGCTTGTGCGTCACGCCGTTGGTCACCAGGACCGTCGGGTTGTCGCGCACGACCGTGAGGATCGAGAAGCCGAGCGCGGCGCGCGTGTGCGCGTCGGCGCGGTCCCAGATCTCACGGGCAGCCTTGGAGCGCTGGTAACCCGCCATGCCCATGCCCTGGTGCTGGATGCCCTGGCCCGGGAAGGCGTACGCCGTGCGGGGCGCCTCGAGGCGGGCGGTCGCCGACATGACGACCTCGCCCTCGGCGCGGCACGTGATGTCGACCAGCTCGGCGCCGTTGTCGAGACCGATGCGGTCGGCCTTGACGTCGACCTTCACGCCCGGGCGGACCGGTGCGAGGAAGCGCGTGGTCCAGCCCGTGATGCGGCGGCCGGAGAGCACCTGCTGGGCCGCGGCGGAGACCCACATGCCGTGCACGATCGGCGCACCGAGCCCCGCGAGGCGGGCGGCGGCGATGCTGGTGTGGATCGGGTTGTGGTCGCCCGTGACGGCGGCGAAACCACGCAGGTCGGTGGGCGCCGTCAGCGTCGCCGCACCGCGCGACTTGCGCGGCGTGTCCTTGATGTCGTCGCCGAGCGCTCCGCCGGCGCGTGCCGGGTCGGAGAGCTCGCCGGCTCCGGTACGTCCGCGGATCGCGAAGCGCTCACGCAGCGTCGCGACCTCCCCTGAGGCGGAGGACACCGTGACGTCGACCGCGACGACCCGGCCGAAGCCGGTGTCCTCGATCGACTCGACGACCGAGGTGATCGTGAGCTCTGCGGGAGCGACGGGCAGCGCGTCGTGGAGGGCGATCGCGTGGTCGAGGTGGACCAGGTCGAGCATGCCCTCGATGACCGGGATGCCGGTCGAGGTGGTGGCCTCGCCGAGCACCGCGAAGACCGACGGCCAGGCGAGACCCACGAGCACGTCGGGCACGGGGTGGACCGGCACGTCTGCACCGGTGACACCGGCGTGGTCGGCGATCAGGTCCGGGTCCCACTCGACCGTGACGGTCGCGCGGCCGTTGTTGACCGACGGGACGTCGCCACCGGCAGCACCGGCGACGAGAGAGGACATCGCGGACGCGGCGACCTCGGTCGACACGACCGGGGCGGCGCCGGCGAGCACGGAGTCGTCGACCGCGATGCGCAGCGAGAGCGGACGTGCGAGCGGCACCTGCAGCTCAGCGGTGCGACCGTCGACCGCGACGAGCGCGGCGCCCGTCTCGGGGTGCTCGGCACGCTGCGGGTCGACGATGACCCACTCGGCACCGAGGCGGTGGACGGGGTTGCGAACGGTGCGACCGGCCCAGACGAGGTCGGGAGCGGCGAGCACGAGCGAGAGCACGTCACCGGCGCCCTCGACACGACGGCGACCGGTGACCCGCTGGGCGGCGCGGCCCGAGGCGAGCAGGCCGTCGATCGTGGCGTCCTCGAAACGGCGCAGCAGGTCGGCGACGGGCTCGTCGAGCCGGTCGATGCCGGCGACGGAGACGGTGCCGGGGATGACGCAGACCTCGTCGGCGGCGTAGCGCGGGTCGTGCGCCTGCCACAGCGAGTCCGAGCGCCACCAGCGGCGTACGTCCTGGTCGAGCACGGGCACGAAGTTGGCCGGCTTGCCCGGCGTCCGGCACTGGTCGACGAAGAACAGCACGTCGGCCGGGTGGAGGACGACGTCCTCCGCGCGCGGGTACGCCTCGAGCAGGGTGGTGATTGCCGCGGCGCCGTCGTCGACCAGGGAAGCGTCGGCGAAGAGCGTGGGGATGGTGCCGCGATCGGCAGCGTTGAGGCGGGCCTCGGCGCGCTGCAGCATCGCGTGGAAGCGGTCGCGGATCGTGACGTCGAGCCACGACGGCGTGCCGGACAGCTCGACGTAGCGGCGGAGCCACTGCGCGTACGTCATGGTGTCGACGTCGCCGAAGTAGGGCTTGGCCGTACGGTTGAGCGCCTCGATGATCTCGTCGCGACGTGCGGCGACCGCCTTGGCGTCGCCGGCGACCTCGTCGAGCAGGCGACCCGTGCGCGACGCCGTGTTGTCGATCTCGTGGATGTCGGCGCCGAGCTGGCTGCGGCCCGAGGCCATGCCGCCCTTGGCGCTGCCCGCGCCGACCCAGGTGCCCGTGCCGCGCGTGTCGACGAGCAGCTGCTTGACCTCGGGCGAGGTCGTCGCCTCCAGCGTCGCCATCGCGGCGGTGCCGACGAGGATGCCGTCGAGCGGCATGACCGGGAAGCCGTGGCGGCGTGCCCACTCACCCGTGAGGTAGGCCGAGGCGACCTCGGGCGTGCCGATGCCGCCACCGACGGCGACGACGACGTTGTCGAGGCTGCGCAGCTCGCCGTACGTGGCGATCAGCAGGTCGTCGAGGTCCTCCCACGAGTGGTGACCGCCAGCGCGGCCGCCCTCGATCTGGACGATGATCGGCGTCGGCGCGACGGCCTTGGCGATCGCGAGCACCTGGCGGATCTGCTTGACCGTGCCCGGCTTGAACACGACGTGCGTGATCTCCGCGGCGCGGAGCTCCTCGACGAGCTCGACGGCCTCGTCGAGCTCGGGGATGCCGGCGGTCACGATGACCGCGTCGATCGCGGCACCGGCAGCGCGGGCACGCTGCACGAGCCGCTTCTGCCCGAGCTGCAGCTTCCAGAGGTAGGGGTCGAGGAACAGCGAGTTGAACTGGTACGTCCGGCCGGGCAGCAGCAGCTCGTCGAGCTCGGCCACGCGATCGGCGAAGATCTCCTCGGTGACCTGGCCGCCGCCGGCGAGCTCGGACCAGAAGCCGGCGTTGGCCGCTGCGGCGACGATCTTGGCGTCGACCGTCGTCGGCGTCATGCCGGCCAGCAGGATCGGCGACTTGCCGGTCAGGCGGGTGAAGCGGGTCTCGACGTGCAGGCTGCCGTCGGGCAGCGTCACGACGCTGGGGGCGTATGCGGACCAGGGGGTCGCCAGGCGCGGTGCAGCACCGGCGGCGGTCAGCTCACGGTGGCCGCGACGCGTCGTCGTGGCGATGATGCCGGCTCCGCGGCTGCGCAGGTCACGCGCGGAGAGCCGGGCGGCGATGTCGGACGGGCCGAGGTCGAGGACCCACGTCGCGCCGGCGTCGAGTGCAGACTCGAGCGACGCGACCCAGTCGACGGGGTCGACGATCGAGCGCATCGTGAGCGTACGGGCGCGGGCACCGTCGAAGCCACAGGCCTCGGCCCAGGTGGCGACCAGGTCAGCGGCCTCGGCGAGGTCGGGGTGGTGGAAGGCGAGCTGGGCCGGCAGCGGCTCCAGGACGGGGGCGAACGGCGAGCCGCCGGTGACCTTGCGCTCACGATCGGCCTTCTCGGCCGCGGCGACCTCCTCGAGGCGAGCCTCGACGACGCGGAGACTGTCGGCGGGGCCGGACAGCACGACGCCGCGGCGACCGTTGCGGAGGCGCGAGACGACGCGCAGCGATGCCGGAAGCTCGGCGAGGATCGCGTCAATGCGCTCCGGCACGACGTTCGACACGCTCAGCATCGTCGAGCCGAGCAGGCCGCGGCGGCGGCCCACGAGCTGCGCCGCTGCACCCATGAGCCGGGCGAGGGCCAGCAGCTCGACGTCGTCGACGCCCGCCAGCGACTGCGTGGCGAGGTCACCCTGCGAGTGGCCGATGACGGCGACCGGGGCGGTCAGCTGCGTGTCGACGCCCTGGCGGCGCAGCGCGCGGAGGCCGGCGAGCTGCGTCAGGAGGATGCCGGGTACCGAGGCTCCGGGTGTATCCAGCACCGCGGAGCTCGGCAGTTCAGGTGCGTCGTCGTCCTCGGCGGACTCGCCGACGGCGATGACATCGGCCCACTCGAGGGGCGTGAACGTCACGCCGACCCGGGCGAGCTCCGCGGCGACCGGAGCGAGGCGCTCCTCGGCCTGCGACACGAGGGTCTCGAGCTCGGCCTCGAGCGCGAAGTCACGGATGAGTCCCGCGAGCGGCTCGAGCCACGGAGCACCCTGGCCGCCGAACGCGATGGCGTACGGCGTGCCGGTCGAGAGGCGATCGACCAAGGCGCCGCGGCGCTCGGTGGGCTGGATCGTGGCAAGCGGGGTGTCGATGGTCGTCACGTGGAATCCCTCGGGGTCACTGCCGTCGCTGGATCGACGGGCGGTCCCACCATCCTCTCAAAACATGAGGCTTTCCTCAAGTTTAATGCGAGGGTTTCCTCATGTTTTTCGCGAGATCTGGATCACCTTGACTCGGCAGACGGTGCAGGCTTAAATGAATGAACATTCAGTCATAGGAGACTCCCGTGAGTTGGACCCAGAACGACATCCCCGATCAGACGGGCCGCACCGTCGTGGTGACCGGCGCCAACGGGGGCCTCGGCCTCGAGTCCGCCGAAGCGTTGGCGGGCGCTGGCGCCCACGTGGTCATGGCCGTCCGCAACCAGGAGAAGGCCCAGGACGCCGTCGATCGCATCCGTGCCGCCCACCCCCACGCCTTGCTTGAGCTGGTCCCCCTCGACCTCGGAGATCTCGCCTCGACTGCGGCGGCAGCGAAGCAGATCCTCGCCAAGCACGACTCCATCGATCTGCTCATCAACAACGCCGGAGTCATGGCGATGCCGGAGCGCACCACGGTCGACGGATTCGAGATGCAGATGGGTGTCGACCACCTGGGCCACTTCGCGTTCACGGCCCACCTGCTGTCGGGCATCCTCGCGGCCGATGCCGCCCGAGTCGTCACCGTGACCAGCATTGCCCGGTTCCAGGGACGCCCGTTCGATCCCGCCAACCCGCACATGAAGGGCAACTACGGCGCCTGGAGGGCTTACGGACAGGCCAAGCTGGCCAACTATCACTTCGGTCTGGGACTGCAGAGCAGGTTCAAGGCCGCCGGCGTCGCCGCCGAGAGCCTCATCGCGCATCCAGGCCTGTCGCACACCGACCTCCAGAGCACGACCGCTGCCGAAGGCGGCGGCGGATGGCTCGGCCGAGCCTCCGAGACGTGGGCCGCACGCACGGGGATGCCGCCACACAAGGGAGTACGCCCGCAGCTGCGCGCCGCCACGGACCCGAGAGCGAAGGGCGGTCAGATGTATGGCCCGCTGCTCGCGTCCAACGGTCCGGCCGTCAGACGACCCATCCTTCGACGCATCGGGCTCGACAGGCGCATCAACGAGCTGTGGGACATGTCCGAGCGCGAGACCGGCGTGATTCTCGACGTGGCACGCGCTGCGAGATCGACATGATGAGCCCCGTCGCGGTCGATCGAGCCGAAGCGGTACGCCACGCCCTGATCCGGCTGGTGGCCCGCGACGGGTTCCACGGCACGTCGATGGCCGCCGTCGCCAAGGAGGCCGGGGTCGCGACCGGCACTGCGTACGTCCACTACGCGTCGAAGGACGAGCTCGTGATGGCCACGTACGTCGAGGTCAAGCACGCTCTGGGTGAAGCGGCACTGGCATCGGTCGACGCCGGCTCGCCGCTGCGAACACAGTTCGCTCAGCTGTGGACCGGTGTCCAGAAGCACCTCGAGGCCAATCCCGAGCGCGCCCGGTTCCTGGTGCAGGCTGACGGCTCGCCGTATGCCGAGATCGCGCACGAGCGCGCCATCTCCGCGATCAGCGACCCCTTGATGTCCTCCCCTGTGGTGGCCAACCTCCTCGAAGGGATGGTCGATCTACCGCCGGAGATCTTGTTCGACCTTGCAGTGGGCCCGGTCGTCCGGCTCACCGCAACCCGGCGCGGCATCGATGAGTCCCTCGTCGAGCCCTTGATCGAGGCGTGCTGGCGCGCCGTCACCGACTCGAGGAGCTGAACGCTCAGATCTGAGGCACACGTTCCGGCCCGGATTTGCCCCGCGCGTTCGGGGCATCCCGCGACTAGGCTGACGCCAGGGGGACGACATGGAGATCGAGACGCGCCATCTGCGGATGGTCAAGGCCGTGGCCGACGAGGGCAGCATCACCAAGGCGGCATCAGCGCTGGGCACGACGCAGCCGGCGCTCACCCGACAGCTCCGACGCATCGAGGACAACCTCGGCGGTCCCCTGTTCCAGCGTTCGCACGCCGGGGTCGAGCAGACACCGCTCGGCCGGCTCGTCGTCGGCCGTGCCACCGCCGTGCTCTCGGTGCTCGACACCCTCAAGACCGACGCGTCCAGCCTGCGCACAGCCCCCGCCCAGGTACGCATCGGGGTGCGCTTCGGCAACGCCCTGGTGGGTCTCATCCGCGGCCTGCGCGCGACCTTGCCGAGCACCGAGATCGTCACCGAGAGCGAGACCCGCATCGACGGCCTGCTCGACCTGCTGGGCTCGCACCGCATCGACTTCGCCGTGATCCACGAGTACGTCGGCAACGAGATCCCGCTCGACCCACGGCTGCTCGTACGCCCCGTCGGCTGCGAGCCCGGATTCGTCCTGATGTCCGCCGACCACCCCCTCGCGGACCGCGGCGAGCTCGACCTCGCCGACCTCGCGGACGAGACCTGGCTGCTGTCCCCCCTCGACGTCGACCGTGAGGCGGACTGCATGACCCGCATCTGCTGGGACGCCGGCTTCACCCCCAAGATCGGCCACTACCTCAGCGACGGGCTCAGCGTCGAGCTGATCCGCGCCGGCGAGGCGATCGCCCTCAGCACCCCGACCAACCGCGACTCCGGCATGGTGCTCAAGCCCTTGGCGGGCACCCCGATGCAGGTCCGGCGTCTGCTGCTGACCGAGCGGGACAACCCCTTCGCCGACCACCTCGACAAGCTGGCCCGCTTCACCGCCGACGTCCTGACCGAGACCCTCGAGCGTCAGCCCGTCTACCGATCCTGGGTCGAGCACCACGGTCCGCTGGCGATGACGCGACCACGGTCCTGACCTCCGATGGCATGGTCATCTGGCATGACCCAACGCCTCTCGATGTGACTAGCGTCACGCCTACGTCAACCGAGAGGACCACCACTCATGAAACATGTCTTTGCCATCGGAGGAGCAACCCTCCTCGTGGCCGGGCTGGGCGTTGCCACGCCCTCTCTGAGCGCAGCAGCCGACAACAGCGGCGATCCCGCTGTCGTGGCCAAGGAGTACATCCAGGAGCATCCCGCCAAGGTCGAGGGCACGTCCAAGGACGCCTACCAGCTCGTCGACACAGTCGGATCGAGCAACGGCGCCAGCCACGTGCGGTTCAACCGTACGTACGACGGCCTGCCGGTGCTCGGCGGTGACCTCGTGGTCCACCTCAGCGCCGCCGACAGCCCGCAGAGCGTGTCCGTCGCGCAGACGGCTCCCGTCGCGGTGAGCACGACGCCCAAGGTGTCGTCGGCCTCCGCCGCCGACCGGGCCCGAGACGAGTTCGCCGGGCGGAGCGTCAGCAAGGCGGGCTCGCCGAAGCTCGTCGTCGACGCGCGCCACGGCAAGGCCGTCCTCGCCTGGCGGTCGATCGTGACCGGCGTTCAGGCCGACGGCCAGACGCCGAGCCGGCAGGTCGTCGTGACCGACGCCAACACCGGCAAGGTCCGCAGCGCCGAGGAGACGATCCTGACGCCGATCAAGGTCGGCACGACCACCAACCAGAAGGCAGCCGCCAGGCCCGGCGTCGCTGCGACCGGGACGGGTCGCGGCATCTTCGTCGGCACGGTCTCGATCAGCACGACCGGCAGCGGCAGCAGCTACACGATGGTCGACGCGACGCACGGCAACGGACGTACGTGCGACCTCAGGAACCGCACCTCCGGCACGTGCACGACGTTCGCCGACGCCGACAACGCATGGGGCAACGGCACCGTCAGTGACCGCGCCTCAGCGGGTGTCGACGCGCACTACGGCGCCGCCAAGACGTTCGACTACTACAAGTCGAGCTTCGGCCGTCAGGGCATCTTCGACAACGGCAGCGGCGTACCCTCACGGGTCCACTACGGCAACGGCTACGTCAACGCCTACTGGGACGGCAGCCAGATGACGTACGGCGACGGAGCCGGCAACCGGGCACCGCTGGTCGAGCTCGACGTCGCGGGCCACGAGATGTCCCACGGCGTCACCGAGAACTCCGCCAACCTCGGCTACTCCGGCGATGCCGGCGGTCTCAACGAGGCCACCAGCGACATCTTCGGCACGATGGTCGAGTTCTACGCCAACAACCCGAACGACACGCCGGACTTCCTGATCGGCGAGGAGATCAACATCAACGGCGACGGCACGCCGCTGCGCTACATGGACGATCCTCGTCGCGACGGCGCGTCCTACGCGTGCTGGAGCACCGCGGTCCCCCGGTCGGATCCGCACTACTCCTCCGGAGTGGGCAACCACTTCTTCTTCCTGCTCGCCAACGGCAGTGGCCAGAGCACGTACGGCAACAGCCCGACGTGCAACGGCTCCACCGTCGCCGGAATCGGCCGGGCCAAGGCCGCGGCGATCTGGTACAAGGCGCTCACCGAGCGCATGACCAGCACCGAGACGTACGCCAAGGCGCGAGTCGACACGGTCGCCGCCGCGACGACGCTCTACGGCGCCAGCAGCCCCGAGGTCGCTGCGGTCAAGGCAGCGTGGTCGGCGGTCAGCGTCAGCTGACCGCACACAAGCGTGCGGCCCATCTCCTCTCGGGAGATGGGCCGCACCGCGTGGTGGCTCAGACGCCGCCGGTGAGCGTCAATCCACCGTCGATCGTGATGGTCTGGCCGGTGATCCAGGCGGCGTCCTCGGACAGCAGGAACGCCACGACCGAGCCGATGTCGTCCGGCACGCCGAGCCGCTTGAGCGGGTACGCCGAGGCGACCTCTTCCTCGCGGCCCTCGTAGAGCGCCGTCGCGAACTTGGTCTTGACGACGGCCGGCGCCACCGCGTTGACGCGGATCTCCGGTCCGAGCTCCACGGCGAGCTCCTCCGTCACGTGGATCACGCTGGACTTGGACGCGCCGTAGACGCCGATGCCGGGCGCGGGCTTGAGGCCGGCGACCGACGCGATGTTGACCATCGCGCCGCCGTTGGCCTCCATCCAGGCGCGGTAGACCTTCTGCGCCCACGCGATCGACGAGACGACGTTGACCCGGAAGATCTTCTCCGCAGCCTCGAGATCGATGTCGATCATGCGCCCGTACGCGGGGTTGATCCCGGTGTTGTTGACCAGGAAGTCGATGCGGCCGAACGCGTCCATCGTCGCCGCGACTGCCTCGTCCTGATGGGCTGCGTCGTCCGCAGCCCCAGCCGCGAAGATCGCGTTCTCCGCGCCGCCGAGCGACTCGACGGCCTCGGCCAGAGGGCCGGGCTTGCGGGCCGTCAGGCACACGCGTGCGCCGTCAGCCACGAGACGTTCGGCGACGGCAAGGCCGATACCCCGGCTCGCGCCGGTGACGATCGCGACCTTGCCGTCGAAGCGGCCCATCAGGAGAGGCGCTCCAGCACCATCGCCATGCCCTGTCCGCCGCCGACACACATCGTCTCGACGCCGAACTGCTTGTCGTGGTGCTGCAGCGAGTTGATCAGCGTGCTCGTGATGCGCGCGCCGGTCATGCCGAACGGGTGGCCGACCGCGATGGCGCCGCCGTTGACGTTGAGCTTGTCGATGTCGATGCCGAGCGCCTGCGCCGAGCCAAGCGCCTGGACCGCGAACGCCTCGTTGATCTCGAACAGGTCGATGTCGTCGATGCCCATGCCGGCGTGGCGCAGCGCCTGCTTGACCGCCTCGACCGGGCCGAGGCCCATGATCTCCGGGGACAGACCCGTGACGCCCGTCGAGACGATGCGGGCCAGCGGGGTGAGGCCCAGCTCCTTGGCCTTGGTGTCGCTCATGATGACGACTGCGGCTGCGCCGTCGTTGAGCGCGCAGCAGTTGCCGGCCGTGATCGTGCCGTCGGGACGGAACACGGGCTTGAGCTGCGACACCGCTTCGTACGTGACGCCGGCGCGGGGTCCGTCGTCCGTGCTGACGACGGTGCCGTCGGGCAGCGTCACCGGCGTGATGTCCTTGGCCCAGAAGCCGTCGGCAAGAGCCTTCTCGGCGAGGTTCTGGCTGCGTACGCCGAACTCGTCCTGCTCCTGGCGGCTCATGCCGATGAGCTGCTGGACGTTCTCGGCGGTCTGGCCCATCGCGATGTAGGCGTCGGGCAGCGTGCCGTCCTCGCGCGGGTCGTGCCACGCCTCGGCGCCGCCCTGGGCACGCTTGTCCGTACGGCTGACCGCCTCGTCGAAGAGCGGGTTGTGCGCGGCTGCCATGTCGGCCATGCCGTTGGCGAACCGGCTGACGGTCTCGACGCCGAGCGACAGGAACACGTCGCCCTCGCCGGCCTTGATCGCGTGGAACGCCATCCGCGTGGTCTGCAGGCTCGACGAGCAGTAGCGGTTGACCGTGACGCCGGGCACGTGGTCCATGCCGGCCTGCACGGCGACGATGCGTCCGAGGTTGTTGCCCGACTCACCCGCCGGCTGGCCGACGCCCAGGTGCAGGTCGACGATGTCACGCCGGTCGAGCTCGGGGACCTTGGCGAGCGCGGCCTCGAGCATCATGACCGAGAGGTCGTCGGGACGCATGTCCTTGAGCGATCCCTTGACGGCTCGGCCGATGGGCGAACGGGCGGTGGAGACGATGACTGCTTCGGGCATTGCGTTGCCTTCCTGATGGGTGGTCCGGCCTCAGAATCCGAGGTCGCGGCCGATGAGCTCTTTCATGATCTCGTTGGATCCGGCCCAGATCTTGCTGACGCGGGCATCGCGCCACGCACGCGCGACACGGTACTCGTTCATGAAGCCGTATCCGCCGTGCAGCTGGACGCAGTGGTCGAGGACGTCGTTCTGGATCTCCGACGACCACCACTTGGCCTTGGCCGCGTCGATCGCGGTCGCCTCACCGTTGCTGTGGGCGAGCACGGCCTGGTCGACGTACGCCTCGGCGACCTCGATCTTGGTCACCAGCTCCGCGAGCAGGAATTTGTTGTGCTGCAGGCTGCCGATCGGCTGCTTGAACGCGACCCGGTCGTGGGCGTACTGGATCGTCTCGGCGAGGATCTGCTTGGCGTGGGCCACGTTGGACACGGCGCAGGTCAGTCGCTCCTGCGGGAGCCGCTCCATCATGTAGATGAAGCCGCGGTCGACCTCGCCGATGATCCGGTCGTCGCCGACGCGCACGTTCTCGAAGAACAGCTCGGACGTGTCGGCCTCGCTCTGCCCGACCTTGTCGAGCTTGCGGCCCCGGCTGAAGCCCTCGTCGGTCGCCTCGAGCCCGAACAGCGTGATGCCCTTGGCCCCCTTGTCGGGGGACGTACGGACCGCGGTGAGCACGAGGTCGGCGGAGTAGCCGTTGGTGATGAACGTCTTGGAGCCGTTGATGACCCACTCGTCGCCGTCACGCACCGCGGTGGTCTTGAGCGCAGCAAGGTCGGAGCCGCCGCCGGGCTCAGTCATGCCGATCGCCGTGACGATCTCACCGGTCGCGCAGCCGGGCAGCCAGCGCTGCTTCTGCTCTTCGGTGGCCAGGTCGACGATGTAGGGCACCGCGATGTCGGCATGGATCGCCATGCACGACGCGAGCGCCGCGTTGAGCTTGCTCAGCTCCTCGGCCCAGATGGCGTTGAACCGGAAGTCGCCGGCCTCCGCGCCGCCGAGCTCCTCGGGGATCTCCAGGCCCAGGAACCCTTCGGCGCCCGCAGCGAGCCAGAAGTCGCGCGGGAGCGCCTTCTCCTCGAGATACGTCTCGAGGTTGGGGGTCACATGCTTGGCCAGGAAGGCCGCGCAGGAGTCCCGGAACGCCTCGTGGTCCTGGTCGTAGATCGTCCGCCGCAATGCACTGCCTTCGTGATCAGGGAAACTGGGGGAAACGCGCTAAGCGCTTGCTTAGCATGCAAGCCCTCCGTCATGCTGTCAACCGAAAGAGGAGTGGACATGACGACCATCACGGCACGTGAGCGGCTCATCAATGCCGCGATCGAGGCGTTCGCGGAGAAGGGCTTCGCCGGTACGACGACCCGCGACATCGCCTCGCGCGCCGGCATGAGCCCCGCCGCGGTCTATGTGCACCACGACTCCAAGGAGAGCCTGCTCTTCACAGTCAGCATCGAGGGTCACCGCAGCGCGTTCGACGTCATCACCCGCGCGTCGGCGTCGAGCACCGACCCCGTCGAACGGCTCCGGTCGATGGTCTACGACTTCAGCCTCTGGCACGCCGACAACAGCCGCGTCGGGCGGATCGTGCAGTACGAGTACCACGCACTGACCGACGAGCACCGCGCCGAGGTCGCGACGTACCGGCGCAGCATCGAGAAGACGATGCAGGACGCCCTGGCCGACGGTGTCGACCAGGGCGTCCTGCATGTCGATGACGTCCCGGGGACCGCGTTCTCGCTGCTGTCCCTCGGCGTCGATCTCGTGCGGTGGTTCGAACCGGGCGGATCACGCTCCGGCCATGAGCTGGCCAGCCTGCATGCCGATCTGGCAGTCAGGATGACCCGCCGCACCTAGGCCTGGAGAACGGCTTCGGCGTTGATGTGGATCGAGATCTTGTCGCCGACCATGACCTTGCCGCCCTCGAGCGGGATGTTGAAGTCGATGCCGAACTCCTTGCGGCTGATCTCGGCCGTGGCCTCGATGCCGACGCGGGTGCCGCCCCACGGGTCGCCGCCCTCACCGAGGAACTCGGTCGCGAGCTCGACGGGCTTGGTGACGCCCTTGATGGTCAGGTCGCCGACGACGACGAAGTCCGTGTCACTCTTCTGGATGATGTTCGTGGAGACGAACGTCATCGTCGGGTGGCTCTCGACCTCGAAGAAGTCGGCGGAGCGCAGGTGGTTGTCGCGGTCGGCGGTGCCCGTGTTGATCGTGTTGAGGTCGACCGTGACGTTGACCGAGGAGGCCGTGATGTCGTCCTTCGTGACGATGGTGCCCTCGAAGCCCTCGAACTTGCCGCGGACCTTGCTCACCAGGTGACGGACCGAGAAGCCGATCTCGGTGTGCGAGGGGTCGATCGTCCAGGTGCCGGTGCTGACTGCAGTTGCGGTGGTCATGAATTCTCCTCAGAAGTATGTAGTTGATCCTTCAACAAGATAGACTCTACCACGAGGTTGAAAATTCAATCAACAGTCTCACAGAGTAGGATAGATCACATGGAGACGACGACAGCCACCCCGTGGCTCACCGAGGAGCAGCAGCGCATCTGGCGCTCATTTCTCGGGGGCACCACCGTCCTGATGGACCGCCTCGACCGGGACCTGCGCGCGGCGCACGGTCTGTCGATGCCCGAGTACGAGATCCTCGTGCGGCTGTCAGAGGCGCCGGGCCGCGCGATCCGCATGGCCGAGCTGGCCGATGCCGTCGCACACTCGCGCAGCCGGGTGACCCACACGATCGCCCGCCTCGAGCGCGAGAACATCGTCGTACGCGGGCAGTGCTCCGAGGACGGCCGTGGCGTGTCCGCCGTGCTGACCGACCACGGCTTCAGCGTGCTCGAGTCCGCCGCGCACACCCACGTGCAGGGTGTGCACGACTACCTGATCGAGAACGCCGACGCCGAGGACTTCATCGCGATGGGCCGCATCATGCAGAACGTCGTCGAGCAGCTCCACGGCAAGAACTTCTAGTCGCGCGTCAGCTTGCGGTAGGTCACGCTGTGCGGGCGGGCAGCCTCTTCGCCGAGGCGCTCGACCTTGTTGACCTCGTAGTCCGCGAAGTTGCCCTCGAACCAGAACCAGCGGGCCGGCGTCTCCGCGTTGCCCTCCCACGCCAGGATGTGCGTGGCGACGCGGTCCAGGAACCAGCGATCGTGCGAGACGACCACGGCGCAGCCGGGGAAGTCCAGCAGGGCGTCCTCGAGGGACTGCAGGGTCTCGACGTCAAGGTCGTTGGTCGGCTCATCGAGCAGCAGCAGGTTGCCGCCCATCTTGAGCGTCAGCGCCAGGTTGAGCCGGTTGCGCTCACCGCCTGACAGCACGCCGACCTTCTTCTGTTGGTCGGGACCCTTGAAGCCGAACGACGCCACGTAGGCGCGGCTCGGGACCTCGTAGTTGGCGACCTTGATGAAGTCGAGCTCGCCGGAGACGAGCTGCCAGATGTTGAGGTCGTTGTCGATGCCGCCACGCCCCTGGTCGACGTAGGAGATCTTGACCGTCTGGCCGACCTCGAGCGAGCCCTCGTCGGGTTTCTCCTCCCCCACGATCATGCGGAACAGGGTCGACTTGCCGACACCGTTGGGGCCGACCACACCGACGATGCCGGCGCGCGGGAGGTCGAACGTCAGGCCGTCGAACAGCTCCCGGTCGCCGAAGCTCTTGTGCAGGTCTTTGGCGTTGAGCACGACATCACCGAGGCGCGGCCCGGCGGGGATGTTGATCTCCTCGAAGTCGAGCTTGCGGCCGCGCTCGGCCTCGGCGGCCATCTCCTCGTAGCGGCTCAGGCGGGCCTGGTTCTTGACCTGGCGCGCTTTGGCGTTGGACCGCACCCACTCGAGCTCCTTGGCCAGGATCTTGGCGCGCTTGGCGTCCTTCTTGCCCTCGACCACGAGCCGGGCCTGCTTGGTCTCGAGGTAGGTCGAGTAGTTGCCCTCATAGGGATGGGTCTTGCCGCGGTCGAGCTCGAGGATCCACTCGGCGACGTTGTCGAGGAAGTAGCGGTCGTGGGTGATGGCCAGGACGGCGCCGGGGTAGGACGCGAGGTGCTGCTCGAGCCACAGCACGCTCTCGGCGTCCAGGTGGTTGGTGGGCTCGTCGAGGAGCAGCAGGTCGGGCTGCTCGAGCAGCAGCTTGCAGAGCGCGACGCGTCGGCGCTCACCACCGGAGAGGTGGTCGACCAGCTCGTCGGGCGGCGGGCACCGCAGGGCGTCCATCGCCTGGGCCAGCCGGGAATCAAGGTCCCAGGCGTTGGCGTGGTCGAGGTCGGTCTGCAGCTCGCCCATCTCGGGCAGCAACGTGTCGTAGTCGGCGTCCGGGTCGGCCAGCTCCTCGCTGATCTTGTTGAACCGGTCGATCTTGGCCTTGATCTCGCCGACGGCCTCCTCGACGTTCTCCAGCACCGTGCGGCCCTCGGTCAGCGGCGGCTCCTGCAGGAGGATGCCGACGGTCGCGTCGGGGTCCTTGATCGCATCGCCGTTGTCGGTCTGCACGATGCCGGCCATGATCTTGAACAGGGTCGACTTGCCGGTGCCGTTGGGGCCGACGACACCGATCTTGGCGCCGTGGAGGAACGACAGCGTGACGTCGTCGAGCACGACCTTCTCGCCGAGCTTCTTGCGGACGTTGCGGAGGGTGAAGACGTAATCGGCCATATGGACAAGCCTATAGATCCGCGCCCAACCCGACGAATCGGATCAGGCCGCAGGTGTCTGTGCCGGCTCACCCTCGAGGGCGGCCAGGGCTGCTCCCGTGTCCTCACGCGCGGCGGCCGGCGGCTGCCGGTCCACCCGCTGCAGCTTGGTGACGCCCCACGTGAGGTCGTGGCCGATCAGGCTGGCCTCGAGCACCGTGCTCTCGCGGGGCTCGCCGTCCTGCGTCGTCCACTTCTCGGTGCGCATCTTGCCGATCACGACGACCGGATCGCCGACCTCGAGCGAGTCGGCGACGTTCTGCGCGAGGTTGCGCCACGCCTTGACCGAGATCCAGATCGTCTCGAGGTCACGCCACGTGCGGGTCGCCTGGTCGAAGTAGCTGGGCGTCGACGCGACCCGGAACAGGACCCACGGCACGGTGCCCTCTCGCAGCTCGACCTTGGTGCCGACGCGGCCATGGAAGGTCAGGGTGTTGTCGTTGGACATGGAGATCTCCTTCGCGGTTGAGGAGCTCCAGCCTCGTCACCCTCGGCACGCGACGACAGCCACGTCGTACGTCCTGTGGATCGGCCGACGGCCGCAGGCACGCCTGTGGATCAGGACAGGGCGGCGAGGATGCCCGCGCGGTAGGCGGCGTAGGAGTCGAGCTCGCGCTGGATCGGCGCGATGACCCGCTCTGCGGTGACCCGGTCGATCGCCTCACGGAGCTGACGGTCGGCGCGTCGGGCCTTGCGGCGCCCACCGATGCGTGATGCGATGCTCGACACGGCGGCGAGCACAAGACCGGCGACCAGCGAGCCACCTGCCACCACGGCTGCCATCGGCACACCGCCGACCTTGCCGAGATCAGGCAGGTCGAACGAGGCGAGCTGCTGGATGCCCTGCGCGGCGAGCCAGCCGAGCCCGCCCAGCATCGCGACGAAGAGCAGCAGCTGCAGGACCTGGACGAGCCGCCACCAGACCGCGGGACGGGCGACGCCGAGGCTCGTCTCGTGGATGGCACGGTCGAGGGCGTCGATGATGTCATCGCCCGGCGGGTTGGAGGCGTCGCGGATCGCGTCGCGCCACGGTCGCTCCAGTCCGACCGACGCCTTCTCGGCGGCGTCACGGATCGCGAGCTCGGCATTGGCGCGCTGCACGTTGCCGGCCTCGGGGACGGCGGCACGTGCGAGGGAGGACATCGACAGGTCGTCGCCGAGTCCCAGCTCCTTGAGCGGGTCCTTGCGGAGGCGACCGAGCCATCGAGCGATCGGCCAGCCCGTACGCTGTGCGGCCCGGCGGCGGGTCGACCAGGAGACGGCGTCGACGATCTGCGGCACTCCGGCGCACTCCACGAGAGCCTCGTCGAGGGCTTCGCGATCGGCGGGAGCCAGCCCTGGCGTCTCGCTGGTGCCGCCGACCTGCGCGATGACGCCCGCCGCGGCGGAGATGTCGGAGGCGAGCCGGGACTTGGCGGCGGACTTGGCCCGGATGCGGCTCGCCATCTCGCGCTTGAGGTCCTCGATGCCGTCGCCGCGGGTGGCGGACACGCCGACGACCGTGACGTCGGGCAGCCCCTCGTCGGCGAGGATGCGCCTCACGTCGGTCAGTGCGCGTTCGCGCTGCTCGAACGGGATGCGGTCGATCTGGTTGAGCACGACGAGCGTGACGTCGGCGTAGGACGCCATGGGCCGGATGTAGCGGTCGTGGATCGCCGCGTCGGCGTACTTCTGCGGGTCGAGGACCCACACGAGGAGGTCGGCGTACTTGATCAGGCGGTCCATCTCGAGGTGGTGGGAGACCTCGGTGGAGTCATGGTCGGGCAGGTCGAGCAGCACGAGACCGTCGAGCTTGGTGTCCTCGGCGGAGTGGTCGAGCATGCTCATGCGGGACACCTGGTGGCGTGCCGGGATGCCCATCCACTCCAGCAGGCCCTGGGCACCGTCGGGCCCCCAGGCGCAGGCGAGTGCCCATGACGTGGTCGGCCGGCGTACGCCGACACCGGCGAGCTCGAGGTCGGTCAGCGCGTTGAACAGTGACGACTTTCCGGAGCCCGTGGCGCCTGCGAGAGCGACGATCGTGTGGTCCCCGGACAGCTTGAGGCGCTCGGCAGCCCGGCCGGAGAGCATCTCCGCGGGCGCGAGGATCTCACCGTCGATGCGGCCACGGCTCGCCTCGACCGCTTGCGTGAGGCCGTCGAGCCGCTTCGCGACATCGTTACGGCCGCCGCCGAACACTGCTTCGGCGGCGTCGCTCGGCGCTGTCATGACGTCGTCTCTCCGTTCAGGAAGTCGGCATGCCGAGCGTATTCGGCCTGACGGGCAGATTCACGGAGGACGGCCTGGTGCGCCTTGATGGTGTCGGGCGACTCCACGAGGTCGAGGAACCGCTGCATCTCGCCCTCGAACAGCGCGGCGACCCGTGACTCGAGGTCGGCCTGGGCACGCGCAGCGAGGCTCGCGACGACCTCCTCGCCGAAGATCGCGTCGAGCAGCTTGTGGCCGAGGGCCGCGGTGCCGCCGGCCTCCTTGCCCTCGCCGTTGCGCGAGAACATCACGATCATCAGGGCGACACCGATGCCGTTGACGCCGAACGCGAGGAACCTCGCGGTCATGCGCTTGTCGGCACCCTCGACGCGTACGAGCTCGAGCACGGCCTGCCGCCAGTCGTGCACCATGCGCTGGGCCCGCACGCGGAAGTCGCGGGAGGCACGGTCGATGCCGCGGTTGGCGTCGAGCAACTTGCGACCGGCCGGGTTGGCCGCCCACGCGCGGGACGCTGCCTCGGCAGCCGCCTCGGCGTGCTCGACCAGGAGCATCTGCACCCCGGTCTCGATGGCTTCGACGACCTCGGTGGATCGTGTGCGCTTGCCGGTCACGCCGTCGACGAAGCGGTCGCGGATGCGGCTGACCTTCTCCTCGACCGAGCGCAGCAGCTCGCCGGTGCCGACGAACTCCTGCCAGCGCGCGAGCACCTCGCCCTTGAGCACCGTGCCGTCGCTGACCTGCACCGTGAACGTCTCGAGCGCCTTGCGATAGATCGTGTCGATCTCGCCGTGCATGACCTCGGAGGCCGCGATCTGGGCGTCCATCGCGTCGGCGACGTCGTGGGTGCGCAGGACGACGTGGCGTACGGCGCCGTCGAGCGTACGGGCCATGACCATCTTGCGGGCGGCGGGATCGGCGGCGAGCTCGTGCAGCCAGACGACGATCGGCGAGACCGCCTCGCGGGGCAGCAGGCCATCGGCGTCGACGCCCGACTCGGGCACCGTGAACAGGGGCGAGTCCGACAGCCCGCGCGACGTCATCATGCGAGCGAGGTGGCCGCGCACCTCCATGACCGCGTCGGCGGTCGTGCGGTCGAGGACGACCGCGACCGAGGTGCTGCGCTCCGCGGCCTGGCGCAGGTAGTCCCAGGGCACCTGGTCGGCATAGCGCGCCGCCGAGGTGACGAAGAGCCACAGATCGGCGGCGGCGAGGAGCTGGGCGGCGAGCTCGCGGTTGCCCTTGTCGATCGAGTCGACGTCGGGCGCGTCGAGGATCGCGAGACCCCGAGGGATCTTCTCCGAGGTCGCGAGCCGCAACGCATAGGTGTCGTTGGTCGGCACGTTGGTGCGCGGCAGGTCGGGCAGGATGCGGTCGGGGAGGAACCACTCGGCGTCGTCGGGGTGGTGCACCAGGACCGGCGAGCGTGTGGTCGGGCGGAGCACGCCGGACTCGGTGACCCGCTCTCCCACCAGGGAGTTGACCAGGGTGGACTTGCCGGCGCCGGTCGACCCGCCGACCACCGTCAGCAGCGGCGCGTCGAGCTGGACGAGCCTGGGCAGGACGTAGTCGGACAGCTGGTCGGCGACCTTGGCCTGCGTGCCGCGCGCCTCGTCGACACCGTCGACCTCGAGGCGCAGCGTGATGTCACGAACGCTCGTGAGGAGCTTGCTCATCGCGCCAAGGAGCTCGGCCGAAGCGTGTTCGCTGGCCACTGGGTGCTCCTCTCGTCGACGGCGGTCCGTGCGCAATGCGGGTCTCTGCACAGATTAGTGGACGAGGGGGCACTTCGCCGCCACGCCTCGTGCTGCGCACGAGTCAGGAGTGACGGACGGTGCTCTGCAGCGCAGGCGGGAATCGCAACAACGGCCGCAGCGCGTACATGTCGTCGAGCAGGGCGTACGTACGCTCGACACCCCGCGGGATCTGCCGGCCGCTCATGAGGGCGTCGTGCAGGAACGCCATCTCCGTGGCGAGGGTCTGGTATCGCTTGACGACCTGCGCCGCGACCTTGCCGTCGTGGCTCTTGGCATAGCGGCGCGCGGCCTTGCGGTAGCCGAACCGCGACAGGTAGGGGATCTCGGCGGGGTGGATCCAGCCGCGCTGCGCGACGTACGACAGGGATCGCTCCAGGATGCGGACCTGGCGGTTGCGCACGATGATCGCGAGCACCGCAAGGCCTACCAGCACCGCCCCCAGGGCGAGGTAGGCGAGGACGAACCCCAGCCCGCCGCCATAGCTCAAGGAGCCGTTCCACAGGCCGTGCAGACCGGCGCTGACGAGCAGCCCGGCCGCGCAGATCAGGACCTTCATGGTCTTGGTCCTGCGGGCGGCGGCGAGCCCGACGGCGATGCCGAACGCCGAGGTGAACAGTGGGTGGGCGAACGGGCTGAACAGCCCGCGGACGACGAACGTCGCGGTGGCACCCTCGGCGCCGGCGACCTGGATGTCGGGTGAGCCGAGGTAGCTGCTCGCGTAGTAGCCGATGTTCTCGACGAACGCGAAGCCGATGCCGACGATGCCGGCGTAGATCAGGCCGTCCAGATAGCCGTCGATGACCCGGCGCGCTCGTACGAACGTGAGCATGAGGAACAGGCACTTGGCCGGCTCCTCGACGATCGGCGCGATGAACGCGGCCATCTGCTTGTCGCTGAGGTCCCAGATGTTCTGGATCGAGATCTCGAGGGTGAGCGCGATCGCCACGGCGACGACGCCGCCCCACACGAACGCCGCGAACTTGTAGCGGCGTGGCTCGGGCTCGTAGCGGTCGAGCCACCAGTAGACGAACCACAGGAGCGGCAACGGGATCAGCGCGTAGCCGATCGAGAGCGTGGAGCCGGCCGCGTCGCCGTCGCTCCCCCGCCACGCGATCCACGCCGCACCGAGCACGCCAACGACTGCGACGCCGATGAAGATGATGAGCAGCGCCTTGCGGCCACGCTGACGAATCGCCTCGTTGTACTTGGGCAGCGCGGCTGGAATCGCGGCGGCAGTCGCTTCTGTCACCCGCAAATCCTAGGGCATGCCGGGCACCCCGACGCCGGGTCCGCCTGCTCGGCCACCCGCGCCGATAGGCTTGGTCCGGGTTTCACGACCCGAGCGCCCGTAGCTCAGCCGGATAGAGCAAGAGCCTTCTAATCTCTAGGTCGCAGGTTCGAATCCTGCCGGGCGCGCCAACGAGAAGTGAGTGCACCCGCCGACTCCCGGCGTCCAGGATTCGGGGAGGCTAGGAGCGGTTGCCGATCTGGACGCCCTTGGCCACGGCGGCGACCATCAGCGCGAAGAAGCCGACGATGCTCATGAGTGAGCCGAGCAACGCGGCGAGCCCCGAGGCGGCTGAGTCTCCCTGGTTGACGCTGACGGCGGTGATCGCGCCGCCGACGACCAGCAGCACGAACCCGATGATCCCCCAGCCGCCGATCTCGTCACCGTGCGTCTCCGTCGGAGTCGACGGCGAGGTGGGCTCCGTAGGAGCGGGGACGAAGGAGCCGAGGTCGCGGAACTCATCAGTCATGCTGTCACCTTAACCGCCGCAGCTTTGACAACTGACTGGTTGTGCAAATGCTCGGTTGTGCATATGCTCACCACATGACCGTGATCGAAGAAGACCTCGACCTCGTGTTCGCGGCGCTCGCCGACTCGACGCGGCGCGCGATCCTGTCGCGACTGGCCGAGGGCGAGGCGACCGTGAGCCAGCTCGCCGAGCCCTTCGACATAACGCAGCAGGCGGTGTCCAAGCACCTCAAGGTCCTCGAACGAGCCCGCCTGATCTCCCGCACCAGGGAGGCACAGTCCCGGCCGTGCCGCCTGGATGCCGAACATCTCGACGAGGCCGTCGGCTGGATCGAGCGGCACCGCGCGATCTGGGCCGACCGCCACGACCGTCTTGCCGACCACCTCGCGACGCTGCCGAAGGAGACGTCATGACCGAGACCGGTGAGATGAGGTTCAGCCGGGTGCACCAAGCGTCCCCGGAGCGCCTCTTCGACTGCATGACGACGCCGGAGCACCTCGCCCAGTTCTGGGGACCGACCGGCACGACGACACCGGCCGACAACATCACGGTCGACCTGCGGCCCGGCGGCGCGTTCGAGACCACGATGGTCAACGACGCCGACGGCAGCACGTACACGATGAAGGCGGTGTACGCCGAGGTCAGCCGCCCCGACCGGCTCGTCTGGATCGAGGCGGGTGTCGAGGGTGGCATGCGCACGGAGATCACCTTCATCGACCTCGGCGACGGTCGCACCGAGGCCGTGACGCACCAGACGAACGTGCCGCAGGCCTATCTCAGCGCCGAGGCGCAGGCCGGGTTCAGGACGAGCCTCGACCGCCTCGACACCTACCTCGCCTCGCTCGACTCCGAGCAGTGACCACGACAGGAGACCCACATGCCCGAGCTCACCTCACCTGACGGCACGACCATCGCGTACGACGCGATCGGTGCCGGACCGCCGATCGTGCTCGTCGACGGCGCGATGTGCTTCCGCGGCGCCGGGCCGATGGATGCCCTCGCTGCCCTCCTCGCGCCGCACTTCACGGTGCTCACGTACGACCGTCGCGGCCGCGGCGAGAGCACCGACACCGCGGCGTACGCCATCGAGCGCGAGGTCGAGGACCTGCGCGCGCTGATAGACGCGGCGGGCGGCGAGGCGTACGTGTACGCGATGTCGTCGGGCGGGGCGCTGGCCCTGGCGACGGCAGCCGCAGGAGCGCCGATCACCGGTCTCGCGCTCTACGAGCCCCCGTACGTGGCCGAGTCCGAGGGCGACGCGCCCGGAGCCGACTACACCGCCCGCCTCGGTGAGCTGCTCGATACCGGCGACCGTGGCGGCGCGATCGCGCTGTTCATGAGCCGGGTCGGCATCCCGTCAGAGGTGATCTCGGGCATGCAGGCGAGCCCCGGCTGGGCGAGGTTCGAGGCGATCGCGCCCACCCTCGCGTACGACGACCGGCTGCTCGCAGGCGGCCGGGTGCCGCGTGACCTCGCCGCGACCATCGCGACACGCGCCGTGGTGCTGAGCGGGAGCGCCAGCCCGGACACCCTCCAACGGGCGGCCGAGGCGACGGCCGCGGCGCTGCCGAACGCCGAGCACCGGACACTCGAGGGGCAGACCCACGACGTGGCACCGGACGTGCTCGCGCCCGTGCTGGTGGACTTCTTCGAATCGTCAGTCCCGGCGTAGGCCGAGCGCCGAGAGGGCCTTCGGCGTGAGGGCTCCCCCGGCTTCACCGCGGGCGACCGGCGTGAGGAACCCCCGCTTGCGCGACTCGGCGACCCGGTTGGTCCACGTGCCTGCTGCGCCGCCGAAGCGCTCGGCCAGGGCCTTGGAGGGTGTCCGTACGCCCGACTCGACCAGCGAGACGTACTCGAGGGCGAGCGTGGCCAGTGCATCGTCGCCACTGCCGAACGCCCCACCGCTCTGCTCGAGCACGTCGGCGAGGTTCAGTCGCGGCGTCGGCGGCGATGCCGTCAGGGAGTCCTTCGTGGCGAGCCGCTTGGCCTCGGACAGCAACGAGCCCAGGGGCAGCTCGCGGACGTCGTTGCCGCTGATGCCTGCATCGGGGTCCAGCAGCCGAAGCGTGACCTCACGGACGTTCCACTGCCGATGGGTGCCGCGACGGTGGAGGCGTACGCCGACGCCCCAGTCGTCGGCCAGGCGGAGCGCCACGAGGCGGTCGCCGTCGTCGTCGGTGCCGACGGCGTGAGGTTCGAGCAGGTGGTCGAGCATCTCCTCGAGACTCATCGCCGCTCCTCGGTGGTAGTGACTTGACGTTACCACCGGCGCCACCTCACGTCAGGTGGTCGGCGGCGGCTTCCCGGATCGCGCGGGCGGTGATCTCCAGGGCCGGGGTCTGCAGGGCCCATTGCTGCCAGTGCAGCGTGACGTCGACATGCCGGCCGGGATCGAAGTCGACCAGCAGGCCGGCCCGCTGACGCTCCTCGTACTGCTCCTTGGGCAGCATCCCCCACCCGAGGCCGAGCGAGATGGCCTCGGCGAACTGTGACGACGCGGGGATGTGATGGCGCGGCGGGGCGAGCCTGCGGCGGCTGCGCTGTCGCAGGTAGGCGTCCTGCAGGTCGTCGTTGCGGTCGAACACGACGACCGGGGCGAGCGCCAGGCTGGCCGCGTCAACCCCGTCGGCGAACCACGCGTCGACGAATGCCGGGCTCGCCATCGGCCGGTAGCGCATCGTGCCGAGGCGTGTCGAGCGGCAGCCCTGCACCGGCGCCGCGTCCGACGTGATCGCCGCCATCACGGTGCCGGAGCGCAGCAGCTCGGCCGTACGTCCCTCGTCCTCGCGTCGCACGTCGAAGTAGGCCGTACCGGCGAGCGCGGCCAGGGCCGGCAGCACCCAGGTCGCGAGGGAGTCACCGTTCACCGCCAACGGGATCGTCGGCGGCCGCTGCTCAGCGGGGTCGACCTCGACACGTACGTCCTGCACGAGCGCCTCGACCTGGCGTGCCAGCCGCAGGTAGGCGTGGCCCGCCTCAGTGGCTTCGGTCGGCTTGGTCCGGCGCACCAGGACCCGGCCGGCGGACTGCTCGAGCGCCTTGATGCGCTGGCTGACCGCCGACGGCGTCAGGTGGAGCGCCGAGGCCGCAGCATCGAAGGAGCCCTCGTCCACCACTGCGGCGAGTGCCCTGAGCTGCGACAGGTCCAAATCCGGCACATCAGTGATGCTAATGCATCGTTCGAAACATGAACTGGTCTTATGCCCCTCCAGCCCGTTGGATGGAGGCATGGACCAGACCGCGCTGCTCGCCGCGCTCGCCGGGATGGGCTTCGGCCTGTCCCTCATCGTGGCCATCGGTGCGCAGAACGCGTTCGTGCTGCGCCAAGGCTTGCGGGGCGAGCACGTGCTGGCGGTCGTCCTGATCTGCGCGATCTCCGACGTGGTGCTGATCGCGCTGGGGATCGCCGGCATCGGCAGCCTGCTGGACCTCGCACCGTGGCTGCTCGACACGATGCGGATCGGTGGAGCGGCGTTCCTCCTGACGTACGCGGTCATCGCCGGTCGGCGCGCACTGAACCCGGGCGAGCTCGACGCCGAGACCGCGGGCGCGGCCACACCGCTGTGGCCCACCGTCATGACCGCGGTCGCCCTGACCTGGCTCAACCCACACGTCTACCTGGACACGATCCTGCTGCTGGGCTCCGTGGCCGGCACCCACGGGGACGCTCGCTGGTGGTTCGGTCTCGGTGCGGCGACCGGGTCGATCGTCTGGTTCTCGGCGCTCGGCTTCGGCGCGCGCCTGCTGCGGCCGCTGTTCGCGCGGCCCATGGCGTGGCGCGTCCTCGATGCGTTGATCGCCGTCGTCATGGCGGCGATCGCGCTCAGCCTGCTGCACGGTCTAATGGAGGGGTGAGGTCCTTCGCGCTCGTCGCCATCGGTGGCGCCGCGGGCACCCTCGCCCGCCACGGCATCGCCGAGGCACTCGCCGGCGACCGGCTCTTCCCGCTGCCGACGTTCCTCGTCAACGTGACCGGATCGTTCGCCCTGGGCGCGCTGCTCGCGGTGCTGCTCGTACGCGACCACCGTGCGTCCGCCAACCGCCTGCGGGTGCTGCTCGGCACGGGATTCCTCGGCGGCTACACGACGTACAGCGCGCTGGCCGTCGAGACCGACACGCTGCTGCGCGGCGATCACATCGCGCTCGGGGTCACGTACGCGGTGGGCAGTGTCGCCGCCGGGCTCGTGGCGGCACTCGCGGGAGTCGCGGCGGGCCGGGCGGTGGCGCGATGACGACGCTGCTGATGGCGATGGCAGGCGGTCTGGGTGCCGGGACCCGCTGGTCGCTCGACGCGTGGTTGCGTCCGCGTGTCTCGTCGACGCTCCCGTGGTCGACGCACCTGATCAACATCAGCGGGTCACTGCTGCTCGGGCTCGTCGTGGGCCTGGGCGCCGACGACACCTGGCACACCGTGCTCGGCACCGGGTTCCTCGGCGGCTACACCACGTTCAGCACCGCGAGCGTCGAGTCGGTGCACCTGGCCCTTGACGGCCGCTACCGCGCCGCGACGGTCAACGCCGTCGGCATGCTGGTGCTCAGCGTGGCGGCAGCGTCGCTCGGCTACGCCATCGGCCGAACCTGGTAGCTACTTCGCCGCGGCGATGGCGGCCCTGATGTCTGCTTGAGTCGGTGTGATGCTCTTGCCTTCAATCAGAATCGTCGGGGTCCCCTTGTGGCCGTCATCGAACGCAGCAGCCTTCGCCTTGCGGACCCACGGCGCGTAGGTCTGGTCCTTTACATCCGCGTCGATTCCAGTGACGCCGGCCTGCTTCGCGAGGTCGATCAGCGTCACATCGGAGAGGCCGTCGCCTCCTTCAGGCGGCTGGTTGGCGTAAAGCAGGTCATGGAACTTCTTGAACGCCGCGACCCCGCCCTTGTCGAGCACCGCCATGGCAGCACTGGCCGAGCGGGTGGAGTACTCAGTCGAGCTTTGTCCGTCCAGGAAGGCGAACATCCGGTACTCGATCGTGATCTCACCCTTCTTGACCAGATCGTCGAGGAAGGCGCCGTTCTGCTCTTCGAACGACTTGCAGATCGGACACTGGAAGTCCTCGTAGAGCACGACCCGAACCGGATCGGTGCCCGCCGTGCCACCGGCGTCGGCTGCGGAGTAGTCGAAGCCGTACGACGCGTTGGTGTGCGCCGGCGTGACCAGCGGGCCGACGGGCTTGTCGCCGTCCCCGCCCGCCGTCGAGACAGCCCACGCACCCACAGCAATCAGCGCGACGACCACGACGACGATCGCCACGCTGATCAGGTTGCGCTGCTTGCGGTCGGCCTTCTCCCGCTCCTTGCGCATCTGCTCCGCCCGTTCAGCGCGTTGCGTGCGGTCGGAGGGTGACGCCATGTCAGCAGGCTACGACTTCTTGGCGGCGTCGATGGCCTTCTGCATGTTCTCGGCCGTCGGCGTCTTGACGTCCTTGCCACCGATGCGGACCCAGGGCGTGCCCTGGAAGCCGTCGGACTGGGCCTTCTCGTACGCCTTGTCGAGCCACGGACCGTAGACCTTCTTGCGGATGCAGCTGTCGACGCCGGTGACGCCGACCTGCTTGGCGTCGGAGATCAGCTCGGCGTCCTCCGGACCAGCCGTGTTCTCCTCGGGCTGGTTGGCGTAGAGGAGGTCGTGGAACTTCTTGTAGTCCTCGACCCCACCCTCGTTCAGGACGCACATCGCGGCGTTGGCGGCGCGGCTCGAGTACTCGTTGGAGCTGCTGCGGTCGAGGAAGCTGATCGGGCGGTAGTCGATCGTGATCTCGCCCTTCTTGACCAGGTCGTCGAGGAACGCACCGCTCTGCTCCTCGAACGCCTTGCACACGGGGCACTGGAAGTCCTCGGTCAGCACGACCTTGACCGGGTTGGCTCCGGCCTTGCCCCCGGCGTCGGCTGCCGTGTAGTCGAACCCGAAGGTCTTCTTGTCGGTGTGAGCCGGGTAGACCAGCTTGTCGGAGTCGGTGTTGCTGTCCTGGGCGTTCTTGACCGCGAAGCCGGCGACGGCGATCAGGGCCACGACGACGACGACGATCCCGACGGTGATCAGGTTGCGCTGCTTGCGGTCGGCCTTCTCGCGCTCCTTGCGCATCTGCTCGGCGCGGGCGGCACGCTGCTGACGTTCGTTGCTCACTGATATCTCCTGGGTCGGGCGGTCACCATGGGGACCAACGCGGCTCGCTCGTTGAAGGTTCCATCAGACCCTACCGGCCCGCCCGAATGGCGGTGTCCACATGTCGCGTCCGACAGGCGTACTAAGGTCGAGCGCGTGAATGACAAGCTGGTGTGGATCGACTGCGAGATGACCGGACTCTCGCTCGAGACCGATGCATTGGTCGAGGTGGCCGCCCTGGTCACCGACTACGACCTCAACGTCCTCGGCGACGGGATCGACCTCATCGTCAAGCCCCCGCAGGCTGCGCTCGAGCAGATGAACGACTTCGTCCGCGAGATGCACACCAGCTCCGGCCTGATCACCGAGCTCGACAACGGCCTGAGCCTGCGCGAGGCCGAGGAGCAGGTGCTCGCGTACGTCCGGGAGTTCGTCAAGGAGCCCGGCAAGGCACCGATGGCCGGCAACACGATCGGCACCGACCGGTCGTTCCTCGCCCGCGACATGGCCGAGCTCGAGGGCTGGCTGCACTACCGCGTCATCGACGTCTCGTCGATCAAGGAGCTGGCTCGTCAGTGGTTCCCGCGGGCCTACTTCGCGGCGCCCGCCAAGGCCGGCCACCACCGCGCCCTGGTCGACATCCAGGAGAGCATCGAGGAGCTGCGCTACTACCGTCGCGCGGTTTTCACCCCGGATCCCGGGATCGACTCCGACACCGCCAAGGCCATCGCCGCCGAGGTCGCCGGTTCGTTGACCGGCGAAGGCCGGGCTACGGTCTGAACCGCCTCAGGCCTGCGTTAGACTGACCGACGCCGTGTCGGGCGTATGCCCGGCACGCGTGGTGGGCGTAGCTCAGTTGGTAGAGCACCGGCTTGTGGTGCCGGTGGCCGCGGGTTCAAGTCCCGTCGTCCACCCCACGAAGACCCTCGGTTCCGCAAGGACCGAGGGTCTTGTCATTGGTTGGCCAGGCGGATGTCGCCGCTGGTGGTGATCGCCCGGACGAAGCCCTTCTGGGCATCGGCCACGGACAGCGAGCTCTTGACGTCACCGTCGAGCGAGTTGGAGATGTTGCCGGACTTGGACGAGACCACCACGGCATACTTGCGCTTGCCGGCCGGCATCGACGCGCGGATGTCGCCGCTCGTGGTGATGACCTTGAGCCCGAACGGCTGCGTCGCGAACGTCGCCTTGATGTCGCCCGAGCCGGTCTTGGCGTCGAGCTCGTCGACCTTGAGATCGGCCACCGAGATGTCGCCGCTGCCTGACCTCACGGTGAGCGACCCCTCCGAGAGGGAGTCGGCCTTGACGTCGCCCGTCGTGCTCTTGACGACGATCGGCATGCCCTTGGGCACCTCGAGGGTGGTCGACACGCCGCAGCCCGGCGACAGCCAGGTCTTGCACGACGAGACGATCTTGATCTCGTTGCCGCGGCGGCCGAGCTGGTAGTCGGTCTTCTGCAGGCCCGAGGTGATGCGCGAACGGATCCTGACCATGCCCTCCTCGCCCTCGACGAGGTGCACGTTGGCGGACCCGGCGTTGATCACGAGCTGCGAGAGCTCGCCGAGCTCGACGTCGGCCGTGGCGACGCGGGTGTCGCGCTTGACGAACGACGCGCCCACCACGAAGCCCCCGAGGAGCAGCACGGTCACGATCGTGCTGATCACGGTCAGCAGGGTGCGCGACGCCGGTGAGCGTACGTCGTAGTCCGCGACGGTCTCTTCTGCCATCAGGCGGTCTTCGCCTTCGTCGCGGTGGTCGCGATCGGCACGACGTCCTCGGCGCCCATGCGCGCGGCGTCGGCGGTCTCGTCGTCGGGCATGGTCTGGCTCTCGCGCTCGGCCTCGACCCGCTTGAGGTAGTGGTCGACCTCGTTGTCGCGCTGCGCCTCGGTCCAGCCCAGGACACCGGCCATCAGCTCGGCGACCTCGACGGCCACCTCGGTGCCGCGGTCGAACGTCTCGATCGAGATGCGCGTACGACGGGCGATCGCGTCGTCGAGGTGCCGGGCGCCCTCGTGCGTGGCCGCGTAGACGACCTCGGCACGCAGGTAGTCGTCGGCGCCGGTCAGCGGCTCGCCCAGGTCGGGGCGCTCGGCGACGAGGTCGAGGACCTCGAGCGTCAGTGAGCCGTAGCGGTGCAGCAGGTGCTCGATGCGGCCGACGCCGAGGCCGCTCGACGCGGCGAGCATCTGGCGCTGGTTCCACATCGCTTCGTAGCCGTCAGCGCCGAGCAGCGGTACGTCCTCGGTGCACGAGTCCGGGACCTTGCGATCGAGCAACGACGACATGCCATGCACCGCTGCGTCGACCGCGTCCTTGGCCATGATCCGGTAGGTCGTGTACTTGCCGCCGGCGATGACGACGAGTCCCTTGACGCTGGTGCCGACCGCGTGCTCGCGGGACAGCTTGCTGGTGGCCTCGTCCTCACCGGCGAGGAGCGGCCGCAGACCGGCGTACACCCCCTCCACGTCGTCGTGCGTCAGCGGCTCCACGAGCACCGAGTTGACGTGGTCGAGGAGGTAGTCGATGTCGCTGCGGCTCGCCGCCGGGTGGTCCTTGGACAGCGACCAGTCGGTGTCGGTCGTACCGATGATCCAGTGACGACCCCACGGGATGACGAACAGCACCGACTTCTCGGTGCGCAGGATCAACCCGGACTCGCCACGGATGCGGTCGCGCGGCACCACGAGGTGCACACCCTTGCTGGCGCGCACGTGGAACTGGCCGCGCTCGGAGGTCAGCGCCTGCGTCTCGTCGGTCCAGACCCCGGTGGAGTTGATGACCTGCTTGGCGCGGATGTCGAACTCGCGGCCCGACTCCAGGTCCTTCACCGTGGCGCCGGTGACCCTGTCACCCTCACGGAGCAGTCCGACGACGCGCGTACGACTGGCGACGTGTGCGCCGTACGCCGCAGCGGTGCGTGAGAGGAACATCGTGTGGCGGGCGTCGTCGACCTGCCCGTCGTAGTAGTGCAGCGCGCCGATCAAGGCGTCCTTGCGCAGTGCGGGCATCATGCGACGCGCTCCCCTGCGGGTCAGGTGACGGTGCAGCGGCACGCCCTGGCCGTAGCCCGACGCCTTGCTCATCGCGTCGTAGAGCGCGACGCCGGAGCCGGCGTAGAACCGCTCCCACACGCGGTGCGTCAACGGGTAGAGGAAGCCGACCTCGCGCACGAGGTGCGGTGCGAGCTTCTGCAGGCTCAGGCCGCGCTCCTTGAGCGCCTCGGCAACCAGCCGGAAGTCGAGCATCTCGAGATAGCGCAGCCCGCCGTGCATGAGCTTGCTGGAACGGCTCGACGTGCCGGAGGCGAAGTCGCGGGCCTCGACAAGACCGACCGACAGGCCTCGGGTCGCGGCGTCGAGGGCCGCTCCGCCGCCGACGACGCCACCGCCGATGACGAGAATGTCCAGCGGGGTCTCCGCCATCGCGTCGAGAGCGGCTTGACGGTTCTCAGGTGACAGGGCTACCGATCGCATGCCCCCAGTCAATCAGTCGGCCGGTTACGGAGCGACCCTCGGTGCTAGTCGACGTCGATCCAGCCGAACGTACGCTCGACGGCCTTCTTCCACTGGGCGTGACCGGCCTCACGCTGCTCCGGCGTCGAGGTCGACTCCCAGCGCTTGGACTCGTGCCAGTTGGCCACGAGCTCGTCCGTGCCGGCCCAGAACCCCACCGCGAGCCCGGCCGCGTACGCCGCACCGAGCGCCGTCGTCTCCGCGACGACGGGCCGGCTGACGGGCACGCCGAGGACGTCTGCCTGGATCTGCATGCACAGCTCGTTGGCCGTGACTCCGCCGTCGACCCGCAGGATCGTGAGGTCCAGCCCGGCGTCGGCCACCATCGCTTCGACGACGTCCCGGCTCTGGTAGCAGATGGCCTCCAGAGCGGCCCGCGCGATGTGGGCGACGGTGTTGAAGCGCGAGAGCCCGACGATCACGCCCCGCGCGTCGCTGCGCCAGTAGGGCGCGAACAACCCGGAGAACGCCGGGACGAAGTACACCCCACCGTTGTCGTCGACGCTCTCGGCGAGGCTCTCGGAGTCCGCAGCGGCCTTGATGATGCCGAGCTGGTCGCGCAGCCACTGGATCGCCGAGCCGGTCACCGCGATCGAGCCCTCCAGCGCGTAGACCGCCGGGGCGTCGCCGAACTTGTAGGCCGGTGTCGTGATCAGCCCGTTGGTGGACTTCACGATCTCGGTGCCGGTGTTGAGCACCAGGAAGTTGCCGGTGCCGTACGTGTTCTTGAGCTCGCCGGGCTGGAAGCACACCTGGCCGACGAGTGCGGCGTGCTGGTCGCCGAGATCGCCCGCGATCGGCACTTCGCCGCCGAACGGCCCGTCGGCGCGCGTGTGGCCGTAGACCTCGGACGACGACCGGATCTCGGGGAGCATCGCGCGCGGCACGCCGAACAGCGCCAACAGCTCGTCGTCCCAGTCCAGCGTCACGAGGTCCATCAGCATCGTGCGGCTCGCGTTGGTCACGTCGGTGAGGTGCAGCCCGCCGTCCGGTCCCCCGGACAGCCACCACATCAGCCAGCTGTCGGTGTTGCCGAACAGCGCGTGGCCGGCCTCGGCGTCAGCGCGTACGCCGTCGACGTTCTCGAGGATCCACTGGATCTTGCCGCCGGAGAAGTAGGTGGCCGGCGGCAGGCCCGCGCGGTCGCGGATCAGATCGCCGTCTCCGCTCTTGTCGAGCGCGCTGGCAATCGAGTCCGTGCGCGTGTCCTGCCAGACGATGGCGTTGTAGTAGGGCTCACCCGTGCGCCGGTCCCACACCACGGTCGTCTCGCGCTGGTTGGTGATGCCGATCGCGACGAGGCCGTCGGCGGTGATGCCGGCCCGCGTCAGCCCGGTCTCGATGACGTCCTGGGTGGCCTCCCAGATCTCGTGCGGGTCGTGCTCGACCCAGCCGGCGCGCGGCAGGATCTGCTCGTGCTCGAGCTGGTGCCGCGCGACCTCGTGCCCGTCGTGGTCGAACACCATGAACCTCGTGCTGGTGGTGCCCTGGTCGATCGCGCCGACGTACCTCGCCTGTTGCCCTGTTGCCATGCGCGAGAGCCTAGCGAGACGGCGACGCATAAGGTCAGAACATGCGTTTGATCCTCGTCCGCCACGGCCAGACCCCCGCAAATGTCGAGGGCATCCTGGAATCGACCGTGCCCGGACCAGGGCTCACGGTGCTCGGGCAGCAGCAGGCCGAGGAGCTCGTCGAGGCGCTCGCCGACGAGAAGATCGACGCGATCTTCGTGTCGTCGATGATCCGGACCCACCTCACCGCGGCTCCGCTCGTCGCCGCACGCGGGCTCGAGCCGGTCGTCCGCGACGGGCTCCGCGAGATCGCCGCCGGCGACGTCGAGGGCCGGTCCGACGAGGACTCGGTCCACCAGTACGTCCACACGCTGCTCGCGTGGTGCGCCGGTGACCTCGAGGTGCGCATGCCGGGTGCGGAGACGGGCCAGGAGGTCATCGCGCGCTTCGACGAGGTCGTCGCCGAGGCCGAGTCACTGGGCGTCGACAACGTGGTGCTGGTCAGCCACGGGGCGATGATCCGCGCGTGGACCGCCGCACGTACGAGCAACGTCGACCTCGACTTCGTCAGCGACCACTACGTCGTCAACACCGGCATCGTCGTCGTCGAGGGATCGAGCGGGACCGGCTGGGAGGTCGAGTCGTGGCTCGGCGAGAGCGTCAGCGAGGCCGCGGCCCGAGGTGTCACCTCCGACCACAGCCCCGCCTCCGAACCGCTCGACGACTGAGCCGCCGCAGGATCAGTCCTGCAGCATCTCCCCGTGCACCTCGGCGTGCGGCACCGTCGGGATCGTGCCGAGGCGGCCCTTCTGGAAGTCCTCGAACGCCTGCATGACCTCGGCCTTGGTGTTCATGACGAACGGACCGGCCCAGGCGATCGGCTCGCGGATCGGCAGGCCGCCGAGCAGGACGACCTCGAGTGCGGGGTGCCGGCTGTCCTGCTGCTGATCGGCGCCGACGGTGATCGTCTCGCCGTGCCCGAGGACCGCGAGCTGGCCCGACTCGATGGGCCGGCGCTCGCGGCCGACGTAGCCGCTGCCGCTCATGACGTACACGAGCGCGTTGAAGTCCGTGCGCCACGGCACGGTCATCTCCGCGCCCGGCAGGACGGTGGCGTGGACCATGGCCATCGGCGTGTGGGTCGAGCCCGGGCCCTTCACGCCGTCGACCTCGCCGGCGATGACCCGCAGGAGCGCCCCGGCGTCGGGGGTGGAGCCCAGGCCCACGTCGGCGCTGCGGATGTCCTGGTAGTGCGGCGGCAGCCACTTGTCGGCCTTCGGCAGGTTGACCCACAGCTGCAGGCCGTGGAACAGCCCGCCCTTGACGACGAGCCACTCCGGCGGCGCCTCGATGTGCAGGAGACCACTGCCGGCGGTCATCCACTGGGTGTCGCCGTCGGTGATCGAGCCGCCACCACCGTGGCTGTCCTGGTGCTCGAACACGCCGTCGACCAGGTAGGTCACGGTCTCGAACCCGCGGTGCGGGTGCCACGGCGTGCCCTTGGGCTCGCCGGGCGCGTACTCGACCTCACCCATCTGGTCCATGTGGATGAACGGGTCCAGCTTGCTCGGGTCGACACCGGCGAACGCCCGGCGCACCGGGAAGCCCTCGCCCTCGTAGCCCTTGGGCGCGGTGGTCACGGTGACCGGCGCACGGTCCTCGGTCTGGGTCGGCGCCGCGATCACGCGGGGCAGGACGGTCCAGTCGGCGACATTCACAGCAGGCATCTCATGCTCCTTGGTAGGTCCTCAATCTAGTTTAACCTTCAACCATCGTCAAGCATTCCCTTATCCTTCTCGCCATGAGTGCCGCTCCCCTCGTCTCGCAGATACGCGATGCGTTGCGTGCTGCCGCGGACGACGAACGTGCCCCGCGCATGCAGGCGTACATGAAGTCGGAGATGCCCTACCTCGGTGTGCCGATGCCGGCCGTACGGGCGATCACGAAGGCCGCGCTCCGGGCGCAGCCGCTCCGTACGCTCGACGAGCTCGAATCCGCCGTGCGTACGTTGTGGGACGAGGCCACGTTCCGCGAGGAGCGCTACGCCGCGAGCGGGCTGCTCGCGACGAAGCTCGCCGCCGGGCGGCTCGAGCTCGTCCCGCTGTACGAGCACCTCGCCACGACCGGCGCCTGGTGGGACCACGTGGACGACCTCGCCCACCGGATCGCCGAGCTCCACGACGCGCACCCCGACGAGGCGGCAGGCGTCGTACTCCGATGGAGCACCGCCGACGACCTCTGGCTGCGGCGCCTCGCGATCATCAGTCAGCTCGGCCGCCGTGACCGGGTGGACCCGGCACTGCTGTCGGCGGTCATCGAGCCCAACATCGCGGACCGGGAGTTCTTCGTCCGCAAGGCGATCGGGTGGGCGCTGCGGGAGTACGCCCGCGTCGAGCCGGACTGGGTGCGCCGGTTCGTCGCCGAGCATCCCGAGCTCAGCGGGCTCTCCCGGCGCGAGGCGCTCAAGCACCTCTGACCGTCAGTCCGCAGCGGCTGCCGCCACCCGGAGATCGCCGACGAACCCGTCGAACGCCTCGCCCCACTCGCTCCGGTCCCGCAGGCGCAGCAGCGCGGACGGGTGGGTCGTGATGACGACCTGCGGGCCGCCCGGCTCCGGTTCGATCAGCCGGCCCCGCTCGGCGCCGATCCGCACGGCGCGCCCGAGGACGGACCGCCCGGCCGTGGCGCCCAGGCACACGACGACGTGTGGTCGTACGACCGACAGCTCCGCCTCGAGCCACGGGTGGCAGGCGACGATGTGCCCGACGGCCGGCTTCTCGTGGATGCGGCGCTTGCCGCGCACCGTGTGGCGGAAGTGCTTGACGGCGTTGGTCAGGTAGACCCGCGACGGATCGATGTCTGCCGCTTCCAGTGCATCGGCGAGCACACGGCCCGCGGGGCCGACGAACGGCTCGCCGGCCCGGTCCTCCTGGTCACCGGGTTGCTCCCCGACCAGCGCCAGCCGTGCCGAGGCTCGCCCGCGCGAGAACACGACCTGCGTGGCGTCCTCCCACAGCTCGCAACCGCGACACTCCTCCGCCGCCGAGGCCAGCTTCGCGACGCTGCGCGTCGACGGGACCCATGCCTCGGCGCCTTCGTGCTCCATGCGCGCGACGTACCCGCGACCTCGAGGGCATAACCGGTCCTAGTCTGGGGCCATGGAACGAGAAGCCGAGAAGCACGACGTCGTGATCGTCGGCGGTGGCCACAACGCGTTGGTCGCCGCGACCTACCTCGCACGCGCCGGGCGCAGCGTCACGATCCTCGAACGGCTGCCTCACGTCGGCGGCGCCGCGATCAGCGCTGCGGTGTTCGACGGTCTCGACGCCCGGCTGTCCCGCTACTCCTACCTCGTCAGCCTCATGCCGGAGGCTCTGATCGCCGAGCTCGGGCTCGACCTCGAGCTCCGTTCGCGGGACACCGCGTCCTACACGCCGTACGACGGCGGCGGCCTGCTCGTCGAGACGGTGCCGGGCCAGGCGACCGAGGAGTCGTTCCGTACGCTCACGGGCTCTGACGACGAGCTCACCGCGTGGCGCCGCTTCTACGCCGAGGTCGCCACGGTCGCCGACGCGATCGCGCCCACGCTGCTCGAGCCGCTCCCGCACATCGGTGAGCTGCGCGACCAGGTCGAGATGGCGATCTGGACCGACCTCGTCGACGAACCCATCGGCACGGCCCTCGAGCGGCGGTTCGCCGACGATCTCGTGCGCGGGGTCGTCGGCACCGACGCGTTGATCGGCACGTTCGCCTCGCTCCACGACCGCACGCTCGTGCAGAACCGCTGCTTCCTCTACCACCTCATCGGCAACGGCACCGGCGAGTGGCGCGTCCCGGTCGGCGGCATGGGCGCGGTGACCGCCGAGCTCGAACGGGTGGCGCGCGAGGCCGGCGTCGACATCCGCACCAACTGCGAGGTCGACGGGATCGACGCGTACGACGTCGGCGCGACCGTCTGCGGCGACGGCTTCGTCATCGAGGCGGACTGGGTGCTCAGCGGTGTCGCCCCGTACGTGTTGGAGCGGCTGCTCAGCAACCCGACACCGTCCAAGCCGTCGGGCTCGCAGTTCAAGATCAACCTGCTCGTCTCGCGGCTCCCACGTCTCAGGTCCGGCATCGACCCGGCGATCGCGTTCGCCGGCACGTTCCACCTCGGCGAGTCGATGAGCGAGCTCGAGCGCGCGTACGCACAGGCAGCCGCCGGATCGTTGCCGGACTTCGCCTCCGGCGAGCTCTACTGCCACACCCTCACGGACCGCTCGATCCTCGGCGCCGACCTCGCCGCGACGGACGCCCAGACCCTGACCTACTTCGGGCTCCACACGCCGTACGAGGTGCTGCCGGACGAGGCGGCCGCCGCCACGGCGTACGCGCAGTTCCTCACCGCGCTCAACGCCCACCTCGACGAGCCCATCGAGCCGCTGATCCTCGGCGTCGAGCACAAGACGCCCGCCCAGATCGAGGAGGCGCTCGCGATGCCGGGCGGCCACATCTTCCATGGCGACCTGCAGTGGCCCTGGCTCGAGGAGGACGAAAAGCCCCGGCATCCCGCGGAGCGCTGGGGCGTCGCGACGAGCCATCCGCGCGTCCTGCTGTGCGGCAGCGGAGCCCGGCGCGGGGGCGCGGTGAGCGGCATCGCCGGCCACAATGCAGCGCACGCGATCCTCGATTATGAGGGACCGGAGGCGGCTGATAATGTTGCACCCGCTTCGCGGCATTAGCTCAATTGGCAGAGCAGCTGACTCTTAATCAGCGGGTTCGGGGTTCGAGTCCCTGATGCCGCACTGTGAAGGCCCCGTTCCTCGCCGAACGGGGCCTTCACGCATTCTCAGGAGGCGAACCGCATGGACCAGGCCCGGGCCCTCGTCCTGCTCGACGAGGAACGCTCGGCCGCCCTGCAGATGCTCGCGACGCTGACCCGCGACTTCACCGGCATCGTCGATGCCTCCCTCGACTCCAACGCCGACGACGAGCACGACCCGGAGGGCTCGACGATCGCGTTCGAGCGCTCGCAGGTCAGCGCGTTGATCGAGCAGACCGAACGACGCCTCGCCGAGGTCGACGCAGCACGAGCCCGCATCGACGAGGGCACGTACGGCCGCTGCGAGGTGTGCGGCGAGCCGATCGCGGACGGCCGGCTCGAGGCTCGGCCGGTCGCCCGTACGTGTGTGACGCATGCGGCCGGTGGGAACTCCTGAGCGCTGCGCCGAGTTGAGCGTGGCAAGGAGGAATCATCCATGAAGTGTCCGACCGACAACGCCACCCTCGTCATGAGTGAACGTGCCGGCATCGAGATCGACTACTGCCCCGAGTGCCGTGGGGTGTGGCTCGACCGCGGGGAGCTCGACAAGATCCTCGACCGCGCGACGGCCGACGTTCCTGCTGCCGCTCCGGCGCAGCCGCAGTACGCGGAGCCGCGCTACGAACAGCCGCGCCATGACAACCGGCAGCAGCCGTACCGCAAGAAGAAGAAGGAGCACTGGCTCACCGAGCTGTTTGACTGAGGTCGAGGCCGCCAGCGGCCGAGCGCCGAAGTCAGGTTGAGCGATCGCGGCGAAGCCGCCCGATGACGAAACCCGGCGAGCCGACATCGCAACGCAACCACCGTGTGAACCACGTCACGAAATAGCGCTCCCGCTCCCCCGGTTGGCATTGTCATGAAGATCTTGCTCACCGGGGGAACCGGTTTCATCGGGTCAGCCGTGCTCGACCAGCTGGTCGCCACCGGACACCGCGTGACCGCCGTCGTCCGCAGCCAGAAGTCCTCGCTCCACGTCCAGGATGCCGGCGCCACCGGCATCATCGGTGACCTGTTCAATGCCGACTGGCTCGCTGCAGAGCTGCGCGGCCACGACGCCGCGATCCACACCGCGGCGGGAGGCGACGAGCGCGACGCCGAGCTCAACGAGGCCGTGATCGACGCCGCGATCGCGGCGTTCAGCGGCACCCAGAAGCCGTTCGTCCACACCGGCGGCATCTGGGTCTACGGCAACAACCCGGCCATTACCGAGACGAGCCCGCTCGCGGCGCCGGACCTCACGGCGTGGCGCGTGGCAAGCGAGCAGCGACTGCTCGAGTCCGGGATCAGGGCATCTGTCGTGCAGCCGGGCATCGTCTACGGCCACGGCAAGGGCATCCCCGCGATGCTCGCCGCCTCGCCCGAGGCCGGCACCGTGGCGCTGTTCGGCACGGGTGACCAGCGCTGGACCACGGTCCACGTCGACGACCTGGCAGATCTGTACGTCCGCGTGCTCGAACAGGCGCCGGGCGGTCGGACGTACGTCGGCGTCAGCGGGCAGAACCCGACCGTCCGGGAGCTCGGCGAGGCCCTCGGTGAGGTCGTTGCGGAGGACCCGGCCGCGACCATCGAGCGCCTCGGCGGCTTCGGCGAGGCGTTGCTCCTCGACCAGCAGGCCAGCGGGCAGCGCGCGAGAAGCGAGCTCGGCTGGCAGCCGACCCGGCCCAGCCTGGTCGACGAGCTGCGGGCCGGATACGGCGAGGCTGCCTAGCCCGCACGCTCGATCGAGAGCAGGGAGAACCGCGCAGAGAGCAGGTCGACGAGCGGGCCCAGCAAGAAGATCACGAGCAACGTGCCCGGGCCGACCGCGGCACCGCACGCCCAGCCCAGGAGCGCCCCGCCGGCCTGCACGACGCTGTAGCTCCACCTGAACGGCACGGGAGGGTCGAACGCCAGCGCCGCGGCCTCCGTCGGCCCGGCGCCTGCGTCGACGGCGAGGTAGCCCGCCACCCCGACGGCGAGCACCGGGAACGCCAGCACGAGCAGCCCGACGCGCGCCCACCAGGCATCGGGCTCGGCGAACGCGTCCAGGAGCCCCGAGACGACGAAGCCGACGACGAGTGGCTGGGTGATCGTGCCGAGCCCCGGCCTGAGCCCGCGCGCCCAGGCCATCAGGACGAGAGCGATGCCGACCACGAGGTTGACGATCCAGAACTCCACGTCGAGCGCGATCGACAGCCCGTTGATCATCGTGGAGTAGCCGTCAGAGCCGAGGGCCGCGATCAGGATCATCGCGACGCCGACGCCGAGGATCGCGCAGGACACCACGAGACGTACGAGCTGTGACACCACGGACACGATCCTCGCAGCCCCTGTCATGATCGTGGCATGTGGATCGGTTGGATCGAGTTCGACATCGTGCTCGGCGACGTGCACTCGCTCAAGACGAAGCGGTCGATCGTGCGGCCGCTCGTGGCCGACCTGAGGCGTACGTTCAGCGTCTCGGCGGCCGAGACCGGGAGTCTCGACCTGCACCGCCGCGCGGGCGTGGGAGCCTGCCTCGTCGGGGCCGACAGCCGCCACGTCATCGACGTCCTCGACGCCGTGGAGAACTTCGTCGCGGGCCGTCCCGAGCTCGAGCTCCTCTCCGCCCGCCGCGGCATCAGCAACAGCGACGACGTCTAGGAGCGGCATGTACATCCCCCGTTTCAACGTGATGGACGACCCCGACGACATCCGCGCGTTCGTCGAGGCTGTCGGCAGTGCTGAGCTCGTGACGATCGGCTCCGACGGCACCCCCGTCGCGACCCTCCTGCCCGTGCTGTGGAGCGCCGACGGCGGCACCGTCATCGCCCACATGGCCCTGGCCAACGACCACTGGCGGCAGATCGGCGAAGGCGCCCGCTGCCTCGCGATCGTCGCCGGCCCCCAGGCCTACATCTCGCCGTCGTGGTACGCCGCCAAGGCCGAGCACGGCCGGGTCGTGCCCACCTGGAACTACTCGGCGGTGCACCTCACGGGCACCGTCCGGGTGCACGACGACCCGGCATGGGTGCGCGACGCGGTGACCCGCCTGACCGACCACCACGAGCACCCGCGCGAGCAGCCCTGGGCCGTGACCGATGCCCCCGAGACGTACATCGCCAAGAACCTCAAGGCGATCGTCGGGCTGGAGCTGACGGTCGAGCGCGTCGAGGCCAAGGCGAAGCTCAGCCAGAACCGCTCGGATGCGGACCGGGCCGGAGTGGTCGCCGGCCTGCGCGCCGAGGGCGGCGACCCCGCCGTCGCCGATGCCATGGACGACTGACGCCCGCAGACGCGAGAAGGGGAGCCGCCGAAGCGACTCCCCTTCTCTCTCGTGATCAGTGCCTGATCAGCGACGTCCTCCGCGGAGGAACGAGCCGATCGCTGCCACGACGTTGCCCACGGCCTTCATGAAGCCGATGTGCTGTGTCGAGGCGTGCGCCCGCTTGATCCCGGCCGGCTTCTTCACCGGCGGAAGGATCAGCGAGTAGGACGGCATCCGACCGCTGGTGGACGCGTGGCTCACCGGCTCGCGACGCATCAGGACCAGGAGTCCTGCTGCCGTCATCGGACCTGCGAGGAGCAGCACCCAGAGGGGCAGACCACCTGTGTCAGGCAGCAGGTCGTCCTCCTTGGCGGGCTCTTCGTCGTCGTTCGGCGACACGCAGTCCGCTGTCGGCAGCTTGCCACCGACCGCGACCTCGAACACCGTCTGGCCGACGAGCACGAACTCCTCGTCCGTCACGCTCGCGGTGATCGTGTAGTCACCGGGACCGTTGAACACCGGCTCGACCAGGTACTGCACGTGGTCGGTCTCGGGCAGGACGAGCGATCCGTCTTCGTCACAGTCAGCCGGATCGGCGAACGGCGGATCAGCGGTGATCTCGGCCGGGATGATCCCGGCGCCGTCGCACTTGCCGTCGTTGTAGAAGGCGATGCCCTCGGCGGTCCAGTTCTGGCCTGGATACTCCACGTTGTCGAACGTGTACGGCGGGATGATGTCGCCCCACTCGATGTGCTGCGCCTTCAGCGTCGGATCCCACAGGGGGCCTTCGTGCTCCGTGTCGTGCCCGTGGACGATGCCGGCCGTGGCCGGCCCGATCGCGTTGTACGGGTTGACGTTGCTGTCGGTGCGGTGACAGATCGTCAGATCGGTGCTGTCCACCAGCACGCACTGGGGATCGTCGCCGGCCAGCTTCTCCAGGACGAGGAAGTCCCAGTGAATCGTCGCCTGGTCGTCGATGATGTAGTTCGCGTTCGCCGTCGCGTCCACATCGACATCTCCAGGCGAGTTCGACGGTGTGATCGTGTACGTCACGCCCTCGGACGTCGGGAGCTGGACGAAGCCGTCAGCCACACACGTCGGCCCGACCAGAGTGGGATCATCGGTCCCGACCTCGGTCAGCCCAGGCGCGTCACCACAGGGGTTCGCAGCGTTGGTGTTGCGGCCCGGGTACTGCTTGACGTCGTCGCCGTCCATGTACTCGAAGGCGGGGATCCAGTCCTGCGAGTGGGCAGCGTTGTTCTTGCCGTGTCCCTCGCCCTTCACGATGGAGTTGTAGCTCACCGAGATGGCGTGGGCGTTTGCGGGGTTGCCCGGCGGGACGTGGCAGATGGTCACCTTGGCTTCGAGATCGACGGCGGCGGCAGATGCTGCGGCGCCTTCGGTGTCGTCCTCGTTGGGTGCGTTGCCCGAAGTAGAGTCGTCCGGCGTGTCGGCCGGCTCATTGGCGTCACCTACGGGAGCGACAGGGTCGTCGTTGACGACCGGTTCCGGCTCGGGATCGGCTGCCGGAGGCGTGGTCTCGGCCGGCGCTTCCTGCTGCGGCTCGGAGGTCTCCGGTGCCGGAGCCTCGTCAGCTGCCTCCTTCGGCGCGTCTGTGGTGTTCTCGACGGCCGGCTCGGCCGGCGCGTCTCCCTCGTCGGCGACGGCGGGCTGCGCGAGGAACACGCTGGCCGCAATCATCGCTAGTACGAGCAATATCTTTTTCATGACAGATAACTCCATCCGTATCGCCCCTGCACGGAACGGTTCGAGTCGTAGTCAAGGGGGAGTCCTCGGCTGCGGGTCGGCCGCGGCAAGTGGGAGTGCGCCGTGACCTGTGCACCTAGACAACGCCACGTGGCTGGGCTACGTCACGTCGAACGGTCCCGAAATGGCCGGAATTTCGGCGATCGAGGCAGATTTGATCACGACGGGCCACACCGCCTAGTCCCGATGAACTAGGGCGGATAATGACTAGACCTTAATGGCCGATCCCGCAACTTTTAGGCCGATTTTGGTTGCATGATGCGTCATACCTCGAACTGGAGGTGCGGGGGCGATTCCTAGTCAAGCGGTGGCGCAGATTCCTGAGACGCGTGCGCCGCGCCCGCCTGGTCTGCCAGCGCCACCGCAACCCGTCGCTGCTCGAGCGTCGGCCGTACGATCCTGGTGGCTGCGACGATCAAGAACGCTCCTTCGACCACACCGCGGTGCCGAGCGGGCAGCACGACTTCGCCCAGCACCGGCAGGCCGTCACGATCGACGTTGACCAGACTCCCGCGGATCGTCACCTCACCGTCGGGTCCGAGCACGGCACTGTCGCGACGAATGGCGCCGGCCTCGACGAAGTCGCACGCGTCCACCTCGAGCAGCTCGGCGATGTGAGCGCCCACCTGATCGATCAGGGCTGTCGTCGACACCTGCGCCGAGACGATCTGCGAGGTCGCCATGAGCCCGTTGAGGTAGCCCGCTCGGCGACTGGCCTTTGCCTGCTGACGTCCGCCCCAGATTGCGAGCTCTGTCACGCCGATTCCCACCAGGACCAGCAGAAGCGTCACCTCGATGTCGTCGGAGTCCTCAATGGTGAACCGGTGAAACGGCTTGGTGAGGAAGTAGTCGAACCACAACCCTCCGGAGGCCGCCGCGACCACACCGGCCAGTCGATCTCCCGTCGCGGAGGCTGCCACGACCACGGCGACCAGCACGAGCGCCGCGGTTGCTGCGGTGACGTCCACACGCATCCGGGCGGCAACCGAGCACCACACGAGCGGCAGACCTGCAGCGATGCCGATCAAGGCAGGGCGGTGGCGCTCGAACCAAGCGTTTCCCATGCCTCCATGGTTGCGCGCGACAACGGAGTAGACAGTCACGCGGCGAAATCTTGACGCGATCTTGACGCCCTGCGGTCCCAGAACGGATGAACCGCCAAATTTTCGTCCGTACGATGGCGCGGACGACCAAGTCGGTGGTCCAGTGAGGACGCAACCCAGTGACGAGCACGGCTCCCAGGACAGGCCTTCGACGGTGGATGTTGGACGGGCTGAGTGACACCGCCGGTGAGCTACACGGCCCGCATGGCAAGGTGTCTGAGGATCACCGCCGCCACCCGTGGTGGCAGGTCATGTGCCTGACTGGCGTCGACTACTTCTCCACGCTCGGTTATCAACCTGGCATCGCCGCCCTCGCGGCCGGCGCGGTCGCGCCCATCGCCACCCTCGTGCTGGTGGCGCTGACGCTGTTCGGCGCGCTGCCGGTCTATCGCCGCGTGGCCCGCGAGAGCCCACATGGCGAAGGGTCGATCGCCATGCTTGAGAAGGTCCTGCCGTGGTGGGCGGGCAAGCTGTTCGTGCTCGTGATGTTGGGGTTCGCGTGCACCGACTTCCTCATCACCATGACGCTCTCGGCAGCCGACGCCTCAGCGCACGTGCTCGAGAACCCCTTCGCCCCTGACTTCCTCGAGGGCCACGTCGTCCTGATCACCCTCGTGTTTCTCGCTGCGCTCGGTGCAGTGTTCCTGCGCGGATTCAAGGAGGCCATCGGCATCGCCGTGGTCCTGGTGATCGCATACCTGGCTCTGAACGCCGTCGTCCTCGTCTCATCATTCATTGAGATCGCTCGCAATCCCCACGTCTTCGGCGACTGGCACAAGCTTCTGATGTCCGAGAATCACAACTGGTTCGCCGTTGCCGCGGTGGCTCTGATCGTCTTTCCGAAGCTCGCCCTGGGTCTCTCGGGGTTCGAGACCGGCGTCGCGGTCATGCCGCAGATCGCAGGAGCACCGGACGACACCGAAGCCAAGCCTGAAGGTCGGATCATCGGGGCCCGCAAGTTGCTGCTGACAGCGGCCGTCATCATGAGCATCTACCTGGTGTTGTCGAGCATTGTGGCCGCCCTCTTGATCAAGCCGGACGACTTCGAGGTCGGCGGCGAGGCCAACGGTCGCGCATTGGCGTTTCTCGCGCACGAACAGCTCGGCGCCACGTTCGGGACCGTGTACGACGTCAGCACCATCGCGATCCTCTGGTTTGCCGGCGCGTCGGCGATGGCCGGCCTGCTCAACCTCGTCCCCCGCTATCTGCCGCGCTATGGCATGGCACCGTCGTGGACCAAGGCAGTTCGCCCTCTGGTCCTGGTCTTCATGGCCGTCGCGTTCTTCGTGACCTGGATCTTCGACGCCAGCGTCGATGCGCAAGGCGGCGCGTACGCCACCGGAGTGCTGGTGCTGATCAGCTCGGCCTCCGTCGCGGTGACCCTGACCGAGTACCGGCGTCGGCACCGCAATGCCACGATCGCCTTCGCAGCCGTGTCCACGGTGTTCTTCTACACCACGATCGCGAACGTCTTCGAACGTCCAGACGGGGTCAAGATCGGTGGCCTTTTCATCTTGGCGATCGTGCTCGTCTCGTTCGTGTCCCGCACGCGCCGGTCGCTGGAGCTGCGGGCGGTCAGTATCGAGATGGACGAGACGGCCACGCACTACATCGCCGGGGCAGCCAAGTGCGGCACCGTTCGGCTGATTCCCAAGGAACCGGGTGAGGGCACCGCCCGCATGTACAGGGAGAAGGCCACCGAGGTGCGCGAGGACAACGGCATACCGGCGTGGGCGCCACTGATCTTCGTCGAAGTCACCGTCGCTGATGCTTCCGACTTCGAGGGCGACCTGGAGGTCATCGGCGAAGAGCGGTTCGGCTACCGGGTCCTCAAGGTGCGCAGCTCGGTCATCGCCAACACGATCGCTGCGTTGCTGATGGACATCCGTGAGAGCACCGGGACGATCCCGCATGCGTACTTCAGCTGGACCGAGGGCAACCCGATCGTCAACTTCCTGAGGTTCCTGTTTGTCGGGGACGGGGAGATCGCGCCGGTCACGCGCGAGGTGCTCCGGGAGGCCGAGCCGGACCCGGACCGACGTCCCCGCGTCCACGTGGGCTGACCGCAGACCTCAGACGACGAGCCGGTAGCCGATGCCGGGATCGGTCAGGAACATCGTCGGCTTGGACGGATCGCGCTCGAGCTTGCGCCGGATCTGTGCGAGGTAGACCCGCAGGTAGTTGGTCTCGCGGTCATATGCCGGGCCCCACACCTCGTGGAGCAGCTCGCCCTGACGCACCAAGCGACCCTCACGACGGGCGAGCACCTCCACGATGTGCCACTCGGTCGGGGTGAGGCGAACGTCCTCCCCTGACCGCGTGGCCACGCGTTCCGTGATGTCGAGGCGTACCTCCCCGGACTCCACGACGAGCGGAGCACCGTCGCCTCCGCTTCGCCGGATCGCCGCCCGCACCCTCGCCAGCAGCTCCTCGATGTCGAAGGGCTTGGTGACGTAGTCGTCCGCCCCTTCGTCCAGCGCCTCGACCTTGTCGTCCGACTCGTGGCGGGCGGACAGGACGACGACCGGCACGCGGGTGTGGCCGCGAAGTCGCTTGAGCACGGCGACGCCGTCGAGGTCGGGCAGGCCCAGGTCGAGGATCACGACGTCCGGCATCCGTTCGTCCACGATCTGCAACGCCGATCGACCATCACCCGCCGTCTCGACGTCATACCCTCTGGCCCGGAGATTGATCGAGAGCGTCCGCAAGATGGCCGGGTCGTCATCGACTGCGAGCACGAATGTCATGGCTGCCCTCCACCGAGCACGGAGCGGGTTCCCGGCAGGTCGAGGATGAACGTCAGTCCTCCGCCGGGGGTGTCCTCGACGGTCAACGTACCGTCCATCGCCTCGGTGAGACCGCGGGCGACCGCCAGGCCGAGCCCGATGCCCTCACCGCGCGGAACGTCGCCCAGCCGTTGAAATGGCTCGAACAGCCGATCGCGCTGGTCCAGCGGCACCCCCGGACCTGTGTCGACGATCCGGATCAGCACGCGCTCCCCTGCCGTCGAGGCGTCGACCTGGACCTTGGAGTCGTCGCGAGCATAGGTGAGAGCGTTGCCGACGAGATTTGCGATCACGCGCTCGAGCAGTCCCGCATCGCCGGCGAGGAGAGCCGCGTCGTGGGCGACAGTGACGTCAACGCGCTGACGTCCGGCCAACGTCGCGACAGCCGTACGAATCGTTGCTTCCACCTCGACCTCGTCGACGTGGGCGTTGACCACACCCATCTGCAGTCGACTCATGTCGAGCAGGTTGGCCACGAGGTCGTCGAGGCGATCCGCCCCCTCCTCCACGGTTGCGAGCAGCGCCCGCTCATCCTCGGGCGACCAGGTGATCTGGTCGTTGCGGAGACTGCTGACGGCAGCCTTGACGGCTGCCAACGGCGAGCGCAGGTCGTGGGAGACCGCGGCGAGGAGTGCCGTACGTGTTCGGTCGGTCTCTTCGAGCACGCGCCGCTCACTGCTCTCCTTCATCGCACGACGGCGCTCGCCCAGCACCGACGCATGTGCGGCGTACGCCTTGAGCAGTCGTTGGTCGGCGGCGGCGAGGGATCGGCCGACGAGCGCCAGGTAGGACTCGTCATCAACCCTCACGGTGACGTCCGCAGAGGCGAGATCGGTGACCGGCGCACCGTAGCCGATCGAGACGTCGCCGTCGGGGCCGATAATCGCCGCGCCCCGCATCCCGAACAGCTCACACGCTCCGGCCAGCAGCGTTCGCATGTCACCGGCATGGAGCAGGCTGTGCGACAAGACCGAGAGGGCATCAGCTTCCGCGCTCGCCTTCTCGGCCTGCACGGTTCGGCGAGCCGCTAGGTCGACGACCGACGACACCGCAATCGCCACCACGACGAACAGCAGCAGGGCGAACGCGTTCTCGCCACTGGCCACGGTCAGCTTGTGGAGCGGCGGCGTGAAGAAGAAGTTCAGCGCGAAACCGCTGACGAATGCACTCACGACCGCCGGGACGAGGCCGCCGGCGATGGCGGTCGCCACGACCAGGGCCATGTAGAGCATCGACTCGGTCGGCAGGCCGTGGAAGTCCGGCGTGGCCAACAGAAGTGCGGACAGCACCAACGGCCCGACGGCGCCCATGACGAAGCCGCACGCGCGCCGCCGTCCGCTCAGCTCCGAGGCCCGGCGCATGGTGCGGCGCTTCTTGCGCGCCTGGTCGTGCGTGACGATGTGCACGTCGATGTCACCCGACTCGGCGATCACGACTTCGCCGATGCCCGGGTTGGCCAGCGTCGACAGCCGGCCGCGGCGACTGGCACCGATCAGGACCTGGGTCGCGTTCTCGGCCTTGGCGAAGTCGAGGATCGCCACCGCCGGGTCATCGCCCATGACAGTGTGGAACGTCCCACCCATGTCCTCCGTCATGACGTGCAGCTTGTGGAGGCGAGCGGGGTCCATCTGGACGAGGCCGTCGCCCCGGGTCACGTACAGGGCCATCCACTCCCCGCCACCGGTGCGTGACGCGATGCGAGAAGCACGCCGCAGCAGCACCTCCGACTCGGGTCCCCCGGTCACCGCGACAACGATCCGCTCACGAGCTGCCCAGGTCGAGTCGATCCCGTGCTGGTCCCTGTACCGGTCGAGCCCCTCGTCGACCCGATCGGCCAGCCAGAGCAGCGCGAGCTCTCTCAACGCCGTGAGGTTGCCCTCGCGAAAGAACTGCGAGAGCGCCGCGTCGACCTTGTCGGCGGCGTAGATGTTGCCGTGCGCCATGCGACGTCGCAGTGCCTGCGGGCTCATGTCAGTGAGCTCGATCGCATCCGCCTGACGGACGACCTTGTCGGGAACGGTCTCCTGCTGACGGATGCCCGTGATCGACTCGACGACGTCGTTGAGCGACTCGAGGTGCTGGATGTTGACCGTCGTGATGACGCAGATGCCCGCCTCGAGAAGTGCCTCGACGTCCTGCCAACGCTTCTCGTTCTGGGCACCGGGGATGTTGGTGTGAGCCAGCTCGTCGACGAGGACCACCTCAGGTCGACGAACGAGTATCGCGTCGAGATCCATCTCCTGGCGTGCCGTCCCCAGGTACTCGATGGTGCGGCGCGGTATCAGCTCAAGCTCGCCGATCTGCTCTTCGGTGTGGACCCGCCCATGCGTCTCGACGTATCCGATGACCACGTCGGTCCCTCTGGCGGCACGGCGCTGCCCCTCATCGAGCATCGCGAAGGTCTTGCCCACCCCCGGCGACGCGCCGAGGTAGACCCGCAGGACACCTCGCTGCCTCGCTTCGTGCTGCACGTCTTCAGTGTGCACCTCGCGGACGCCTCACTGTCGCTCGAGCGCCAGGTTGAGCTCGAGCACGTCAACCTTCGGCTCGCCGAGGAAGCCGAGCTGCCGCCCCGACGTGTACCTCTCGACGAGCCTCTTCACACTGGAAGCGGACAGGCCACGTTCCCTGGCGACACGGGCGACCTGCAATGCGGCATAGGCGGGCGAGATGTAGGGGTCGAGACCCGAGGCGGAGGCCGTGACTGCGTCGGCGGGAATCCGCGAGACGGGGACCTCCTCCACCTTCGCGATCTGCTGCTGGCGCTTCTTGACCGACGCCAGCAGGTCCGGGTTCGACGGACCGAGGTTGGACGAAGCCGACGCCAGCCCGTCGTACTCTGCGGCTGATGGCCGGCCGTGGAACCACCGGTCGTCCGCAACCTTGAAGTTCTGGCCGATGATGGCCGAACCGACGTCATGCCCGCGCTGTGACACGATCTGTCCGTTCGCCTTGTCGTGGAACGCTACCTGCCCGACGCCCCACACTGCTGCTGGGTACGCGACCCCGAGCACGACGGTCATGACGAGCAGGATCTTGAGCCCGACGAAGGTCTGGCGGATGAAGTCTGTGTTCATGGTTACCCGATTCCTGGGATGGTCGAGACGATGAGATCGATGAGCTTGATCCCGACGAACGGTGCGATGACTCCTCCGAGGCCGAAGACCAGGATGTTGCGACGCAGGACCGACTCAGCCGAAGCGGCGCGGAACTTGACCCCCTTCAAGGCGAGCGGGATCAGCGCCACGATGACCAACGCGTTGAAGATCACGGCAGACGTGATTGCCGAGGTCGGCGTCGAGAGCTTCATGACGTTGAGCGAGTCCAGCGAGGGGTATGCCGCCAGGAACATCGCCGGGATGATCGCGAAGTACTTGGCCACGTCGTTGGCGATCGAGAACGTGGTGAGAGCTCCACGTGTGATGAGCAGCTGCTTGCCGATCGCCACGATGTCGATCAACTTGGTCGGGTCGGAGTCGAGGTCGACCATGTTGCCGGCTTCCTTGGCGGCGGACGTGCCTGAGTTCATCGCCACGCCGACGTCGGCAGCAGCCAGCGCGGGAGCATCGTTGGTGCCGTCACCCGTCATGGCGACGAGGTGACCGCCCTCCTGCTCCTTGTGGATCAGCCGCATCTTGTCCTCCGGCGTGGCCTCAGCGAGGAAGTCGTCGACGCCTGCCTCACGTGCGATGGACGCGGCGGTGAGCGGGTTGTCACCCGTGATCATCACCGTCCGGATGCCCATGCGGCGCAGCTCGGCGAATCGTTCGGTCATGCCCTCCTTGACGACGTCCTTGAGGTGCACGACCCCGAGGACCTTTGTGCCAGCGGCATTCATCTCGGCGACCACGAGAGGCGTGCCGCCGCTCCCGGCGACCTCGTCGATCGTCAGCTGAACTCCATCCGGCAATCCCGTGGATCCCGATCCTGTCGCAGGGCCAACCCATGCGGCCACGGACGAACCGGCGCCCTTGCGGATGGTTCGTCCGTCGGCAAGGTCGACTCCGGACATCCGAGTCTGCGCCGTGAACTCGACGAACTCCGCCCCGACGGGAAGGTCGTTGTCGTCGGCGCCCTGAGCCAGCGCGAGCTCGACGATCGAGCGGCCCTCCGGCGTCTGGTCCGCGAGGCTCGAGAGTCGGGCCGCATCACGCATCTGCTCAGCGGTGACCCCCTCCGCCGGGACGAACCGCGAGGCCTGCCGGTTGCCGTACGTGATGGTGCCGGTCTTGTCGAGCAGCAGTGTGCTGACGTCACCGGCGGCCTCGACTGCGCGACCCGACATCGCGAGGACGTTGACCCTGACGAGCCTGTCCATGCCGGCGATGCCGATGGCACTCAGCAGCGCGCCGATCGTCGTCGGGATGAGGCACACCAGGAGGGCGACAAGCACCAACGTGCTCTGCGGTGCGCCGGCGTAGGCCGCCATCGGCCGCAGGGTCGCCACGGCGAGCAGGAACACGATCGTCAGGCTCACCAGAAGGATCGAGAGAGCAATCTCGTTCGGCGTCTTGCGGCGTGACGCGCCCTCGACCAGCGCGATCATCCGGTCGAGAAAGGTCTCTCCCGGCGCCGAGGTGATCTCAACGACGATCTGGTCCGACAGCACCTTGGTGCCACCGGTGACGGCCGAACGATCGCCGCCGGCCTCCCGGATGACGGGGGCGGACTCGCCGGTGATGGCCGACTCGTCGACCGAGGCGACGCCCTCGACGACGTCGCCGTCTCCGGGGATGACCTCACCGGCCCGGACCAGGACGCGGTCCCCCTTCTTGAGCTCCGTGCCGGCGACCTGCGACTCGGTGCCGTCGGGGTTGATCCGAAGCGCCGTGACATCCGTACGAGCGGCCCGCAGCGAGGCCGCCTGCGCCTTGCCGCGGCCCTCCGCGACGGCTTCGGCGAGGTTGCCGAAGATGACCGTCAGCCAGAGCCACACGGCGACGGTCCAGGCGAACACGCTGGGATCGGTGACCGCGATGACTGTCGTCATCAAGGACCCGATCCAGACGATGAACATGACCGGGCTGCGCCACAGGTGGCGCGGGTCGAGCTTGAGCAAGGCCTGGGGCAGCTGAGACAGCAGGGAGTGGAGCGTCATGACAAAGCCTCCGCGAGGGGTCCGAGGGCCAGCGAGGGGAAGAACGTCAGGCCGGTGATCAGGAGGATCACGCCGACGAGGAGCCCAGCGAACAAAGGTGTGTGGGTGGGCAACGTGCCGGCCGTGACCGGGACCTTGCCCTGTCTGGCGAGCGAGCCGGCGAGGGCGAGCACGAAGATGATCGGGATGAACCGGCCGAGCAACATCGCCGCCGCCAGGGAGAGCTGGAAGAAGTCTGAGGTCACGGTGATGCCGCCGAACGCACTGCCGTTGTTGTTGCCTGCGGACGTGAAGGCGTACACCACCTCGCTGAATCCATGGCCGCCCGGATTGCCCATGACGTCACGTGTGGTCGATCGTGCGATCGCCGCGCCGATGCCCACCAAGACGATCGCCGGCACGCTCAGCGTGTACAGGGCGACGTACGTCATCTCCTTGCGGCCGATCTTCTTGCCGAGGAGCTCTGGCGTACGCCCGACCATGAGCCCGGCGATGAACACGGTCAGGATCGCCATGACAAGGATGCCGTAGATGCCGGCGCCGACGCCGCCCGGCGAGACCTCACCGAGCATCATGTTGACCAGGACCGTCCCTCCACCGACCGGCGTGAAGGAGTCGTGCGATGCGTTGACGGCCCCGGTCGAGGTGCCGGTGGTGAACACCGCGAACATCGACGAGAGCCACGTGCCGAACTGGGTCTCCTTGCCCTCCATCGCTCCGCCGGCGAGCCTGGCAGCCGGCGAGTGTGCACCGACCTCGGCCCAGGTCGTCAGGGCCAGGGCGACACCCATCAGGAAGGTCATCGCGCCCAGGATCGACAAGCCCTGCTTGCGACTGCCGACCATCGTGCCCAGCGTGCGGGTCAGGCTGACGGGGATGACCAGGATGAAGAACATCTCGAGCAGGTTGCTGAACGGTGTGGGGTTCTCGAACGGGTGCGCGGAGTTCGCGTTGAAGAACCCGCCACCGTTGGTGCCGAGCTCCTTGATCGACTCCTGGCTGGCCACCGGTCCACCGGGGATCACCTGAGAGCCGCCCGAGATCGCGTGCACCGTGTGGTCGCTGAAGTTCTGGATCGCACCCTGTGAGATCAGCAGGATGGCACCGACGAACGCGATCGGCAGCAGGATGCGCAAAGTTCCGCGCACCAGGTCGACCCAGAAGTTTCCGAGCTCACCGCTGCGTGAGCGCACGAACCCGCGAATCAGGGCGACCGCAACGGCGATTCCGACCGCAGCCGACAGGAAGTTCTGCACCGCGAGCCCCCCGGCCTGGGCGGCGAAGCCCAGCGTCGACTCACCACCGTACGACTGCCAATTGGTGTTCGTGACGAACGAGATCGAGGTGTTGAGCCCCATCTCCCAAGGCATGCCTGGCAATCCGCGATCGAAGGGCAGGAGGCTCTGCCCGACAAGGATCACGTAGAGCGCGATGATGCTGATCAGCGAGAACCCGAGGACGCTGAGCGTGTACGAGCGCGCGGTCTGCTCCGAGTCCGGGTTCACCCCGATCAAGCGATAGAGGCGCTTCTCGATCCGCCAGTGCGACGACGTCGTGAAGACCCGCGCCATGTAGTCGCCGAGCGGGGCGTACACGGCAGCGAGCAGAACGAAGAGAGCAGCGAGCGTGAGGAGGCCGGAGACGGTGTCGTTCATGCGCGGCTCAGAACTTGTCGGGCAGGATCAGGGCGGCGACGAGATAGGCCAGCAAGCCGATCACGATCACCAGCAGGACTGCGGAATCGAAGGTCATGACCTCATCGCACACCCACGACCCGCGTTCACGGCCCGCCTTGACGCGGCGCTAGCGAACCTTGACGGAACCTTGACGGCAGGTGAGACGATGGCCACATGGACTCGTGCCGTCTCGATGACGTCCTCGCCTCGTTCGACGAGCACTGGGAGCCGCGCCTCGTCGCAACCGTCAACGACCACGACGTCAAGGTCGCGAAGATCCAGGGCGAGTTCATCTGGCACGCCCACCCCAACTCCGACGAGCTCTTCATAGTGCTCGACGGCGAGCTGACGATCGAGCTGCGTGACGGCAACGTCGTGCTCGGCCCACGCGACATGTACGTGGTGCCCAGAGGCGTCGAGCACCGGCCGGTGGCCGAGGCGGAGACCGCGATCATGATGGTCGAGCTGCAAGGCACGGTGAACACCGGCGACGCCGGCGGCGACCGCACGTTCGAGCCGGTCGACCTGACCCGGCTGTGAGGGTGTGACCCCCGCCCTAGCCGCTGACCTCGGCCGATGGACATACTGAGAGAAGTTTTGTCCTCATCAGGGAAGAGAAGTGAACCGCGTGCGAAACCCCCGAGCCTTCCTTCGTCCTCTGGCCGTCGGCGCACCCGCGCCGGTGGCGGACGTGCCGTTCCGGCCGAGCCGGATGATCCACTTCTTCGACCCGAGCAACGAGAAGATGCAGGCGAAGGTCCCCGAGATCGCGGCCAAGGTCGACATCATCCTCGGCAACCTCGAGGACGCCATCAAGACCGAGAACAAGGAAGCCGCCCGCCAGGGACTCGTCGACATCGCGAAGCAGACCGACTTCGGCCAGACCCAGCTGTGGACCCGGATCAACAGCCTCGACTCGCCGTGGGCGCTGGACGACCTCATCACCCTGGTCACCGAGATCGGCGACAAGCTCGATGTCGTCATGGTGCCCAAGGTCGAGGGCGCGCAGGACATCCACTACGTCGACCGCCTGCTCGCGCAGCTCGAGGCACGCGCCGGCCTGACCCGGCCGATCCTGGTCCACGCGATCCTCGAGACCGCGGAAGGCATGACGAACGTCGAGGAGATCGCCGCCGCGAGCCCGCGCATGCAGGGCATCTCCCTCGGGCCGGCCGACCTCGCAGCGAGCCGTCGCATGAAGACGACGCGCGTGGGCGGCGGCCATCCCGGCTACCTCGTCCGCGAGGATCCCAAGGGCGACGACCTCTACGCGGGCCGGACGACGTACCAGCAGGACCTCTGGCACTACACGATCGCGCGCATGGTCGACGCGTGCGCGGCCAACGACATCCTGCCGTTCTACGGCCCGTTCGGTGACATCAAGGACGTCGTCGCGTGCGAGGACCAGTTCCGCAACGCGTTCCTGCTCGGCTGCGTCGGCGCGTGGAGCCTGCACCCCGTGCAGATCGACATCGCCCGCAAGGTCTTCTCCCCCGACCCGGCCGACGTCGCCCATGCCAAGGAGGTCGTCGAGGCGATGGGCGACGGCTCGGGCGCCGTCATGATCAACGGCAAGATGGAGGACGACGCCTCCTGCAAGCAGTGCCAGGTCATGCTCGACCTCGCCAAGGCCCTCGCCGAGCGCGATCCCGAGCTCGCCGCCGCCTACGACCTCTAGGAGCTCCCCATGACTGACACCCTGCTGCGGCCCCGACGCTCCGTCCTCTACATGCCCGGCGCCAACGAACGGGCGCTCGAGAAGGCCAAGGGCATCGACGCCGATGCCCTGATCCTCGACCTCGAGGACGCTGTCGCGCCCGACGCCAAGCCCGAAGCACGCGACCGGGTGTGCGCCGCCGTGACCTCCGGCGACTACGGCCACCGCGAGCTCGCGATCCGCGTCAACGGCATCGGCACCGAGTGGCACGACGCCGACATCGCCGCGGCCGCCAAGGCCGGCCCCGACGCCGTGCTCGTCCCCAAGGTGAACTCGGCCGCCGAGGTCCTCCAGCTCGTCGCCGCGCTCGAGCAGGCCGGTGCGCCCGACACGACGGCGCTCTGGGCCATGGTCGAGACGCCGGTCGCGCTGCTCCAGGCCGGCGAGATCGCCGCTGCCCATGACCGGCTCACCGTGATCGTCATGGGCACGAACGACGTGGTCAACGAGACGTACGGGCTTCACGTGCCGGGGCGCAACCCCGTGGTCCTCACCTCGTTGTCGATCGCACTGCTCGCCGCCCGCGCTGCCGGCAAGGTCATCCTCGACGGCGTCTACAACGACGTGAAGAACCTCGAGGGCTTCGACGCCGAGGCGCGACAGGGCCGCGAGATGGGCTTCGACGGCAAGACGCTGATCCACCCGAGCCAGGTCGAGCCGGCCAACGCGGTGTTCGGGCCCTCCCATGACGAGGTCGAGCACGCCAAGGCCATGATCTCGGCGTTCGAGGAGGCCAAGGCTGCAGGACAGGGTGTGGTGACGTTCAACGGCCGCATGGTCGAGGAGCTTCACGTACGGGATGCGCGACGCATCCTGGCCCTCGACGAGGCCATCTCCGCGCGCTGAACGCAGACGAGCGGCGGGCGGGGACTGCTCCCTGCCCGCCGCTCGCTCATTCAGCTGCGATCAGCGCATGCTACGCAAACGGTAGATCTCGTTCTGGATCGCGAGGTTCTGCTTCTGGACCTTGCGGCGCTGACGCACCGACTCCAGGAGCACGACACGGTCGATCTCGGACATCTCGTCCCAGGCGCGCTTGCGGCCCTGACGGGAGTTGAGGATACCCACGGCCTTCACCCCCTCTCGATCGTTTCCTGTGGTCGGATCGGTCGGGTTCTGTGCGGGCATGAGTCGTGTATCGGGCTTCGTGGTCATAGCGCGCCTCCTCTCTTGAAGGTTGGATGGGTGGAGTAGATGTTCGGACAAAAGAAAAACCGCCTCAGATCGAAGATCCGAAGCGGCAGAAGTGCCAACGAGTGTGGGCTACTTCAGGTGCACTGCTCCGGAGATGGGACCGGCAAAAGACGCGACGGCATCGCGCCAGATCGGGGCGAGAGTCGTGGTGTTGAGCTTCTTCATGAGGTCCACCTCCTTCTACAGTTTCGTCGCTCCGGCTGGGAGCAGTCAGAGAAACGTATCGTATCCCGATACATGTTGTAAACATTCGGCGTGTCGCGGCCGTCGCGAGCCCCGTGCGTGACGGAGTCGGACGGCCGCGACCGCTGCGGCGGCGGGCTACGGCTTGAGCTTCAGAGCCCGCGAGATGGTGAAGAACATGTCGGTCTGGTCGGTCAGTCCGACGAAGTTCGCCGCTTGGGGTCCGTACGCCGCGACCCGGAGCTGCGTGCCCGTGTGCTGCTGCGAGCCGCCGGCCGGCGAGGTGCCGTAGTTGAGGGTCATCGGGCTGCCCTCGTTGGTCAGCAGGTTCGTCGTGAGGCCGGGCGAGGTGCTGCCGGCTTCGATGATCTGGCTGGTGTGGGCGTGGTCGGCCGTGACGATGACCGTCGTGTGCTTGTCCTTCTTGGCGAAGTCCAGGGCCACCTTGACCGCCTCGTCGAGGTCGACCGTCTCACCGATCTGGCCGCACGCGTCGGCCGCGTGGTCCTGCTTGTCGATGCTGGCGCCCTCGACCTGGAGGAAGAAGCCCTTCTTGTTGCCGCTGTCGAGCAGCTGGATCGACTTCTTGGTCATCGCGGCCAGCGACGGCTGCGACGCCGGACGCGCCGAGTTGTCCTTGCAGCGTTCCGCCGGCTTCTTGCTGCCGTCGATCGTCGCGGCCGGTCCGACCCAGCGCACCGGCAGGTTGCCCGGACCGAAGAGGCCGAGCACCGGCTTCTTCTGGTTGGCCTTCGTGATCTTGTTGAGCGAGGCCAGATCGGTCGGCAGCTGGTAGCCGCGGCGCTCGGCCTGGTCGAGGAGAGTGAGGTTCTTCCACTTCCCGGCCGTCGCCTTCTCGTTGAACGTCGCCGCGCCTCCGCCAAGGGTCACGTCGGGACGGGTCTTGAGCAGCTGCTCACTGATCGAGCCGGGGCCGCCGTTCTCCAACGCTGCCTCGGGGCACGTCGCGGCCGTCTTGACCGGGCCGTAGCAGGAGCGGGCCGAGATGTGGGAGACCTGCACGGCCGGCGTCGCGTCCTGGATCTCCGAGGTCGTGACGTCGCCGGTCTTGAGACCGCGCTTCTTGGCCAGCTCGAGCAGGGTCGGCTGCGCCTTGCCGCGGATGTCGACCGACACGGCGTTGTCGTACGTCTTGGTGCCCGTCGCCCAAGCGCTTCCGGTCGCGGCCGAGTCGGGGACGTAGTCGGTCTTGCCGTCCTTGGTCAGCGAGAACGTCGTGTACTGGCCCGTGAACGGCAACGCGTCGATGCCGGGGAACCGGCCGTCGGCGCCGTACTGGTAGTTGCGTGCCGAGGTGATCTCGGAGTCGCCCATGCCGTCGCCGATGAGCAGGATGACGTTGTCAGCCCGGCCGCCGTCGATGGCGGACTTGAGGGTCTTGCTCTGGTCGCCGGAGAGCCGAGTGGCACCTCCGTGGGCCGAGAGGTCGTGTGTCGCACCGATCGCACCGGCGGCGGTGACGCCGACCACGACGGCTGCTGCTGCGATGCCGGCGACGGTTCGTCTGTTGATGTTTCCCCTGTATGAGTTCATGCCCGCAGCCCATCGAATGTGGATGAACTCAGCGAGAACTCACCGCTACTTGAACCTGAAGGTTGGCTGAGGGACTCGGTGGTTGAGGTGCGGAGGCCGGCCGCGGCCGCCCTCGAAACCACCTTTGGTGGCGTTGAGTGGTGAGCTCGCGAGGTTTCATCATCGGGCGCCTTCGGCGCGATCGCTCAACCTGACTTCGGCGCTCGCTCGCAGAACTCGCTCGACCTCAGTCAAACTCGAGGCGGTCGTCGATCTCGTCCCGGGTGTAGCCGCTGGCGTAGAGCAGGTCGGCGGCGAGCGAGCGGACCTGGGCGGCGATCGAGGCGCTGTTCATCGTCATCGCCGCGGGCAGCGCGACCGTGGCCATCCGCGCTGCCTCGATGAGCTCCTGCCGCGCATGGTCGAAGTCTTCGTGCTCCGACAGGTCGTCGGCGAAGATGCCGACGGCCCGGGCCAGGGCGTCGATGGCCTGGTCCATGTCAGGCGGCACGACCTCGCCCCGACGCAGGAGCGTCGAGGTCTTGCGCGCCAGCACCCGTGCGTCGCGGATCGCGTTGTCGAGGTCGCGAACCGTCGCCACGTACGTCTCGACGTGCTCTCGCTGCTTCCAGCGCATCGGCGACATGCGGGCGATCTCGCTGACGTTGGCCGCGGTGGAGGTCATCGACTCGACCTGCGGCTGCATCGATCGCGCCTCGTCGAGGGCGATGTCCGCGAGTGCCGCATCGACGGTGCGCAGCGCCTGCGCCGTACGACTGAGGATGCCCGCCAACCGCCGCAGGAAGCCCTGAACCTCGCGGTCGATGTCACGGACCGGGTTGCGCGGGATCAGCAGCACCATCGCGAGGCCCACCGCGCCGCCCACCAGGGCGTCGAGGAACCGCGTCACGGCCGGGTTGCCCGAACCCGCGACCGGGATCACCGCCGCGAGCAGGACCGATGACGTCGCGGACTGTGTGAGCGCCAGACCCTTGAGGCCGAGCAACGTCCCGACGACGACCGTCAGCGTCACCACGAGCGCCATCTGCCACGTCCCTCGACCGATGCCGAGGATCAGGAGCTCCCCCACCAGGACGCCGAGTGACACGCCGACCACCAGCTCGTACGACGTCCGGCCGCGCAGGCCGGCACCGGCGATCAGCACGATGATGCAGGCGATCGGCGCGAAGAACGCCTGCCGGTGGTCGAGGACGTGTGTCGCGATGTAGTAGGCGATCGCCGTGCCGAGGCTCAGGCGTACGAGGGTGCGCCACCGTCGGCGCAGCACGTAGAGCCGGTCCTGCAGCGACTCGGCCGGCTTGCGCAGCCGGAGGCGACGCAGCGGGATGTCACGCGCCGGGCTCACGGTCAGCTCCGGCGCGAGGACGTACGCATGGTCAGCGCACGAGTCGGCGAATGACGATGATGCCCGCGACCACGGCGACCGTGCCGCCGACCAGCGGGACGATCGTGCCGAGCTTGGGCGAGCCCGTCTCGTCGACGAATCGCGAGCGGAGGCTGTAGAGGCCACGACGCGCGATGTTGCGAGGATTCGTGCGGTCGATCAGCGCGTCGACGGTGTCCGCCAGTCGCTCGCGGATCTCGTCGATCTCGTCGACCATCTCGTCGGGTTTGGCCTTCGCCACGTCGCGCCTCGCTCACCTGGGTCTGCGGAGGGTGCAGGCCACTCACCTGCACACGTACGTCAGGATAGTGCCCATGACGACGCGGCTGCAGCCTGGCGACACGGCACCCGACTTCACCCTCACGAACGACGCGGGCCAGGAGGTCACGCTGTCGGACCTCAAGGACCAGAAGGTCATCGTCTACTTCTACCCCGCGGCGATGACGCCCGGCTGCACCAAGCAGGCCTGCGACTTCAGCGACTCGATCGATCGCCTGCAGGCCGAGGGCTACACGGTGCTCGGCATCTCGCCTGACAAGCCCGAGAAGCTTGCGAAGTTCCGCGAGCGCGACGGCCTGACGATCACGCTGCTGTCGGATCCCGATCGCTCGGTGCTCGAGGCGTGGGGCGCGTTCGGCGAGAAGAAGCTCTACGGCAAGGTCGTCGAAGGGGTCATCCGGTCGACGTTCGTCGTGGACGGCGGCACGATCACGCTGGCGCAGTACAACGTCAAGGCCACGGGCCACGTCGCGAAGCTCCGCAAGGACCTCGGCCTCGGGGCATAGCTCCAGTGTCGGTCCCCCCGTCTAGCTTCGACGCATGGGGACCCCACGCAAATACACCCGGGAACTCCTGATCCCACTGGTCGCGCAATCAACCTCAGTGGCAGGCGTCGTTCGACTACTCGGTTTGCGGGAAGATGGCGGCACCCACACGCACATCAGCCGCACGATCAAGAAGCTCGACCTAGATACTTCGCACTTCCAGCGATATCCGCCAGGCGCCAGAAGGGTCCGACTTTCACCTGGACAGGTTCTGGTTCGCCAATCGGACCGAGGCAGGCGTCAGAAGCCCGCGCTTCTTCGGCGAGCCCTGGTTGAGTCGGGGGTTCCATACATGTGCGCCATGTGTCGCAACGACGGCTCTTGGCTTGGATCGCCGCTGACTCTCGACGTCGATCACATCGACGGCGACTTTCACAACAACCAGAGGGCCAACTTGCGTTTTCTGTGTCCAAACTGCCACCGTCAGACCCCCAATTTCGCTGGGCGCAGCCGGGGCCGATTCACTGCAACCGGCTCTCAGGGGGAGGACTAGGATCAGTGCCGCAAGCCGATGTGGTGGAACTGGTAGACACGCGGCACTTAGGATGCCGTGTCTTCGGACGTGCAGGTTCAAGTCCTGTCATCGGCACCCGACGAAACGCTCACGTGAGCGACGGAGCCCAGACCTCCGAACGCACCCCACCCGCCGATCACCACGGCACGTCAGGTGAGAGCCCGTCACCGCGGCGCACTAGTGTTCAGCGGGTGACTTCGACGCCGTCCCTGTTCAGCCGGGTCCGCACTCGCCTTTCCCGAACCCCGTCTGCCGCCCCTCGTCCGGGCGCACCCATCCCGGCCGACGGCATACCCGGCCGCTGGCTCCGCGTCACCGCTGAGCCCACGCCCGGAGAACAGCCGCTGGACCGCGAGGGCACCGACCCGACCGAGGCCGCCGCCGTACGGGCCGGCTGGTTGCTGCTCGACGCCCACGAACGGCTCAGCAAGCGGGGCGCCGACCGGGTGTTCGGCCATGAGACGGAGGCGTGGCACGCGTACGCCGAGGAGACGATCGGCGAGCTCACCTACACGCTGTCCGACGGCAAGCAGCTCGTCCCCGAGACCAGGAAGAACCGGCTGAGGTTCCGCCGTACGCTCGACTTCGCCCGTCACGGCGAGGTGGTGTTCGACGTCGGATTCGGACGTGGACTCCTGGCGGCCCAGCTCATCAAGGACCGCGGCGTGCAGAGCTATCACGGCATCGACGTCGTCGACCGCTACGTGCCGATCGCGACCGACCTGTTCCGCGTCAACGACCTGTCGCCGGAGTCCCTCAACCTCGAGGTCGGCGACCTCTATGAGCTCACCCGCGAGCGCATCGAGGAGACCGGCGCCACCCTCGTCATCTGCTGCGAGGTGCTCGAGCACGTGCCGGACGCCGAGCTCGCCCTCAAGACCCTCGCCGAGTCGCTGCCCGAGGGCGCCGATCTCCTGTTCTCGGTCCCGATGCACGGACGGATCGAGTCCGAGTGGGGGCACGTCTCGGTGTTCGACGTGGCTCGGCTCAAGGCGATGCTCGCCGGCGCCGGCCTGTACGCCCATCACGTGGAGCCGCTCGCCAACGCCTGGTCGCTGGTCGTGGCCTCTCGCGACCCCGGACCGTCGCGTCGGGTCCGCGAGGCGACCGGACGATCTCGCCGCAGCGTCTCCGTGCCGTTGTCGTCGCACCGTGACTTCGTCTACGTCGATGCGGCCGAGATGTCAGCCGTGGGTCCCGCGACGGTGACGGCCAGGCCGACGTTGGCGATCTGCAGCGTGAGCTCCGGAGGCGGGGTCTCGTTCCCCGTGACGTCGCTCGAGGCGCTGCGGCTGCGCTTCAGGTTCACCGATCCGGGCACCGTGACCCAGATCGTCGCCACCGCACATGCCGGTGACGAGGTCGTGGCGCGATGGACGTGGAAGCCCAGGCCCGGGCAGCTCACCGCTGGAGTCACGACGACCACCTCGATGCGGCCCGGCGAGACGAGCACGATGTTCGTCGGCGGCCGGCACGACCGCGCGGACCGGGCGGACCGGATCGACGTGACCTGCACGCTCTCGGGCGACGCCGACGCCACGTTCAACCTGAAGGCCGCCTACCTACCGTGAGCCGGGCTCACCACGGGATGGGCCCGTCGAGATCGACGAACGTACCCGTCGGGCCGTCGGCCGGCACGAGCGCCATCTGGACGACCGTGCGCGCCGCCTCCATCGCCGGCGTGGGTGCCGCTGCGCGGTTGTCGGGTCCGCCGAGATCGGTCTGGACCCAGCCCGGGCACACGGAGTTGACCCGCACCCGGGTGTCGCTCAGCGACTTCGCCAGCGCCACGGTCAGGCCGTTGAGGGCGGCCTTCGAGCTCTGGTAGGCCGGCAGCACCATCGAGGCGTACGGCGACGTGGGATCCAGCTGGTCGGTCAGGGAACCCATCCGGCTCGACACGTTGACGATGCGGCCGGCGTCCGAGGCGCGGAGCAGCGGCAGGAACGCCTGCGACACCGCGGCGGCACCGAACACGTTGGTGTCGAACGTACGACGGAAGAGCCCGAGGTCGAGCGGTCGGTCTGCATCCGGCGTCGTGGCCTCCGGGAGGATCCCGGCGTTGTTGACGAGGATGTCGAGCCGCCCGTGGTCCCGCTCGACCTGCTCGGCCGCCGCCACGACGCTCGACTCCGAGTCCACGTCCAGCGTGAGCGGCCAGCACGCGAGGCCTTCGTCACGCAGCTGTGCCGCGGCGAGCTCGGCCTTCGCGGTGCTGCGGGCGGCGACGAGCACGGTGGCTCCGCCCTCCGCGAGCAGCCGCGCCGTGGCCAGTCCGAGCCCCCGATTGGCGCCGGTGACGAGTGCGATAGTGGTGGTCTCATGTGTCGTGGTCATGAGTCCATCGTCGGTGCGGGGACATTGCCGTGCTGGCGCCAATCAGACGTCCAGCTGGAGCGACGTTGACTCCGGTCTACCGCGCGCCGATGCGGTCGCGCCGCGACGACATCGACCCGGCCATGTCCGTCCAACGCGCGCTCGCCCAGGGCGTGTGCGGGATGGGTGAGGTCACGGATCCCCGGGCCGAGCGCCGGCTGGAGCGGCTCGCCTCCGCGCCACTCGAGGCATTCGTCTGGACGCGTACGCCGGACGGTGAGACGTACGTCGGGCGGCTGACGGGGCCGCTGCGGTACGACGCCGGCGGCGCCGAGGTGGACCTCGTCAACGTCCGCGACACCGACTGGATCCGCGAGCCCGTGGACCCCGTCCTCGTGCCGGCCGGCGTGGCACACACCTTCGCGCGGGGTGGTCGCAACTTCCAGCGCATGCACACCGAGGGCGTCGAGCCACAGACCGCGGCGCTCTGGGAGCGACTCACGGACTGAGTCGTGAAGCGAGCAGCATCGCCGTCGAGTCGGCCAGGTGCTGACGCACGGCGGCATCGCCTCGTCGTTGCACGGCGCTGAGGTAGTCGCGGTGCTCCGTGCAGAGGCGGTGGCCGTCGTACGCCGAGCGCAGCTGCCGAAGGAACAGCAGCATCTCGGTGTCGAGCCGCTCGTACGCCTCGGTGATGCGGGGACTTCCGGCCGCCGCGACCAGGGCGCGGTGGAACGCCGAGTGCGCCTGCTCCGGCGAGGGGTCGATCGCCATGCGGTCGGCCGCGTCGAGCAACGGCGTGACCAGCTCCGACGGCCATGACTCGCCGTGGTCGGCACGGATCAGCCGGACAGCCTCCGACTCGAGGGCTGTGCGGAGCTGTTGCAGGGCCACGACGTCCGCGTCGCTGAACGACGTGACCCGGACTCCGCGGTACGCCTCGGAGACCAGCAGCCGATCCGCGACGAGCCGCTCGAGGGCGCGTCGTACGGTGTGCCGCGAGAGCGCGTACTCCTCGGCCAGCGCCTCCTCGCGCAGGGGTGCGCCGGGCACGAGCTCACCCGACAGCACACGCTGCCGCAGCTCGGCGGCGAGCCGATCGGCGCCGGTCGCACGTTCAGTCATACGGCCACCACCGCCGCACGACGCGACGGCACCGCCAGCAGCACCACGCCGCAGAGCAGGATGCCGAGGCCCACCCAGCCCGGCGCTGACAGTCGTTCGTCGAGCAGCACGATGCCCAGCAGGCACGCGGTCATGGGCTCGACGAGGGTCAGGGTCGAGACCGTCGAGGCCTTGAGGCTCCGCAGGCCGATCGCGAACAGGACGTACGCCAGCGCCACCGTCGCGGCAGCGAGCCAGGCAACCATGGCGAGCCCCGACACCGAACCGAGCCAGGAGAGGTCGACCAGCAGCAGGAACGGAGCGCCCAGCACCGCCGCGACACCGAAGATGCTGCCGATCGCGGTGGTGGCGCTCGCCCCCTCGTCGAGCAGGCGCTTGGCCGCGAGGGCATAGATCGCGTACGACAGCGCCGCACCGAGCGAGCCGGCGATGCCGGGCAGGCTGATCGACGCGTCAGCCTCGTCCAGCAGGCCGCCGAGCAGCCCCACGCCGATCACGGCGCATCCGGTGGCGACGAACCACGGCCGCGACGGCAGCCGGCGGGTGACCAGCCACTCCAGCAGTCCCGTCAGCGCCGGCGCTGCGCCGAGCGCCATCACGGTGCCGACAGCCACACCGTTGGAGCGCACGCCGGCGAAGAACGTCGGCTGGTACGCCAGCACCGCGGCCCCGCCGAGCAGCACGACTCCCGGCGACAGTCTCGGCACGGCCGCTCGTACGGGCGAACGCCGAGCCGCCAACCACGCCACCGCCGCGAGCAGGCTGCCGCCGGCGACGATGCGGGTCAGCCCCACTGCGGTGGTCGACGCCGCGTCGGGTCCGTACGCCTGCGCGGTCCCAGTCGTGCCGAAGCACACCGCGGCGGCAACGACGAGCAGGACGGGACGCACGCCATATTGTTACACAATCTGGCCGACGGTCACGGCGTCAGCTTGGCCAGACCCTTCTTGATGTTCGCCTGGACGACCTTGCCGACCAAGGCCGCCATGCCGGGGACCAGCATGTCGAAGCCGATCGTGTAGTCGAGGTGCGTGCCGCCGTCCGCGGTCGGAGTGAGCTTCTGGACGCCCCAGTGGTTGCGGAGCGGGCTGCCCTTGCTGATCTTGTACTCGATCAGGTGATGGGGTTCGGCCTTGGTGGTGGTCTCGTGGAACGCCGGCAGCGGCCCGATCTTGAGGGCCCGCGTCGAACCGGGGCCGTTGCGTGACGTGTCGCCGTCGCAGATGCGCGTGATCTTGGCACCGAACATCGGCCCGAGGTTCTCGTGCTCCGAGAGCTTCTCGAAGACGGTGACGGGATCGGACGTGTACGTGTGCGTGACGTGGACGCGCTGAGGTGAGGCCATGGTCGGTGAGTCTAGGCTGACTTGCCATGGAGCGGCACTGCATCGTCTCGGGTCGCGGATGAGCCGGTCGGAGCTGCAGCAGCCGGTCAGCGCCGGGATCATCGCGATGGTCGTGGGCTACACGAGCTCGTTCGCCGTGGTCCTCACCGGGCTGGTCGCCGTCGGGGCCGATCGCCACCAAGCCGCATCGGGGCTGTTGGCGCTCTGCCTCACGCAGGCTGTCGGGGTCGTCTGGCTCAGCCGGCGACACCGGATCCCGATCGTCCTGGCCTGGTCGACCCCCGGGGCCGCGTTGCTCGCGAGCATGGACGCGGTCGACGGCGGCTGGACCGCTGCGGTCGGAGCGTTCATGATCGCCGGAGTGGCGTACGTGATCACCGGCTTCTGGCCGGCGCTCGGCCGGTTGATCGGCCGGATCCCGGCACCCGTCGCACAGGCGATGCTCGCCGGCGTCGTCCTCGAGCTGTGCATCAAGCCGGTCAAGGGCGTGGTCGACAACCCGGGAGCGATCGTGCCGATCGCCCTGGTCTGGCTGATCGTCGTACGGCTCGCACCGCGCTGGGCCGTGCCCGCGGCCTTCGTGACCGCCGGCGTCGTGATCGGCATCGACATGATCCGCCGCGGCGATGGCATCGCCGCGTCGTCCCTGCTGCCCGAGCTCAGCCTGACGACCCCGTCGTGGACCTGGGAGGCGGTCGTCGGCATCGCGCTGCCGCTCTACATCGTCACGATGGCGTCCCAGAACGTGCCGGGGGTGGCGATCATGAAGTCGCTGGGATACGACGTGCCGTGGCGGGACACGATCGTCACGACCGGCCTCGCCACCGTTGCCGGGGCGTCGGCCGGCGGGCACTCGGTCAACCTCGCCGCCATCAGCGCCGCCCTCGCCGCCGGGCCCGACGCCGGACCCGACAAGAGCCGTCGGTGGATCGCGTCGCAGTCGGCCGGCGCCACGTACGTCGTGCTGGCCGCATCGTCGGCGGCGCTCGCCGCACTCGTCGCCGTCGCCCCGACCGGCGTCATCGCCACGGTCGCCGGCCTGGCGCTGCTCGGCACGCTGGCCGACTCCCTGGAGGGCTCGATGTCGCAGCGCAAGGGCCGGGAGGCAGCCGTCGTCACGTTCCTCGTCGCCGCCTCGGGCGTCACGGCGCTCCACATCGGGTCGGCGGCATGGGCGATCGTCGCGGGCCTCGTGGTCCACGGCGTGCTGAGCTGGAGCCCGAAGGGGCGTGGCTGACGTGTTCCGCATCCTGTTCTTCGAACCACGCATCGCCGGCAACACCGGTGCGGCGATCCGGCTCGCCGCGGTGACCGGCGCGGAGCTGCACCTCGTCGAGCCGTTGGGCTTCGACCTCGAGGAGTCCAAGCTGCGGCGTGCCGGTCTCGACTACCACGACCTCGCGGTCATGTCGGTGCATCCCGATCTCGATGCCGCCCTCGCCGCCCTGGCGCCGGCGCGCGTGTACGCGTTCACGGCCGGCGGCGACGAGCTCTACACCGACATCACGTACGAGCCGGGCGACGTCCTCATGTTCGGCCCCGAGCCCACAGGACTCCCGCCCGAGGTGCTCGCCGACCCACGCGTCACGGCCCGCGTACGACTGCCCATGCTGCCTGGACGGCGCTCGATGAACCTCGCCAACACCGCCTCGGTCGCGGTCTTCGAGGCCTGGCGTCAGCAGGGGTTCGCACTGCCCGAATAGCTCATCGAGTCAGGTTTTCATGAACCGTTCGGATGAGGTTTGGTGACTTTTGGGTTGACTTCGGCCATTCTGTCGGGCCGGGCGGGATTTCCGACCTAGAGTTGCGCTGACTTCAGCAGAGAAAGCGCACGCATGACGATTCCCAGGGTGACCACTCGACGGTCCGTCGTTCTCGCCGTGCTGGTCGCGCTGCTGGTCGCCCCGTTCATCGCCTGGCAGGGCGCCACGGGTGACGAACGTGTGGCCGTCTCGCCGCTCGCACCGCGGGGCATCGTCGTCGTCGGTGACTCGATCACGGCCCGCTACAACGACAAGCCCGGCGATGCCGACCAGGGCTGGTGGAGCATCACCGGCGACCACTTCCACGCGACGGTCACCCGCTACGCCCAGTCGGGCTCGGGCTACCTGCGTCCCGGTCACTCCTGCACGGGCGACACGTTCATCGATCGCCCCAAGGCCTACTCCGGCCCGGCTCCGTCACTGTTGATCGTCGAGGGCGGTCGCAACGACTGGGCCACCTGCCAGGACGGCCGGTTCGTCACCGCCTCCGACGGGGTCATCGACCACGCGGTCGACCGCTACCTCGACACCCTGCAGACGTTCCTGCCGAAGTCGACCCGCATCATCGTGCTCGGGCCGCCGTGGGGGCCCCGAGACCCGCAGAACCAGAAGCGGGTCACCGCGATCATCGCGGCGCAGGCCAAGCTGCACGGCATCCAGTTCGTCAGCACCCGAGGGGCGCTGACCGCCGACCGTGTGGTCGACGGCGTGCACCCCAACCGCAACGGCAGCCTGGCGATCGCGCGGCGGGTCATCGCCGCGCTCGACCCCCGCTAGCTCAGCGCGTCGACCACAGCGGGCGCGATGGCGGTGAGCGCCTTGCCGCGGTGGCTGATGCGGTCCTTCTCCCCCGCCGGCAGCTCAGCGGTCGAGACGTCGTAGCCGTCGGCGGCGAACAGCGGGTCGTAGCCGAAACCACCCTCGCCGTGCTCAGCGCGCAGGATGCGGCCCGGCATCTCGCCGAGCTCGATGATCTCGCTGCCGTCGGGCGTGCACAGGGCGACAGCACAACGGAACTGGGCCGTGCGGCGCTCGTCGGGCACGTCCGACAGCTGGCTCAGCAGCAGTGCGTTGTTGGCCGCGTCTCCCCCGGCGTCCTTGGCCACGCCGGACCAGCGGGCCGACAGCACGCCCGGCATGCCGTTGAGGGCGTCGACGCACAGTCCCGAGTCGTCGGCAAGCGACGGGAGGCCGGTGACGGCGAGGCAGGCCCGCGCCTTGATCAAGGCATTGCCCTCGAACGTCGGCTCGGTCTCGGCCGGCTCGTCGTACGGCGTCACGTCGGCGAGGCCGAGCACCTCGATGCCGGGGACGAGCGGCTCGAGGATGCGGCGCAGCTCGGCGAGCTTCTTGGCGTTGTTGGACGCCAGCACCACCTGGGTCATCGGCCGAGAGCCTCGTTCTGGAGCTTGGTCAGGTCGGCGCAGCCCTTGGCGGCGAGCTCGAGCAGGGCATCGAGCTCGGGCTTGTCGAACGGCGCGCCCTCGGCGGTGCCCTGCACCTCGATGAACTTGCCGCCGCCGGTCATCACGACGTTCATGTCGGTCTCGGCACGGACGTCCTCGACGTACGGGAGGTCGAGCAACGGGACGCCGTCGATGATGCCGACACTGATCGCGGCGATCGACTCGACAAGCGGCTCGCCGGTCAGCGCCCCCTTGCCACGGAGGTGCTCGACGGCGTCGGCGAGGGCGACGTACGCCCCGGTGATCGCGGCCGTGCGGGTGCCACCGTCGGCCTGCAGCACGTCGCAGTCGATCGTGATGGTGTTCTCGCCGAGCGCCTTGTAGTCGATCGCGGCGCGCAGCGAGCGCCCGACGAGGCGGGAGATCTCGTGCGTACGGCCGCCGACCCGGCCCTTGACCGACTCACGCGGCGAGCGGTCGTGCGTCGCCTGCGGCAGCATCGCGTACTCGGCGGTGACCCAGCCCAGCCCGGAGCCCTTGCGCCAGCGCGGCACGCCCTCGCTCGCACTGGCGGCGCACAGCACCTTGGTCTTGCCGAACTCGATGAGGCACGAGCCCTGCGCGTGGTCGAGCCAGTTGCGGGTGATGGTCACGGGTCGGAGCTGATCGGCACTGCGGCCATCTTCGCGGGTCATGCCGCGAGCCTATCTAGGACAGGTCGTAGGTCGAGCCGGCGGTCACCAGGTCGTACGGGCCCTCCCACGTCGTCTTGACGTCGGACTCGACCTCGGCGCGATCGGTCCACGCCGGGATGTGGGTGACGAGCAGCCGGCCCACGTCGGCTCGGGTGGCGTAGGTGCCCGCCTCGGCGCCGGTGAGGTGCAGGTTGGGCGGGTTGTCGGCGGACTCGACGAACGACGCCTCGCACAGGAACAGGTCGGCGCCGGCGGCCAGCTCGACCAGCTGGTCGGTCGGTCCCGTGTCACCGGAGTAGGCCAGCGAGTGACCGCCGGCGGCGACACGGATGGCGTACGCGGGCACCGGGTGGTCGACGAGCACCGACGTGACGGCGAACGGTCCGAGCTGGACGGTCCCGCCGTCCTGCCAGTCGCGGAAGTCGAACTGCTCGGTCATGCCGACCGGTTCGTGGATGCCGTACGCCGTGGCGAGGAAGTCGCCGGTGCCGGCCGGGCCCAGCACCGGGATGCGGTCGAGCTGGCCGTCGGGGTGGTACTTGCTGACGACGTAGAGGCCCGACAGGTCGAAGCAGTGGTCGGCGTGCAGGTGCGACAGCGCGACGGCGTCGACGTCGCGGAGGTCGCAGACGCGCTGCAGCTCGCCGAGCGCACCGGAGCCGAGATCGATGAGCAGCCGGTAGGTGCGGCCCTCGAACGGCGCCTCGACGAGGTAGCAGCTCGCGGGTGAGTCCGGTCCGGGGAACGAGCCGGCACAGCCGATCACGGTGAGCTTCATACGCCGATCCAGGCGAACTGGTCGACGGTCTCGATCTCGGGCCCGAGGAAGCGGCGGCCGAGCTCGCGGAACTGTTCGGGCCGTCCGGTGGTCAGGAAGCGGTGGGTCGGCTCGGGCAGCGACAGGTCACGCTCGAGGCCCTCACGCACCAGCAGGGCGTAGACGTCCTTGGCGGTCTCCTCGGCGCTCGAGACGAGCGTGACGCCGTCGCCCATGACGTAGGAGAGGACGCCGGTGAGCAGCGGGTAGTGCGTGCAGCCCAGCACCAGCGTGTCGACGTCGAGGGCGAGCAACGGCCGCAGGTAGCCCTCGGCGGCCGCCAGGAGCTCGGGGCCGCTCGTGATGCCGGCCTCGACGAGGTCGACGAACCGCGGGCAGGCCTGGGTGTGCAGCGTGATGCCGGGATTGGCCGCGAACGCGTCGTCGTACGCCCGGGAGGTCGCCGTCGCCTCGGTGCAGATGACACCGATCGAGCCGTTGCGGGTGGCACTGACGGCGCGCCGCGTGGCCGGCACGATGACCTCGACGACCGGCACGTCGTAGCGCTCGCGCGCATCGCGGAGGACCGCAGCGCTGGCGGAGTTGCACGCGATGACGAGCGCCTTGACGCCCTGGGCGACGAGATGGTCGAGGCACTCCAAGGCGTACTCACGGACCTCGGAGATGGGCTTGGGGCCGTAGGGCTGGCGCGCGGTGTCGCCGAGGTAGAGCACCGGTTCGTGCGGCAGCTGGTCGAGCACGGCGCGGGCGACCGTCAGGCCGCCGAAGCCGGAGTCGAAGATGCCGATCGGTGCGTTGCTCACAAGCGAAAAGGTTACGGGGGCGGAGTGTTACGACAAAGTGAACTGGCCGCAGATCACACGTGAGTCTCACCTCCCACGCTCAGCGCGGAGCTACAGCGGGAGCTTGGGCTGCGGCGGGGCGTGCGCGGGGTCGACGCCGTCGAACAGCGACGAGACCGACTCACCGGCGTGGATGCGGGCGATCGCCTCGGCGAACAGGCCGGCCACGGAACGCACCTGCAGCTCGGGCCAGTCGGCCGGCGGCGGCACGGTGTCGGTCGTGACGACCTCGGTGATCGACGGGTGGTTGCGAAGCCGCTCGACCGCCTTGCCGGTGAACAGCCCATGGGTGCACGCGACCGAGGCCTCGGTGCAGCCCTCGGCCTCGAGCTTGTCCATCAGCTCGATGATCGAGCCGCCGGTGGCGATCTCGTCGTCCAGGACGATCGCCGTCTTGCCGGCCACGTCACCGACGATCGCGTCGATGACGACCTTGTCGTCGGCCTGGCGCTGCTTGCTGCCGGCGGCGACCGGTACGCCGAGCAGTCGGGCGAACAGCGACGCGGTCTTGGCGTTGCCGAGGTCGGGCGACACGACGACGGTGTCGGTCAGGTCGCGGTTGCGGTAGTAGTCGGCGAGCTCGCCGATCGCCGTGAGGTGGTCGACCGGGACGCTGAAGAACCCGTGCACCTGGGGCGCGTGCAGCGTCATCGTGACGACCCGGTCGGCGCCGGCGGTGGTGAGCATGTCCGCGACGAGGCGACCGCCGATCGAGATGCGCGACGCGTCCTTCTTGTCCGAGCGGGCGTACGCGTAGTGCGGGATCACGGCGGTCACCGAGTCGGCGCTGGCTCCGCGAGCCGCATCGATCATCAGCAGCAGCTCCATGAGGTGGTCCTGCGTCGGCGGGACCAGCGGCTGGATGATGAAGACGTCCTTCTTGCGGCAGTTGGCGAGCAGCTGCACCTGGAGGCAGTCGTTGCTGAACCTGATCGTGTCGGACGCCGACAGGGGCTGACCGAGCTCTGAACAGATCTTCTCGGCGAGGGGTCGATGAGCGCTTCCGGAGAACACCACGATCTGGCTCACGGCACGAGGCTAACCGACGACATGCCGTCGCGATACGGGTTGGGCGGGATCAGGCCCAGAGCTGGCCGTCGAGCTTGTCCTCGGCCTCGTCGAGCGTGCCCTCGTACGCCCCGGTGGAGAGGTACTTCCAGCCGCCGTCGGCGACGATGAACGCGATGTCGGCGGCCTCGCCGGCCTTGACGCACTTGGCCGCTTGGGCGAGGGCGGCGTGCAGGATCGCGCCGGTGGAGATGCCGGCGAAGATGCCCTCGGCCTCGATCAGCTCACGCACCCGGCGTACGGCGTCGCGGGGGCCGACGCTGAACCGCGAGTCGATCAGCGACGCGTCGTAGAGCTCGGGCACGAAGCCCTCGTCGAGGTTGCGCAGCCCGTAGACGAGCTCGCCGTAGCGGGGCTCGGCGGCGACGATGCGGACCTCGGGCTTGTGCTCGCGGAAGAACCGGCCGACGCCCATCAGCGTGCCGGTCGTGCCGAGGCCGCCGACGAAGTGGGTGACCTCGGGCAGGTCGGCGAGGATCTCCGGCGCCGTGCCCTCGTAGTGCGCATCGGCGTTGGCCGGGTTGCCGTACTGGTAGAGCATGACCCAGTCGGGGTGCTCGGCCGCGAGACCCTTGGCGACGCGTACGGCCTCGTTGGACCCTCCCGCGGCGGGCGACGGGATGATCTCGGCGCCCCACATCGTCAGGAGCTGCGTGCGCTCGATCGAGGTGTTCTCGGGCATGACGCAGATGAGCTTGTAGCCCCGCTGGCTGGCGACCATCGCGAGCGAGATGCCGGTGTTGCCGCTGGTGGGCTCGAGGATCGTGGCGCCGGGCGTGAGCCGGCCGTCCTCCTCGGCACGCAGGATCATGCTGAGCGCCGCGCGGTCCTTGATCGACCCGGTCGGGTTGTGGTCCTCGAGCTTGGCCCACAGGCGTACGTCCGGCGTCGGCGAGAGCTTGGGGAGGCCGACGAGCGGCGTGCCGCCGACGGAGTCGATCAGGGAGTCGAAGCGCATCTCAGGCTGCGCCGCCGGCCACGGCCGGCAGGATCACCACGGTGTCGCCGTCGGCGACCGCGGTGTCGAGGCCACCCGTGAAGCGGATGTCCTCGTCGTTGACGTAGATGTTGACGAACCGGCGGGCCTCGCCGTTCTCCAGCAGCCGCTCCTGGATGCCGGGGTGGTCGACCTCGAGCTTGTCGATCAGCTCGGAGACGGTCGCTCCGCTGCCCTCGACGGCACGCTCGCCGCCGGTGTAGGTGCGCAGGATCGTGGGGATGCGGACCTCGATGGCCATCAGTGTTCTGCCTTCTGTTGGGTTGCGGCTACGTCTTCATAACGGTCGACGACGCGAACTTCTTCCTCGGTGACCTCGCCGTCGACGATCCGGTAGGACCGGAACTCGACGGGTCCGGACTGGTCGGCACCGTCACGGGTCGACACGAGGACGTAGTGCGCGCCGGGCTCGCCGGCGAGGTTGATGTCGGTGCGCGACGGATAGGCCTCGGTCGAGGTGTGCGAGTGGTAGACGACGACGGGCTCCTCGTCACGGTCGTCCATCTCGCGGTAGAGCTTGAGCAGGTCGCCGGAGTCGAACTCGTAGAACGTCGGTGACATCGCGGCGTTGAGCATCGGGATGAACCGCGCGGGCACGTCGGAGCCGATCGGCCCGGCGACGACGCCGCAGGCCTCGTCCGGGTGGTCGCGCCGCGCGTGCGCGATGATCGCGTCATGCGTGGCTCGGTCGATGGTCAGCACCTGCCGAGTTTATCGGCCCGCGTCACGACGTCTCAGCGACGGTCAACCGCTGAGACGCCGTGCCGGGGCGGGTCAGGCCACGTCGCGTCGCCGGTACGTCCACAGCGCCACGGCGAGGCAGACCACGACGTAGCAGGCCACCGTGAGGAGCGCCCGGCCGTCGGCGACGTCGGCGTTGACGCCGGGAGGCGACTCCATGCCCCGAGGACGCGCGGGCATCACGGCTGACGCCAGCGATCCGGCGTTGATGCCGGGCATCACGTCGCGGAGTGGACGCAACGCCGTGAGCACCGAGCTGGCGACGCCGGCGATGAGGTTCTCGACGCCGAGCACCCAGACGACCCCGAGGCCGATCGGCAGGGCGACACCGCGGAGCACGACGCCCAGCATCCCGCCGAGGCCGGCCCACATCAGCATGATCGCGACGCCGGCGCCGTAGCCGGCGAGCAGGTCGAGCACGGACGGGAACGCCGTCGACTCGCCCTGGCCGAGGGCGATGGCGGTCGAGCTCACCGCGCCGAGGACGAAGAGGACCAGCACGCCGACCGCGACCGAGACGCCGAGGGCGATGGCCTGGCCGGCCAGCACGGTCGTACGTCCCGGGCGCTGCGTCAGCACGGTCTTGACCGTGCCCCAGCCGTACTCGCTGCCGAGCACCAGCGCACCGAACACGAGAGCCAGGGCACCGGCGAAGACCGGGAACCCGCCGAGCGTGCTGGCGACGATCTGGTCCGGCAGCGTGCTCGCCAGGATCGCCTCCTTAGACGCACCCTCGATGGGGCCGGAGCCGTCGCCGGCGAACGACAGGTAGGGGATCAGGTAGCCGAACACCTGGCTCAGCAACGCCGCGGCGGCGAGCAGCGTCCACGCCGCCGGGCGGCGCACGAGCTTGAACAGCTCGGCGCGCGAGACGTTGACGACATCAGACATGGCTGGACTCCTTTGCGGTGATCTCGAAGAACACGTCCTCGAGCTGGCGGTCGATGCGACGCACCTCGCGGACGTCGACACCGGCGAGCACCAGGGCGCGGGTGACCTCGCCGGTGTGGCGCTCGTCGACGCGCAGGCGCAGCTCGTCGTCGAGTGTGCGGATGGACTGGACGTACGCGAGCTGGTCGAGCGTCGCCCTGACAACGTCTGCCGGTGCGGCGCGGATGACGAGCTCGCTGTCGCCGCGGAGCTCCTCGACGGTGCTCTCGACGACCATGCGCCCGGCGTTGATGACGCCGACCCGGTCGCAGATCTGCTGCACCTCGCCGAGCATGTGGCTCGACAGGATCACGGTGCGGCCCGAGTCGCCCAGGCGCCGGATCAGCGCCCGCATGTCGCGCATGCCGGCCGGGTCGAGGCCGTTCGTGGGCTCGTCGAGCACCACGAGGTCGGGGTCCTTGAGCAGCGCCGCCGCGACGCCGAGGCGCTGCTTCATGCCGAGTGAGTACGTCGAGAACTTGTCGCCGCCGCGCGAGGCCAGGTCGACGGTCTCGAGCGTCTCGTCGATCCGCCCTGAGCCGGTGCCGGCGTAGCGGGCGACGACCTCGAGGTTGGCCCGGCCGGTCAGGAACGGGTAGAACGCCGGGCCCTCGATCATCGAGCCGATCCGTGCGAGCACACCGGCGTCCCCCGGCCGGCGACCGAGCACCGTGAGGTCCCCGCTCGTCGGACGGATCAGGCCCAGCAGCATGCGCAGCGTGGTCGTCTTGCCGGCGCCGTTGGGGCCGAGGAAGCCGTAGACCTCGCCGCGCCGCACGCTCAGGCTGACCTGGTCGACGGCCGTGACCGCGTCGTAGCGCTTGGTCAGGTCACGGATCTCGACGACCGTCTCGGCGGTCACTTGTCCCGCTCCCGGAGGACGGCGAGACGCTCGCGGTACTCCGACTCGTCGATCTCGCCGGCGGCGTAGCGCTCGGCCAGGCGGGACTCCCCCGCGTACGAGCCACGGTGCCAGCGGCGGCGACCGAAGCGCCCGAAGACGCCGAAGACGAGCACGAAGAACGCGATCCAGAACAGCGGGAACAGCGGCCACCACGGGCCCGGACCGTCCCAGTTGTCGTGGGCGAGAAGCTGGGTGGACAACATGACGAAACTCCTTGAACGAGACTGAACAACTGACTCCTCGAGTCTCGTGAGAACCGGTCGCCGGCGAATCGGCCACGGGGAGTCTCTTCACGTACGCCCGAGGGCGTACGTGGGGCGCCTCAGGACCAGCCGGGGCGTACGAGGCCGGACTCGTACGCGATCACGACGAGCTGGGCGCGGTCGCGGGCGTCGAGCTTGATCATTGCGCGGCTCACGTGCGTCTTGGCCGTGGCAGGGCTCATGAACAGCCGGGCGCCGATCTCGTCGTTGTTGAGCCCTTCGCCGACCAGGGCGACGACCTCCCGCTCGCGGTCGGTGAGCGGCTCGAGCACAGCCGGGCTCACCGTGCCGCGGCTGCGGCCGGCGAACTCCGAGATCAACCGGCGGGTGACCCCCGGCGACAGCAGCGCGTCGCCCGCCGCGACGGCGCGGATGCCGGCCAGCAGCTCTGCGGGTTCGGTGTCCTTGACGAGGAAGCCGCTCGCACCGATGCGGACGGCCTCGAAGACGTACTCGTCGAGGTCGAACGTCGTCAGGATGACGACGTGCACCGCCTCGAGCCTCGGATCAGCGGTGATCCGGCGCGTCGCCTCGAGCCCGTCGACTTCGGGCATGCGGATGTCCATGAGCACGACGTCGGGGACGTGGCGCGCGATCACCTCGACGGCCTCGTCACCGCCGGAGGCCTCGGCGACGACCTCGATGTCGTCCTCGGCGTCGATCAGCGCACGGAAGCCCGCACGCAGCAACGCCTGGTCGTCGACCAGCACGACCCGGATCATGAGCGGCTCCTCAGCGGTAGCGACGCGTGCACGCGGGTGCCCCCGGCCGCGGACCGGCCGACCTCGAGCGTGCCGCCGAGCGTCTCGGCGCGCTCCCGCATGCCGATGATGCCCGTGCCCCCGGCGTCGCCCGGAGCGAAGCCCCGGCCGTCGTCCTCGACCGTCACGCTCAACGCCGCCTCGTCGTACGCGAGCTCGATCTCGGCGTGGGTCGCACCGGCATGGCGTACGACGTTGGTGATGGCCTCCTGGACGATGCGGAGGGCGGCGAGCTCGACCGACGACGGCAGCGGGCGCACGTCGCCGCGCACGGTCTTGTGCACCTGCAGCCCGGCGTGGGCACTGCGCTCGACGAGGTCCTCGAGCGATGCCAGCGTGCCCGACGGCCGGCGCGGCGCCTTCTCGTCGACGTCCCGCAGCACCCCGACGAGCGATCTGAGCTCGACGAGGGCGTCCTTGCTGGCGTCCTTGATCGCCTCGAGCGCGGTCTGCGCCTGCTCGGGCTTGCGGTCGACGATGTGCAGCGCGACGCCGGCCTGCACGTTGATCAACGAGATGTGGTGGGCGACGACGTCGTGGAGCTCGCGGGCGATCTGCAGGCGCTCCTCGTTGGCCTGGCGGCGCGACGCCTCGGCCCGGGCCTGCCGCGACGCGCTGATGCGTTCGCGCCGCACCCGGATCACCTCGCCGACGGCCACGACGAGCAGCGCCCAGGCCACGACGCCGGACAGCCCGGACCACGACCACGGATGGTCGTACGCCAGCCGTTGGATCGCGAAGACCCCGACGACGGCGCCCAGTCCGGCCCACGCGACGAGGCGATGACCGCGGACGACGGTCACGACCGTCGCGATGGCCAGACTCGCGAAGACCGGGCCGTACGCGTAGTCGCGCAGGAGGTAGGCCGCGGTGATCGCGACGACGAACGCCAGCACCTGCCGTGGCCACCTGACGCAGGCCACCAGGGACAACGGCCCCAGCACCGCGATGACGACCGCCAAGGCGTCGAGCCCGCGATGCCCGGTCTGGTGGCTGCTCGCGCCAACGGTGCCCGCGACCTGGATGATCGTCAACGGGACCAACCCGAAGAGCGCGGGCCGCGGCACGGCTCTCAGGTCGACGGACATGCCCTCACGGTAGGCGAACCGGGACTGCAGGGGCATCGCACCGGCGGAGCATTCCGGCGTACGCCCGTGGGAGTAGTCGACAGGAAAAGAACGACCGTGCTATAACTGGAAGCATGTCCAAGGGCGACGAGACGCGACACGCGATCCTGACCGAGGCGACCGCCGTCGCCGCCAAGGTCGGGCTCACCGGCATGACGATCGGCCAGCTCGCTGCGCACACCGGGATGTCCAAGAGCGGCCTCTATGCCCACTTCGCCTCCAAGGAGGCGCTGCAGCTGGAGATCCTGCGCCACACCCGCGAGCGGTTCGTCGACCAGGTCGTACGCCCTGCGCTGCAGACTCCACGCGGCGTCGCCCGTCTCCGGGTCCTGTTCGACGCGTGGGTCACCTGGTCCGAGTCGATGGAGGAGGGCGGCTGCCTGTTCGTGGCCGCGAGCTCCGAGCTCGACGACCAGCCCGGTCCGGTCCGCGACGCCCTGGTGCGCGACGAGCGTGACTGGCTCGAGATGATCGCCACGGTCGCCGGCACCGCCGTCAGCGAGGGCGAGTTCCGCCACGACCTCGACCTCGAGCAGTTCGCCTACGAGGTCCACGCCCTCACCCTCGCCCACCAGCACGCCTCACGGCTGCTCCGCGACCCCAAGGCCCTCGAACGCGTGCACCGCGCGTTCGACTCACTCGTCACGCACGCCGCCTAACCCGCAAAGGAATCCGTCATGACCGTCACAGCCTCACAAAAAAGCACGACCGTTCGGCCTTCTCAACGTCTCGTCCGCGCCGGCTTCAGGGCGCTCGAGCTGGTCGCACCGGCGCTCGGGGCCCGCTGGGCCGACCGCTGGTGGTTCACCCTGCCGGCCTCCCCGGTCAGCGACCTGCCGCCCGGCGGCACGGCGTTCGAGGTCGAGTCCGAAGGCCACGTCGTCCGCGGCCACCGTTGGGGATCCGGCCCGGTGGTCTACCTCGTGCACGGCTGGGGCGGCAACGAGACCCAGCTCGCCCGCTTCGTCCCGCCCCTCCTCGCAGCCGGGTTCTCGGTCGTCACGCATGACGCGCCGAGCCACGGCAGCTCCGGCCCCGGCGCCGTCGCGGGCCAGGGCCATGCGGTCGAGATGGGTCGCGCACTCGACGCCGTCGCGGCCGTGCACGGTCCCGCCCACGCGGTCGTCGCGCACTCGATGGGCGGTCTCGCCACCGGGCTCGCGCTGCGCTACGGCTGGCTCGGCACCGAACGGCTCGCGCTGGTCGCGCCCATGGTGCGTATCGGCGACCACCTGCCAACGCTCGAGGCCGGGCTGGGGTTCGGTCCGCGCATCCGCGAGCGGCTCAAGCAGCGCGCGTACGACCGCGTCGGCCTGGCCGTCGACGAGGTCGATCTCGTACGCATCGCCGATGAGATCGAGCGTCCTGACCTGCTCGTGATCCACGACCCGGCGGACCGGCTGGCGAGGTTCGCCTCGGCCACGGAGCTCGTGAGCGCGTGGGACGGTGCCCAGCTCACCACCGTCGAAGGGCTCGGTCACCACCGGATCCTGCGCGACGACGCGGTCGTGCGCCAGGTCGTGGCGTTCGTCGTCGCCGGTCAGCTCGACGAGCTGGAGCGCAGCGCCTGAGCTCCGCGCTCAGTCGAGCGCGGAGATCAGCGTCTCCTGCACGTAGCCCAGCCAGTCGTAGATCTCGGACATCGCCGCGATCGCCTCGTCCTCGGACTGCGCGATGAGCATCGCGTCGTCCTCGTCCTCGATGCCGAGCCGCACGGCGAGCGACAGGCGTACGTCGGTGAGGGCCCGCAACCACGCCTGCACCTCGGCGTCGTCGAGCTCGATCTCGATCTGCTGCTCGTCGTCCTCGACGGGCGTGCCGAACGTGAGACCGCCGTCGACGAGGGAGCCGATCAGCGCCTCGGCGTTGGCGACCTTGGCCGACGTCAGCGACCGCTCCGTGAACCGCCGGAACTCCCCCGCGCCCTCCTCGTCGTCGCGGTAGGCGTCGGGCAGCAGTCGGCGCAGTACCGGGTCCTCGGGCGGCAACGACGGTCCGCCCATGCCCAGCTGGGTCGCAAGGGGGTCGGCGGTCGACTCGTCGGCGCCGTTGCGGTCACGCAGCAGCTCGACGACCTGGCCGGACAGGCTGGCGAGCAGGTGCGCCTCGCCGGCCTCGAATGTCGCGGTGATGCCACCTCGACGGCGCTTCTTGAACGGCTTCATGCGTCCTGCCGTTCCAATGTGGCCCACAGGCCGTACTCGTGCATGGCCTGCACGTGGCGTTCCATCTGCTCGCGGCTGCCGCTCGAGACAACGGCCTTGCCCTCATGGTGCACGGCGAGCATCAGCTCGTGCGCCTTCTCCTCGGTGTAGCCGAAGTAGTTGCGGAAGACGTAGGCCACGTACGACATCAGGTTGACCGGGTCGTTCCAGACGATGGTGACCCAGGGATCCTCGAGCTCGACGATCTCGTCAACGTCGGGCTCCGCGATCTCGACGGGCGACGGCGTGGTCATACGGCCATTGTGTCTCAGGCACCTGACGGAGTGAAACCGCGCTGTCGTTCTCCGCGCCTCCGTCATACTCGACGCATGCCGGCCGACCGGGGACAGATGATGCGCGCACCGTCGTGGGCGTTCGTCCCCGTGATTCCCGCTCTTGCTGTCATGGCGGGATATTCGGGCGGCCACGATCACCACGACGCGGCCGACGTGCTCTGGACGGTCTTCGGCGCCGCTCTCCTGGGATCCGCGCTGCTGCCGGCCGTGCGCGCGTACGCCCGGCCGACGCGCCGCAACGTGGAGACGACGGCACTGGTCGTTGCCGGCGCCATCCTCACGGCGATCGGGCTCGCCGCTCATGGCGATGCGTACGACAGCACGGTGTTCGGCCCGTTCCTGCTCATCCCGGTTGGCGTCGTGATGTGGCTGTGCGGCTGCCTACGACGGCCCGACTGACATGACACGTTTCGACGTCACCCCGGAGCAGGCCGCCCAAGGACGTATCGTCGAGGACCGAGACCTCCCGATGCTCGCGGCCCAGTGGCTCACCGAAGGGTGGGACAGCCCAGCGGTCCGCGAGCTCGCCGGACTCACCCGGCACCAGGTGAACGACGCCGTCGGATTGCTCCAGCGAGCCGTGAACGAGCTCGGCTTCGCGCAACCCGCATCACACTTCCCCTGGGACGACGCACCATGGCACGGTCACTGGCAAGGGATCTGGTGGGCCGTCGACCAGATGGACAAGAAGCTGTCCCCATACGCCGCAGCACAGGAGGTCTTGGAGACAGTCGGAGATGTCCCAGATCTCTGGAAGCCCGGCCACGGCGACGAGCTCATGCAGCTGCTCGAGCGGTGGCGTGAGCATCCCGAGGACCGGGAGGATGTCGCCGAACGGCTCCGCTCCTTGCTCCGGAGCCTGACTGAGGACGACGTACCTCCGGCGGTCTGACCCGCAATACTCCGCGATTCGTCACGAGATGCACCGCCCAGGGCGCTCGGCCACGTGCCCGTCGTCACGGATCGCGGGGTCCTAGGCTGGACACCGTGAACGCCTCCACGGCACTGCTGACCGATCGCTACGAGCTCACGATGCTGCAGGCGACGCTGCGCGACGGGACGGCGCACCGGCCCTCGGTGTTCGAGCTGTTCGCGCGCAGGCTCCCGGAGGGCCGCCGGTACGGCGTGGTGGCCGGCGTCGGGCGACTCCTCGATGCGCTTGAGGCGTTCCGGTTCGGAGCCGCCGAGCTCGACTGGCTCCGCGAGGCCGACGTCGTCGACGAGGACACCATCCAGTGGCTCGCCGACTACCGGTTCAGCGGGACGATCTGGGGCTACCCCGAGGGCGAGCTCTACTTCCCGCAGTCCCCCGTGCTGATCGTCGAGGGCACGTTCGCCGAGTCGGTGATCCTCGAGACGATTTTCCTGTCGATCCTCAACCACGACTCGGCGATCGCCTCCGCCGCAGCGCGCATGATCACCGCGGCCGGCGACCGGCCCTGCATCGAGATGGGCTCCCGGCGCACGCACGAGGGGGCGGCCGTCGCCTCGGCCCGAGCCGCGTACATCGCCGGGTTCGCCGCGACCTCCAACCTCGAGGCCGGTCGCACGTACGGCATCCCGACCACCGGCACCAGCGCCCACTCCTTCACGCTGCTGCACGACACCGAGCGTGACGCGTTCGAGGCTCAGGTACGCGCCCTCGGTCCCGGCACGACGCTGCTGGTCGACACCTACGACATCCCCGAGGCGATCCGCACAGCGGTCGAGGTCGCCGGCCCCGAGCTGGGCGGCGTACGACTCGACTCGGGCGACCTGGTCGCCCTCGCCGCCGAGGTCCGCAAGCAGCTCGACGACCTCGGCGCCACGTCGACCCGCATCACCGTGACGAGCGACCTCGACGAGTACGCCATCGCGGCCCTCGCCGCGGCACCCGTCGACGGCTACGGCGTCGGCACCGCCCTGGTGACGGGGTCCGGGGCGCCTACCAGCGGCTTCGTCTACAAGCTGGTGTCGCGCGAGGCCTCCGGCGGCGAGATGGTGCCCGTCGCCAAGAAGAGCAAGGACAAGGTCTCGGTCGGCGGCCGCAAGTCGGCGCTGCGCCGCCGCGACACCGGGGGCACGGCGCAAGCAGAGGTCATCGGCATCGATCTCACCCCGGTCGACGACGGCGACGACCGTACGCTGCTGGTCGAGCTCGTCCGCGACGGTGTCCGTGTGCACCACGAGACGCTCGACGACGCCCGCGGCCGGCTCCGGGCATCCCTCGCCGAGCTGCCACAGTCGGCGATGCAGCTCATGCGCGGCGAGCCGGCCATCGACACCGTCTACGAGGAGCGCACATGAAAGCATTGATCGTCGTGGACGTGCAGAACGACTTCTGCGAGGGCGGCTCGCTGGCCGTTGCCGGTGGCGCCCAGGTCGCCGCCGATGTCGCCGAGCTGCTCGCCACCAAGGCGTACGCCACGGTCGCCGCGACCCGCGACCACCACATCGATCCGGGCTCGCACTTCTCGGACGATCCCGACTTCGTCGACTCCTGGCCGCGCCACTGCGTCGTCGGCACCTCGGGCGAGGAGCTCCACCCGCCGCTCGAGCCGGCGATGTTCGACGAGATCTTCTACAAGGGCGAGTACGCCGCCGCATACTCCGGCTTCGAAGGCTCGTCCGCCGACGGCGTACGCCTCGCCGACTGGCTCCGCGCTGCCGGCGTCGACGCGGTCGACGTGTGCGGCATCGCCACGGACCACTGCGTACGTGCGACTGCTCTGGACGCCGCCCGCGAAGGGTTCGCCGTGCGCGTCCTCGAACGACTCACCGCCGCGGTGTCACCGGACAACCTGCCGACGGTGCACCGTGAGTGGGCCGACGCCGGAGTGGCGTTCAGCGACTAGGACCGCGGCGGCACGACGACGGCGGCCACCGATCCGACGACCAGCCCGACGAGCGTCGGACCCGCGAGGAAACGCGCCAGCAACGACCAGCGGGACGGCAGCGTGATGTCTGACATGACTCGACGATCCCGCCCCGGGCCGACGAGCGATCGACGACAGGATGAACACCGCAGGATCGGTGGGCGTCAGGTTGTCCGCCGGCATGGATAGCCTGAGCAGATGGGCAACGACTACCTCGACCTGCCGATCGACCCCGCCTCTCGCGAGCGGCTCGCCGCCGAAGGGCTGCGACTCGAGCTCGTCGACATCTCCGACAAGCCGGCGTTCGCCGCCTGGGCGCGGGCCGAGTCACGCGGGTTCCACAGCCCCCTGCAGACTGACGCGGCGATCGAGCAGCGTCACGGCTACTTCGCCGACCGCCGCATCACCGGGGTCTACGACGACTCCCTCCCCGTGCCGGAGGAGCCGGTCGCGACGACCATGGTCTGGCCCGCAGACCTCACGGTGCCGGGCCACCGCGCGGTCCAGTCCTGGGCGATCAGCGACGTCACGGTCGCGCCCACCCACCGGCGGCGCGGCGTCGCTCGCGCCCTCATCGAGGCCGAGCTCCGCACGGCACAGGCGCACGGCGCGCCCATCGCCACGCTGACGGTGTCCGAGTCGACCATCTACGGCCACTTCGGCTTCGGTCCGGCGGCGCTGGCGCGCGACCTCACGATCGACGCCCGGCGGGCGAGCTGGACGGGCCCGCGGCCGGCCGGGCGGGTCCACTTCGTCAACGCCGACCAGCTCCTCGAGCCCGGCCTTGCCCTGGTCGAGCGCGTACGCCTCGCCACCCCCGGCCAGATGGCCTACGACGGCATCCTCTGGGACCGCCAGCTCGGCCTGATGGTCGACGACGAGGTCGCCAAGAAGCAGCGACACGTCCGCTACGACGACGAGCACGGCCGGATGCAGGGGTGGGCCAGCTACACGCTGACCCAGAACCCCGACGACTTCACCCAGCACCGGCTCGACCTGCTGCACCTGGTGACGGCGACCGACGACGCCTATGCCGCGCTGTGGCGGTTCGTCCTCGAGATGGATCTCGTGTCCGAGGTGAAGGCGCACCTGCGGCCGGTCGACGAACCCGTGCGCTGGATGGTGTCGGACTTCCGGGCCGTCAAGGTCGCCGAGCTCGACCACCTCTGGATCCGCATCCTCGACGTCCCGGCTGCGCTGGAGGCGCGCACCTATGCAGGGCCGGGACGCCTGGTCCTGGGCGTGACGGACCCGTTCGGTGCGGGCGAGGGGTCGTTGGCCCTCGAGGTCGACGATGCGGGCGAGGCCACCGTCACTTCGACCGACGAGCCGGCCGACGTGTCCCTGTCGATCGAGGACCTCGCCGTGATCTACCTCGGCGGCACCTCGCCCCGTGTGCTGCAGTCGGCCGGACGCCTTCACGGCGACGCCGGCAAGCTCGAGACACTGTTCCGCTCCCCCGTCGCGCCGTTCCTGAGCATCTGGTTCTGAGCATGCAGCTGCGAGATTTCGAGACGGACGACTGGGCACAGGTGTGGCCGATCGTGCGTGAGGTCGTACGCGCTGCCGACACGTTCACCTACGACCCGGCGATGACAGCCGAGCAGGCCTACGCCACCTGGGTGCAGCCGCCGCCCGGGCGCACCGTCGTCGCGCACGATGGCGACGCCGTCCTCGGCACCGCGCACATGAACACCAACCGCCCGGGCCCCGGCTCCCACGTCGCGACGGCGAGCTTCATGGTCGCCGCAGACGCCCGCGGCCAAGGCGTCGGCGGAGCACTCGTCCGCGACGCCCTCGACTGGGCTCGTGGGCTCGGCTACGCGGGCATGCAGTTCAACGCCGTCGCGGCGTCCAACACGTCAGCGGTCGAGCTCTACGAGCGCCACGGCTTCACGATCGTCGGCACCGTCCCCGGAGCGTTCGAGCACCCGGCGCAGGGCCGGGTCGGTCTCCACGTGATGTACGCCGAGCTCTAGAGCAGCTCCTTCGCGAGCAGCTCCAGCGTCTGCTCGCGTCCCGGTGCCGTACGCGGATCCGTGCCACGCCGGGCCGACGCGACGGGGTTGACCATGACCTCGTCGACGCCGAACTGCGCGGCGAGCTCGCGGACCTGCGTCGCGGCCTGCTCCGGCGTCCCGACCACGGCTCGCGCCAGGGCGGAGTCGACGATCGCGGCCGCCTGCGGGTGCAGCTCCAGCGCCTGGGCGTCCTCGACCAGGTCGAGCGCCGTCAGCGGCTGCCCCGTGCGCAGGCGGGCCATCATGTGCAGGTTGGGCAGCATCAGCGCCGCGGCCTCCTCCTCGGTCGTCGCGACCGACGCGTTGACCGTCAGGAACGTGACCGGCTCCGAGGCCAGGTCGCTGGGCTGGAACTCTGAGCGATAGACGTCAAGCGCCTCGGCTGTGCCCTGGCCCGAGAAGTGGTGCGCGAAGACGTACGGCAGGCCCTTCGCCGCGGCGAGGTGCGCCGAGTACATCGACGATCCCAGCAGCCACATGCGCGGCTCCGTCGACGCCGCCGGCGTCGCCTTGAGGACGTAGTTCTGGCGGGGCACCGCCACACGTACGCCCTCGGCGCCCATGAGCGCCACGACGTCGTCGAGGTACTGCGGGAAGTTCTCGATGTCCGTGTCGTCACGACCGGCGGCCCCGCGCAGCGCCATCGAGGTGACCGGGTCGGAGCCCGGGGCGCGCCCGATGCCGAGGTCGATGCGGCCCGGCGTCGCGGCCTCGAGCAGGGCGAACTGCTCGGCGACCGCCAACGGTGCATGGTTGGGCAGCATGACGCCGCCCGAGCCGAGCCGGATCGAGGTGGTCTGCGCGCCGAGCATCGCGATCAGCACCGGCGGCGACGTCGCGGCGACGGCCGGCATGTTGTGGTGCTCGGCGACCCAGAACCGGGTGAAGCCGAGCCTGTCGGCGACCTGGGCCAGGGACACAGTCGCGGCCAACGCGTCGCCGGTCGACTGGTCGGTGCGTACGGGGACGAGGTCCAGCACGGAAAGTCTCACGTCATGGGCAACGCGCGACCCGCGCCGATGCTTCCCGGCTAGCTGATCTTGGTCACCTTGCCCGTCGGGCCGAACGTCACGGTGCGGGTGACCTGCGTCCCGGCGGCGTTGCGTGCGCAGTAGGTGAACGCCGTCGCGAGCCGCGTGTGAGGCTGACCGGCCTTGAGCAGCACGTTCTGCACCGTGGTGCCGATCGGGATGCCCTTGATGACGCTCTCGGCCTTGATGGCCCGGGAGTCCCGGCACGCATCGTTCGTCACGCCGACCGCACGCTCCCACATGTCGAGGTACGCCTCAGCGCCTCGCGCCATGTCGTCGGCGATCTCCTGCCCACCCTGCTTGCGCAGGTCCTCGATCCAGTCGGGATAGAGGCCGTAGTGCGCGACGCCGTCGACGTTGATGTCGTACGTCCGCTTGCCGCTGACCTGCTTGTCGATCGTGACGCCGCCGAGACCGGTGAACGGGTAGGTCACCTTGTCGGGGGCATCCGCGCCGCGCGGGTTGCCCTGCGCCCCGAGACCGTTGATGTCCGCGCCGTAGCCGAAGCCGAAGTAGTAGCGCGGGTCCGCCCAGGTCAGGTGCTTGCGCCACTTCTCGACGAAGCCTGCGCTGTCCCCCGCGTACGGCGTCACGACACCGCCGAGCTCGTAGATGCGCGGGTACGCGTCGGGGGTCGCCCACGAGTGGCTGGACACGACGCCGGGATACTTCAGCTTCTCGGCGAGGTCCAGCGACGACTTCCGGGCCACGACACTCATGTGGTCGGGGTCGAAGATCATCTTGCGCTTGGCCATCTCCTCGATCGTGTGGTCACCGAGGTTCGTGAGGCCGCGCGCGTTGCAGTGCGGTCCCGAGGCGTACAGCGGCAGCTTGATCGGCACCGCCAGCCCGGCGATCGCGCCGAACAGCGCGTCCTGCTGCGGCGCGACGGACGGCAGCGCGAGCTGGTCCTTGTCGTGCACTTCGGGATCACTGCCGTCGGGGCACTTGCGCATGTCCCAGAACGACCCGGTCTCGAGGAAGTTGGCGGCGTTGATCAGAGGGGCGGCGGTGCCGGTGTCGCCCGCCACGCCGGCGAGCGCGTTGTCGAACTTGTTGACGAGCTCCATCTGCCGCACGCCGAGCGCCTGCACCTCGTCGAGCTGCTTGTCGATCGAGGCTGAGGTGCACTGCGGCACGTCGAGCTTGCTCGAGCAGCCGAACAGCGCGCTGGTCTCGATGCCCATGACGACCGCGAGCTTGCCCTGGTTGATGACCTGGCGCGCCTGGAACGGGTCGGTCACGATGCGGTACCAGCCCTTGCCGGGGCCGCCGCTCTGTGCGTCGATGTAGCGCTCGAGCTTGCGCATGTCGGAGGCCTGCAACCGGATCGAGTCCATGTCGTTGCACGAGTTGCGCTTCAGCGGGTAGAGCAGGCACAGCTGGTCGTTCTCCACCAGCAGGTTGACCAGGATGCGCTGGCCGCCGCGCCACGACCGCTCGAGCCACTTGTAGTAGGTGCCCTCGTGGGTCAGCGAGTCCGGTGCCGGCCAGTCCTTGAACGTCGGCCAGCCGACGGTGTCGTGCGGCTCGATCGTGCCGCCCTTGAGGAAGTTCTCGAGCACCGCGCCGCTGCCGCCGGTGAGCTCGTGGTCGATGCAGTCCTTGAGCGCGTACGCCACGCCGTACGGGTGCCACGGACGACCGCAGTGCACGTCGCCGCCGAGGAACTCGAACGCCATGCCGTGCGTGTGCGCGTCGAGGTAGCCGCGCACCTCCTGGTAGGGCGTCGTGCCCGCGAACGGGTTGCCGGTGACGTTGACGTCGACCTCGGGCCACGCCGCGCAACCGCTCGTCAGCCTGAGGTTGAACGGCGCGGCGGTGCCGTTGACCAGCACACCGGTCGACGAGCGGCCGAGCGAGATCTTCTTCGCCGGCAGGGTGAACGTGAACGTCGAGCCGGTCCTGGTCACGGTCCAGTCGGACATCGTGCTGGGGTTGAGGTGCGGGTTGGGCCGGGCCAGGGTGCTCGCACCGAGGTACGTCTTGTCGGGGCCGAACAGCAGGTAGGTCCCGAGGTCGGTCGCCTGGAAGTGGAACGGCAGCGCGCCCGTGAGGGAGGTGCCCGTGGCGCCGTAGCCACCGCCGTCCCGCACGACCCACTTGCCAGTCGTCGCGGACTGCAGGGCGTAGCACCCGCCTGCCATGGCGTAGCGGTCCTGCGGCACGGCCGCTCTCGCTGCGGGCGAGGCCGTGGGCACGAGCGTCGGGTCCGGCTCGTCACGCTGCGCCGTCACGCCACCGAGGTGGTCAACCGCCTGCGTGAGGGTCGTGGGGTCGGCGGTGTCCGCCGACTGCGGCGCGCGGGAGATCGCGTTCTTGGTCGCCGGGTCGTTGTGCGTGTGGGGCTTCGACTCGTCGATCACGCCGCCGCTCGCGGTCGCCGCCTGGGCCGGCCGGTCGTGGAACTGCTGCGCCCAGCTCGCGTAGGCGGGGAACGAGCCCATCGTGACGGCGATCGTGGTGACCGCGACCGTGATGGGCCAGAAGTGACGGTGGCGTGAGACCGGCCGCATGAAGCCTCCCAAGTTACTTGGGAGTCATAACGAGACGTGCGTCACGAAAGTCACGCGGATGTCCAACTCAGGCGACGTCGTCCATCTGCGGCATCGTCGAGGGGAAGGTGCCGAGGCGCTCCACCATGAATCCCCCGGGGTAGGACTTGATGCGCTTGAGGTCGCGGGCGTACTGGGGCTTGCGGCGCGGCGGCATGAACCGCTCGACGTGACCTCGCAGCCGCAGGCCACCGCGGGCCAGCGTCACGACGAGGCGTGACGGCTTCTCGTAGCCGAATGCTGCGAGCAGCGCGTCGTCCATCAACGCCCGGCTGAACACCTCGACCGGCTTGGCGAGAACACGTGGATAGAACGAGACGAGCAGCTCCAGCGTCGCGTCGGCGACCGCGCGGGTCTTGGGATCGGGCGCGAAGTGCTCCGCCTCGTACGAGTCCATCAACTCCTCGAACCCGGCGAGATCCCGCGGGATGTCCTTGATGCCCATCAGTGCGCCGAGCCGCTGGTAGTACCTGACGCCGGCGGTCACCTCGCCCTCGCCGGGCTTGCGCCAGCCGTAGTCCTGCAGCCATCGGTGCGGCACCACGACGAACGTCGCCAGGACGTAGCGCAGGTCGTCGTTGGAGATGTCGTAGCTGCCGTGCATCTGGTTCATCCGGCGCACAGCAGCCCGGCCGTCCTGCGACTCCATGCCGTCGACGAGCACGGACTCGAGCACCAGCGCGGTGTCGTCGTGGCGCTTCTGGGTCCGCTCGGTGAACTCCCCCGTGTCGTACAGCAGCCGGCCGATCGACGGCACCGCGTACGTGCGGAACAACGCGAAGCTCAGCGCCTGCTGGTAGTCCCAGGGGAACTCGTGGTGGAGGCCGATCCGCGCGATCTCCTCGTACTGGGTCTCCGGGTCGAGCTCGGCGATCCTGCGTTGCCAGTGGTCACGTCGCATGGCCTGACGTTACCGTGACAGCGACACTGTCACAATGCCTCAGAGCGTGCGGTCGAGGTAGTCGACGATGTCGTCGAGCGCACGTCTGGCCACCGGCACGACCCCCGGCAGGCTCATGAATCCGTGGATCGCTCCCGCGTACTCGGCGTACTGCACCGGCACGCCCGCGGTCTCCAACGCGTCGCGATAGCGGGCCCCGTTGTCGAGCAGCGGGTCCAGCTCGGCCGTCAGGATGAACGCCGGGGGCAGGCCGGCGTGCGACGCCGCCCGGATCGGCGACGCCCGGAAGTCCTCGTCGCCGTACCGCTCCCCCATGTAGAGCCGGGCGAAGGCGCGCATGTTCTTCGACGTGAGGACGGGCGCCTCGGCGTGACGGTCCTCGGACGGGAAACGGTCGTACATCTCGGTGCCCGGATAGATCAGCACCTGCGCACGGATCGCGGGCCCGCCGGCGTCGCGCGCGAGCAGCGCCAGCACAGCGGCGAGGTTGCCGCCGCCGCTGTCACCCATCACGGCGATGCGCTCTGCGTCGATGCCCAGCTCGTCGGCGTGCGCGACGACCCACTCCAGCGTCGCCCAGCAGCTCTCGACGCCGGCAGGGAACGGGTGCTCAGGCGCCAACGCGTACGTGGGCGAGATCACGACGGCCTGGTTGCGTACGGCGACGCGGGTCGTCAGCCACTGCGACTGCTCGGGGTTGCCCTGCACCCAGCCGCCGCCGTGGAGGTTGATGACGCAGGGCAACGGTGCTGTGGCCTCGGCAGGGCGATGGACGAGCGCGCGGGACCCGGCGCCGACCGTGATCTCCTCGACGACGGCACGGGAGTCGGGCCGCCCGAAGACGTACCGGCCAGGGAGGGAGCGTTGCAGCTTGACCCGCTTGGCCCGGTGCGCCGGGAGGTCGACGACGTCCTCGATGCCCTTCTCCGCGAGGCCCAGCAGAGCTGCGAACGCGCGCGTACGCAGCGCCATCGTCGAGGTCACGCCCGCGAGCGTAGCCGTTCGGTCCCCGGCGCACCCGGCGAGCCGTACGCTCGGTGGCACCGGAGAGAGCGAACCGCGGCTCCCGCTGGTTGAGCTAGCCGGAGGCCTTGAGCGCCCAGGCACGGATGGCGTCGATGCGCTCCTGCAGCTGCGCTGCCGACGCCTGCGCCGCCGGGGGTCCGCCGCACTGCTGCCGCAGCCGGCTGTGCGTCACGCCGTGTGGCGCGCCCGTGCGGTGGTGCCACGCTCCGACGAGGGCGTGCAGCTCACGCCGCAGCTCGCTGCGCTTCTCGAACGCGACGTCGGCCTCCGGCGCAGACGCGTCCTTGGACTTCGCCTTGGCCCGCTTGGCCCGCGACGTACGCAGGAGCTCGGCGACCTGGTCGTGGTCGAGCAGTCCCGGTATGCCGAGGAAGTCCAGCTCGCCGTCGTCGTCCGACAACGCGTCGTAGCCGAACTCGCCGCCGTCGTAGACGAGCCGGTCGAACGAGGCGTCGCTGCCGAGTGCGCGGTACTCGCCCAGCTGGTCCGAAGCACCCTGGTCCTCGTTGGCCTTGGCCATCAGCTCGGCCTCGGCGGCGAACAGGTCCTCCTCGTCCTTGACCGGCCGGCCGATGACGTGGTCGCGCTGCGCCTCGAGGTCGGACGCGAGCTGCAGCAGCCGCGGCACGCTCGGCACGAAGATCGAGGCGGTCTCGCCCTTGCGCCGGGCACGGACGAACCGGCCGACCGCCTGGGCGAAGAACAACGGGGTCGAGGTCGTGGTGGCGTAGACGCCCACGGACAGGCGTGGCACGTCGACGCCCTCGCTGACCATGCGCACGGCGACCATCCACGGAGTCATGCCGGCGGAGAACTCAGCGATCCGCGCACTGGCGCCGGCCTCGTCGGACAGCACGACAGTCGGCACCGCACCGGAGATCTCGGCCAGCACTGCGGCGTACTGCCGCGCGGTGTCCTGGTCGCTCGCGATCACCATGCCGCCGGCGTCCGGGACGTCGCGGCGCACCTCCATCAGGCGGGTGTGTGCCGCGGTCAGCACCTCAGGAATCCAGGAGCCGTTGGGATCCAACGCCGTGCGCAGCGCCTGCGCCGTCGCCGCTCGGTCGAGGGGCTCACCGAGCCGGGCCGCCACCTCGTCGCCGGCACGCGTGCGCCAGTGCATCTGGCCGGAGTAGGCCATGAACAGCACCGGCCGGACGACGCGGTCCTTGAGGGCCTGGGCATAGCCGTAGGAGTAGTCGGCGATGCTCGTCATCGTGCCGTCGTGCTGCGGGGCGTAGGTGACGAACGGGATCGGGTTGTCGTCGGAGCGGAACGGCGTGCCGGTGAGCGCGAGGCGCCGCACGGCGGGATCGCACGCCTCCTGGACGGCGTCGCCCCACGACAGCGCGTCGGCGGCGTGGTGCACCTCGTCGAGGATCACCAGCGTGGCCCGGTGCTCGATGCGGGCCCGGTAGGCGTTGGGATTGACCGCGAGCCCGGCATACGTGACGGCGAAGCCCTGGAAGTCCTTGCCGAGCACGCCCTGACCGGCCAGCGACGGGTCGAGCGTGATGCCGATGCCGGAGGCGGCGAGTGCCCACTGGGTCTTGAGGTGGTCCGTGGGCGTGACGATGACGACCCGCTCGATGACGCCGCGGGCGAGCAGGTCGGCGGCGATCGTCAGGGCAAAGGTCGTCTTGCCGGCGCCCGGCGTGGCGACAGTGAGGAAGTCGCGCGGTTGCGCGCGCTGGTAGAGCTCGAATGCCTCACGCTGCCAGACCCGGAGGTGCTGGCTACGCGTCACCCGAGGGGTCCCCCTCGTCGCCGTCTTTGAGGCTCTCCCAGATGTCTTTGCACTCGGGGCACACCGGGAAACGCTCCGGATCACGGCTCGGCACCCACACCTTGCCGCACAGTGCGACGACGGGATGACCCATGATCATCGCCTCGGTCAGCTCGTCCTTGGGGACGTAGTGCGAGAACTTCTCGTGGTCACCCTCTTCGGTGCGCATGTCGGTGCGCTCGTCGACAACCGTCTGAGTACCTCGCCCGAAGAAAGCCACGTGCCCAGTCTAACGAGTCCTCAGGACACGCGGGTCAGTTGGCGGAGGGGTCGTCGGGGAATGTCGTCCAGAACCTCACGTCGTTGTCCTGGCGTCGCAGCACCTCGCGCCAGAGCGTCTCGGGCTGCGGCGAGATGAGGTCCGAGTCGTACGCCTCGACGACCAGCCACGCCCCCTCGTCGAGCTCGGCCTCGAGCTGCTCTGCGCCCCACCCGGCATAGCCCGCGAACACCCGGATGCCGGCGAACTCGCCGTTGCCGGGCAGCGGTCCCTCGAGGTCGACGAGACCCACACGACCGGCCATCTGGCGCCAGCCGATGGGCGGCGCGACGTCGGCGATGACGCCGAGCGCCAGCGCCGAGTCCATCGCGACCGGCCCGCCGTCGAACAGGCACACGGGTGCGTTGACGAGTCCGGCCCAGTCGGGCAGGACGTCGTCGACCTCAGAGTCCAGGGGGCGGTTGAGGATCACGCCGAGGGCGCCGTCGGCGTCGTGGTCGAGGACGAACACGACGCTGCGCATGAACGGGCCGGACTCGATGGCCGGCGTGGCCACCAGGAGCTTCCCTCTCAACGTGTCCATGCCTCCATGATGCCCCCTGCCACCACGCCACGCTCGCAACTCGGCGCCCCCTATGATTCCTGCATGCCAGAGGATGCAACGGGCGGCGAGGAGTACACCGTCGACGAGCTCGCTGCGCGGGCCCAGATGACGGTGCGCAACGTCCGGGCGTACGCCGGGCGCGGCCTGATCGACGCGCCGCGGCTCGAAGGGCGTACGGGCTACTACAACCGCGAGCACCTGCAGCGGCTCCAGCTCATCCGTCAGCTGATCGAGCGCGGCTTCACGCTCGCGGCGATCGAGAAGGCGATCCTCAACGCACCCCACGCGGCCGGGCACACGCTCGACCTCATCGCGATCCTCGACCAGCCCGATACTGCTGAGCCCGAGACCATGTCGCGCGACGACCTGGCTGCCTTGGCGGGCGTGCACCGCGACGACACCTTGATCGAGTCGCTGGTGGGACTCGGCCTGGTCGAGAAGCTCGGCACCGACGAGGTCCGGCTGATCGAGCCGGCCGTCGTACGTTCGGGCGCCGCCGCCGTCAAGCTGGGCCTCGCACCCGAGACCGTCATCGCCCTGTTCCCGTTGCTGCAGTCGCACCTGCGCACGATCGCGGACGCGTTCGTGCGTGAGGTCGTCAAGGAGCTCGTGCAGCCGTTCGTCGACGCGGGGCTGCCGGAGGACGACTGGCCGCAGGTCCTCAACGTCGTCGAGAGCCTGCTGCCCATCGCGAGCCAGGTGACCCTCGGCATCTTCCGGTCGGAGTTCCGCGACGCGATCGAGGTCGAGGTCGGCGAGCAGATCACCGGGCTGGCGTCGAAGCGCTCCTGAAAAGACACAACCCCGCCTGGCGCCCTGAGGGAGGGCGGCGCCAGACGGGGTGGTCCTGGTCCGGAGGGACCTACGCGGCGATGACGCTGCGCAGCTTGGCGACGAGTCCCGTGCGGGGCTCCTCGTCCACGATCTCGGTGTCGGTGTCGACGACGGACTCACGAGCGGAGTCCATGATGCGGCGACCGTGACCCGTGAGGTCCGGGTGGTCCATCGGCACGCCGGCCGATGCGGCCAGGAACGCCTGCTCCTTGGCGAATGCCTTGGCGAGCGCGGGTTCCTGGAGATGGGCGTCGAGCAGGGCGCGTGCGCCGGGCATCTCTGCGGCGGCGTTGACCCATGCGGTGACGGCCATCAGCTCGGGCGTCTCGACGCTCTCGCTGACGAGGCGGTCCAGCTGTCCACTGAGGCGCTGGAACCAGGCCATCTGGAGATCGAAGAGGAGCTCGGTCTCGTTCGCGAAGGCGTTGCGGCCCGCGTCGACCGTGTCGAGCAGTTCGGTGAGTGTCAGGTCGCGGCGCCGATCGGCGATCGCGAGCAGGTCTCGGAGTGTTTCCTTGCGACGGTTGTAAGCATCCCAGGTCATGGTGTGCTCCTTTCTGTTCCCGTCGATCGAGAGTTCCATACTCTCGGTACGTACTCTTAGTATGTTCGAGACTCGGTCGAAAGACAAACCCTCGGTATGTGATTCGCCCCACGAGGGGTCTCGGGCCGTAGACTGGTCGTCATGCCACATCACGCACGCGTGACGAAGACCGTCCTGCGCACCGCGCGCAAGACGACGCGACGCCAGGATTACTCGTCCAGCACCAAGCGCGCCCTCCTCGAGAGCGCGACCACGTTGTTCACCGACCACGGCTACGCCGGGACCTCGCTCGACGAGGTCGTGGCCGCTGCGCGGGTCACCAAGGGCGCGCTCTACCACCACTTCCCGAGCAAGCTCGCGCTGTTCGAGAGCGTGTTCTTCCGCGTGCAGGAGGCCACCGCCAACGACGTCGAGAAGGCGATCAACGCCTCCAAGGACCCGTGGGAGCGAGCCCAGATCGGCCTCGAGAAGTTCCTCGAGGTCTGCCGCGAGCCGCAGTTCCGCCGCATCTGCATGCAGGAGGGCCCGGTCGCGCTGGGACACGAGCGGTGGGCCGAGGCCGAGCGCGCCTCCTCGTTCGGCATCGTGCAGCGCACGGTCGATGACCTGCTGGCCGACCTGGGCGGCGGGGGCGAGCTCAACGAGGCCTTCGGCGCGGTGTTCTACGGCGCGATCCGATCGGCGTCCGAGTTCGTCGCCGACGCGGAGGACCCGGATGCCGCGAGCGAGCACGTCCAGGCCGCCATCGGCACGATCCTCGCCGGTCTGCGGCTGCTTCCCTCGATCGACTGACCCGCGCAACCGCTCACTGAGCCGCGCAACCGCTCCTTGAGCCGCGCAACCGCTCCTTGAGCCTGTCGAAAGGTCAGCCGAGCGTGACCTTGCCGTCGCCCTTGGGCACGAGCTCGAAGAACACCTTGCCCGGGTCGATCGTGTAGGGCTGACCGGCCTTGGTCGAGAACGTGATGGACTCGTCGAGGCTCGGCTTGTGCCACTCGACCTCGGTCACGGTGCTGCCGTGGAACACCAGCGCCCGGCCCTTGCCCTCGAACTTGGTCTCAGGCACCGGGTTGCCGGCCGGATCGGTGTAGCCGGCGTCGCCGACGCGGCAGAACATCACGATCATCGTGGTGGCCTTGAAGTCCTGCCCCGCGGCGGCATGCCCGTTGGTCCGCTGCCAGGTGCCCCCGGCCAGCTTCCAGCGGGTCGTGGTCGAGTTGGAGAAGCGTACGCTCGCGGCCCGCGTGGTCTTGTGCCGCGGCGGTGCCGGGGTCGTGCCGCTGGGCGCCGGGGTCTTGGCGCTCGACGTGCGGGGGGTCCACGGCAGGTAGGGGCCCAGGATCTTGGTCGCCTTGGCCTTCTTGGCGACGGTCTTGAGGTTGATCAGACGGTTGTAGGGCCGCACCTTCGACGGGTCGCTGCTGAAGCCCGGCGCGCCACCGTCCTCGGAGAAGACCGTGACGCCGGCTCGTTCGACCCGCCGGTATGTTCCGGCGGCGCCGCCGGATGCCACGACCTGGCCGCCGACCGGTGAGGCGATGCCGATGTCGGTGTCGCGCAACGAACGCACGTGGCCGATCTTGGACGGCAGGTTGGAGTAGTAGAACGCCGCCAGGCGGGTCAGGCCGCCCTCGACCAGCTCCTCCATGACGAGGTCAGCCTTGTTGAGGCCGTACTGCGGGGCGCCGCCCTCGGTGTTCTCCACCTTGACGACGAACACCGGGTTGGCCGGCCGACCGTGCGGCATCGGCCGCCCGGTCAGCGGCGAGATCTCGACGAGCTTCTCGGCGGTGCCCTTGGTGGCCTCTGGCTTGCCCGGGTCCTTCTTGCCGTCCGACGACGACGAGCAGGCGGTCAGGGTGAGAGCCGCCGCGGTGACCGCGACGAGCAGGCGCAACTTCATGCCGCCAGCATGCCCCATCGAGGGTGGCACTCGGCGTACCGCCACGGCCTGTCGTCAGGTGTCGTCGGGGTCGCGCGGCGGCGCTGCCTTCTTCGCGGCCGGACGCTTCGCCGGCGTCTTCTTCGCGGCGGCCTTCTTCGCCGCCGCCTTCTTCGCCGGCGCCTTCTTTGCCGGCGCCTTCTTCGCCGGTGCCTTCTTCGCCGCCGCCTTCTTCGCCGGCGCCTTCTTGGCGGGAGCCTGCTCGGCTGCGGGCTGCACCTCGACAGGCTCCGGCTGCGGAGCCGGAGGTACCTCCGCGGGCACCTCGACGCTCCGACGCAGCCTCAGCTCGCGAGCGACCCAGCCGAGGACGAAGCCCAGGACCGCCGCGAGCAGCAGCCAGACGACGATCTCGCCGATGGTGTAGGTCGACATGGCTCAGGCCCCGTTCACGACGAAGTCGACGCGGCGGAACTGCTTCGTCCACGGATTCAGTGTGCGGCTGTCGGACGCGAACGTGCGGGTGCTGACTCGCGCCGGGCTGATGCCCGCCCGGACGAGGTACGCCTTCACGGCCGCCACGCGAGCCATGGCGAGCAGCTCACCCGCTGCTGGATCGCGCGGACCCGCGTGGGCACCCGCCTGGATCGAGATGCCGGGGTTGCGGCTGAGCGCGTCGGCGACCAGGTCGAGCACGCCCTTGCTGCGCGCACGCAGGCTCGCGGAACCCGAAGCGAAGTAGACCGTCGCCGCGTTAAGCACCCTCGCGTCCGCCGCCGACAGGGAGCCCGGTCGTATCTCGAGGCGCTCATCGATGGTGAGGTCCGGCGCGGCTCGGGCGACCAAGCGGCGTACGTCGTCGGCCCCCGCACGGCTCTCGATCGAGCCGGACAGCTCGAGCGTGCCGGACCCGTCGATCGTCAGCCCGAGCTTCTTGACGCCCACGATGTCGCCGAAGACGTCGGGCAGCTGGGCGATCCAGGGCGCGCCGCCGACCGCGGGATCGATCGTCAGGTCCCCGGTGACCGGGACCGCGAAGTCCTCGGCGACCCGCGCCTTGATCCCGGCCGCGGCGTCTGCGTCAGGCACCGTGCCGCTGATCGTGATGCCGGCTCCGGTGTGCCTGAGCTCGAGTGTCGGGGTGGTGTCAGGTCGGTCCAGCGTCGCGGCGTCGTCGACGTCCGCCCAACGGACGCCGTGGATGTCCTCGACGATCCGCTGGGCCCGGCCCAGCTCGTCGGCGCTGCCGCCGCTGAGCGTGGCCTCGCGTCCGTCGAAGGTCACGCGAACCCCGTCGAGGCCCGCCGAGGCCAGTGCCCGCTCCGCCGTCGTCTGCAGGTCGTCGGCGGAGGCTTTCGAGCCGAGGAACGCGCCCCCGGTGATCACGACCAGGAGGACGATCCCGACCAGCGCGGCGATGCCCTTGAGCCGCTTCTCCGACACTCCCGCTCCCCTTTGCTGGACGCCCGGACCAGTGCTCAGACTATCCGGCCCGAGCCTCCCGTCCGGGCACTCCCGGGCGCATGTCGGTGGTGGCTGCGACGATGGGACGATGACCGGCACGCTCGACCGTTTCGCCCCCGCCACCCGGCAGTGGTTCGACGAGTCCTTCGACGCGCCGACGCCGGCACAGCTCGGTGCGTGGGACGCGGTCGCCGGCGACGAGCACGTCCTGGTGGTCGCACCGACCGGGTCCGGCAAGACCCTCGCGGCGTTCCTGTCCTCGATCGACCGGCTCATGCACGCCGGCGAGTCCGAGGGCACCCGCGTCCTCTACATCTCCCCGCTCAAGGCCCTGGCGGTGGACGTCGAGCGCAACCTGCGTTCGCCTCTCGTCGGCATCACGCAGGCCGCGGCGAGGCGTGGCGACGAGTTCCGTGAGGTCACGGTCGGCGTACGCTCCGGCGACACGCCTCAGCGCGATCGCCGGGCGCTCGTGACCCATCCGCCCGACATCCTGATCACGACGCCTGAGTCGCTGTTCCTCATGCTGACCTCGGCGGCTCGCGAGACGTTGCGGACGGTCGAGACCGTCATCGTCGACGAGATCCACGCCGTGGCCGGCACCAAGCGTGGGGCGCACCTGGCCCTCTCGCTCGAGCGGCTCGACGCGCTGCTCGAGCGGCCGGCCCGTCGCATCGGGCTCAGCGCGACGGTGCGCCCGCACGACGAGGTCGCGCGCTTCCTGGGCGGGGCCGCCAGGGTCACCGTCGTCGCCCCTGAGTCACCTGCGCGCCTGGCCCTCGAGGTCGAGGTGCCGGTCGACGACATGACCAGCATCCCCGCGCCGCCGCGCGACGAAGGCAGCGCGGCCCGCGGCATCGACGACGAGCAGCCTCGAGGCAGCATCTGGCCGCACGTCGAGGACGCCATCATGCGGCGGGTGCTCGAGCACCGCTCGACGATCATCTTCGTCAACTCCCGTGGCGTGGCCGAGCGGCTGACCGCGCGTCTCAACGAGGCGTACGCCGATCACGTCGGCGCCCAACCCGTCGGGGCCGGCGCGGGGCGGCCACCGGCCCAGCTCATGGGCGGCAGCGCACAGACCCGGCCGTCTCAGGAGGACGGAGAGGTCCTGGCCCGGGCCCACCACGGATCGGTCAGCAAGGAGCAACGTGCGCTGATCGAGGACGAGCTCAAGACCGGCCGGCTGCGGTGCGTGGTGGCGACCTCGAGCCTCGAGCTGGGCATCGACATGGGCGCGGTCGACCTGGTCATCCAGGTCTCCTCCCCACCCTCGGTCGCCAGCGGACTGCAGCGGGTCGGCCGTGCCGGTCACCAGGTCGGCGAGGTGTCCCAGGGCGTCACCTTCCCGACGTCCCGCCAGGACCTGCTCGGCGCCGCCGTCACGACCTCGCGCATGCAGCAGGGCCTGATCGAACGCCTCGACATCCCCGCCAACCCGCTCGACATCCTCGCGCAGCAGACCGTGGCGGTCACGGCGCTCGAGCCGGTCGACGTCGAGGAGTGGTTCGACACCGTACGCCGCAGCGCCCCGTTCGCGACGCTGCCGCGCTCGGCCTACGACGCGACGCTCGACCTGCTCGCCGGTCGCTATCCCTCCGACGAGTTCGCCGAGCTGCGGCCACGGCTCGTCTGGGATCGCGATGCCGGCACCCTGACCGGGCGTCCCGGCGCCCAGCGCCTCGCCGTCACGAGTGGCGGCACCATCCCCGACCGGGGCATGTTCTCGGTCAACCTCGCCGCGGGCACCGACGACTCCGGCGCGAGCCGCAAGGTCGGTGAGCTCGACGAGGAGATGGTCTACGAGTCGCGCATCAACGACGTCTTCGCCCTCGGTGCGACGAGCTGGCGCATCCAGGAGATCACTCACGACCGGGTCATCGTCACGCCGGCGTTCGGGCAGCCGGCACGGTTGCCGTTCTGGAAGGGCGATGCCGTCGGGCGCCCCTATGAGCTCGGTGAGGCCATCGGCGGCTTCGTCCGCGAGGCGGCCAACCTGTCGCCGGCCAAGCTCGCGGAGCGCACATCGGCCCTCGGCCTCGGGCGCCAGGCGTCGGACAACCTCGCGGCCTATCTGCGCGACCAGAAGGACGCCACCGGCCAGGTGCCGTCCGATCGCACCCTCGTGGTCGAGCGGTTCCGCGACGAGCTCGGCGACTGGCGGGTCGTCCTGCACTCGCCGTTCGGCCGGCGCGTCCACGCGCCGTGGGCACTCGCGATCGGCGCCCGCATCGTCGAGCGGTTCGGCATGGACGGATCCGTCGTGGCCAGCGACGACGGCATCGTTGCGCGCATCCCCGACACCGAGACCGAGCCCCCCGGCGCCGACCTGTTCGTGTTCGACACCGACGACCTCGGCAAGATCGTCACCGAGGAGGTCGGCAGCTCGGCGTTGTTCGCGTCGCGATTCCGCGAGTGCGCCGCGCGGGCTCTGCTGCTCCCCCGCCGCAACCCGGGCTCCCGGGCACCGCTGTGGCAGCAACGCCAGCGCTCGGCCCAGCTGCTCGACGTCGCGCGCAACCATCCGACGTTCCCGATCCTGCTCGAGACGGCCCGCGAGTGCCTCCAGGACGTCTACGACCTGCCGGCCCTGATGGCCCTGACCAAGCGGCTGGCCTCGCGCGAGGTGCAGATCGCCGAGGTCACGACCGAGCGCGCGTCCCCGTTCGCCCAGAACCTGTTGTTCGGCTACGTCGCGGCGTTCCTCTACGAGGGCGACACGCCCTTGGCCGAGCGCAGGGCGTCGGCGCTGACGCTCGACCCGACCCTGCTCGCCGAGCTGCTGGGTCGCGCCGAGCTGCGCGAGCTGCTGGATCCCACCGTGATCGAGCAGACCGAGCTCGAGCTGCAGCGGCTGACCGACGACCGGCGAGCCAAGGACATCGAGGGCGTCGCCGACCTGCTCCGCATGCTCGGACCGCTCACCACCGCAGAGGTGGCAGCGCGGCTCCAGCCCGACGTGGCCGACCATGCCGCCACGTGGCTCGGCGAGCTGCAGGCGGCGCGGCGCGCGATCGAGGTCGCCATGGCCGGCGAGGTGCGCTGGGCCGTGGTCGAGGACGCCGGCCGGCTCCGCGACGCCCTGGGCGTCGTCGTGCCGATGGGCGTTCCCGAGGCCTTCCTCGAGGTCACCGCCGACCCGCTGACCGATCTCATCTCGCGCTTCGCCCGCACGCGTGGGCCGTTCACGACCGACGAGGCAGCCGCTCGTTTCGGGCTCGGCAGCTCCGTGGCACTCCAGGTCCTGCGCCGGCTGTCCCGCGACGGCCGGCTGACCGAAGGTGAGTTCAGGCCTCAGGCCACCGGCACCGAATGGGTCGAGCCCGGCGTCCTGCGCCGGCTGCGCTCACGTTCGCTCGCCGCCGCGCGCCACCAGGTCGAGCCCGTCGACCCGCTGACCTACGCCCGGTTCCTGCCGTCCTGGCAGGGCGTGGGCGGCAACCTCCGCGGTCCCGACGGGGTGCTCACCGCGATCGACCAGCTGGCGGGGCTGGCCCTGCCGGCATCAGCGTGGGAGTCGCTGGTGCTGCCTGCCCGCGTCCGCGACTACTCCCCGGCGATGCTCGACGAGCTCACGACCGCCGGTGAGGTCATGTGGTCGGGAGCCGGCACCCTCCCGGGCAACGACGGCTGGGTCCAGCTGCACCCGTCCGACCTGGTGCTCCGCGCCGCCGGCACGACCCCACCCGAGCCCGACTCGCTGCAGGCCACGATCGCCGAGGCGCTCGACGGTGGCGGCGCCTTCCTCTTCCGCCAGCTCGCCGACGCGGTCGGCACCGACGACCACGGTGCACTCGCCGAGGCCCTGTGGGACCTCGTGTGGTCCGGCCGGGTCAGCAACGACACGTTCGCCCCCGTCCGTACGCTCGTGGGCCGCGGTGGCGCGCACCGCACGACGCGGCCGACCCCGAGAGCCCGCATCCACGGTCGGCGCGCCCGGTCTCCCCGCGTCGCGCTGCAGGGCCCGCCGACCGTCAGCGGCCGCTGGTTCACGCTGGCCGAGACGACGAGCGACACCACGAGCCTCCAGCTCGCCCGCACCGAGTCCCTCGTGGGCCGTTACGGCGTGGTGACCCGCGGCTCCGTCATGGCCGAGCAGACCCCCGGCGGGTTCGCCGGCGTCTACCGCGTGCTGCGCGAGCTGGAGCAGACGGGCGCCGTGCTGCGCGGCTACTACATCGAGACGCTCGGCGCGGCCCAGTTCGCCGCACCCGCCACGGTCGACCGCATGCGTGGCCACGCGACCGACGACGACCGGCCCAGCGACGCTGCTGCACTCACGCTGGCCGCGACCGATCCCGCCAATCCTTACGGTGCCGCGCTGCCGTGGCCCGAACGCGCCGTCGATGACGAGGGCACCCGACACCGGCCTGCTCGCAAGGCCGGATCGCTCGTCGTCCTCCACGACGGCCGCGTCGTCGTCTACCTCGAGCGCGGCGGTCGCAAGGTGCTGGTGTTCGACGACGATCCCGCACGGCTGTCGGCCGCGGCCACCTCGCTCGTCGGCACGGTGCGCGCCAAGCGCATCAGCCGTCTGACGATCGAGACCGCCGACGGCCGGCCGGTCGCCTCCACGGCGTTCGGTGAAGCCCTGCTCGAGGCCGGCTTCGAGCGCACGATCAAGGGCCTGCGCCTCGATGCCTGAGGGTGACACCGTCTGGCGCGCGGCCCGCCACCTCCACGAGGCGCTGGCCGGCCGCGAGCTGACCCGCACCGACTTCCGCGTGCCGGCCTACGCCACGGTCGACCTCAGCGGCTCGCGGGTCGACGAGGTGGTCAGCCGCGGCAAGCACCTGCTGATCCGGACGCCCGAGCACTCGATCCACTCGCACCTCAAGATGGAGGGCGCCTGGCACGTCTACCGGCTCGGCAGCCCATGGCGCCGGCCCGGCCACACCGCACGTGCCGTCCTCGAGAACGACGAGTGGCAGGCCGTGGGCTACTCCCTCGGCATCCTCGAGGTGCTCGCCCGCGGCGACGAGGAGTCGGTCGTCGGCCACCTCGGCCCCGACCTGCTGGGCGGCGACTTCGATCTCGACGAGGCGACACGGCGAGTGGCCGCCGACCCCGCCCGCGCGGTCCATCTCGCCCTCCTCGACCAGCGCAACGTCGCGGGATTCGGCAACGAGTACGTCAACGAGCTGCTGTTCCTGATGGGCCTCCTGCCGACCCGTCCGGTCGGTGAGGTCGCCGACATCCGCCGGGTCATCGCGCGGGGCCAGAAGATGCTCGACGTCAACAAGTCACGGATCGAGCGGTCGTTCACCGGCAGCGCCCGGCATGGTGAGGAACGCTGGGTGTACGGCCGCGAGCGAGCGCGTTGCCGCCGCTGCGGCACGCCGCTCCGCAGCGGCACGCTCGGCGATCGACCCACGACCGAGCGCAACACCTTCTGGTGCCCGCACTGCCAGACCTAGAGCTTGCCGATCGCCGCGCGCTCGTCCTTCAGGCCGGCCAGAAGCCGCTTGTCGACGTGCGCGAAGAAGATGTCGGTCCACGACGGGCTCGCCTTGAGGTCCTTCGACTTCTTGAGCTCCGGCGCCACCTTCAGGACGGCCGCGCGATCCGCCTTGACCGCAGCCTTCCACGCCTTCCGCTCCTTGGCCTGCCTCTTGTCGATGCCGTTGTTGCCGACGGTGCTGGCCGTCTTGCGGATGAAGGTGTACGACGCGAGGCTCGTCCTGACCGTCGACGCGTACGACTTCGCCAACGTGACGCAGGCCCGGCCGTACGACGTGGCCTCGCAGTCCTTGGACTTCAGCAGGGCCAGGGTCTTGCGCTGCTCCTTGAGCGCTCGGATGCGCAGGTCCGCGTACTTGTTCTTCTTCTTGGTGATCGACGAGATGCAGACCTTCTCGCTGCAGGTGACTCCCGGCTCGGAGCCAGTTCCCTTCATGAGGTACTTCTCCGTGTCCTTCCACAGCTTGTTGGGCTTGACCGCCGAGGTGTTGTAGGCGATGTTCCAGCGGCAGTCGCGCTCCACCTGCGCCAGCGTCTTGGATGCCGTGCTGACGTAGGTGGCCACCAGCTTGGCTCGCCGTTCGGACCGGTCACCCGCGTCGCTGTACTTCGAGCTCACCTTCGCCATGAACCCGCTGTCACCCATGGTCGGCAGGCGTCGGGCTGCGTCAGCAAGGTCCTCACGGGCGGCAGCGACGGCGTCACAGCCCTTCTTCTGCTTGGCGAGTCCCTTGGCCGACGAGGTGTCCTTGCGCAGGTAGGTGTCCACCGGCAGCTTGGCCGTCGCAGCCAGGAGGACGGCCTTGTCCTTGGCCTTCCAGGCGGCGTACGCGTCGTCGTAGTCGGACGCCTTGCCGTTCGCCGCCGACGCCGCGTACAGGAACGAGCCGACGATCAGTGCGATCACGACGACCAGGACCGCCGCGAGGACGATGAGCAGCCGTCGGCGGCTGGTGGGCTGGTTCGGTTCGGTCGTGGCAGTGTCGGTCATGCGGTCCCCCGGGCACCTGGTCGTGACGACACGCCAGAGGAGGTGCGATCCCCCGACGCGCAGCCACCATCATGGACTGCCCGCAGACATGCTGGCGCACCACCCCCGCGTTCAGGCGGGGACGGACACCTTCGCCTTCTCGAACACCATGTCCTGCTCCAGGTCGGTCCGCTTCATGTCGTACGAGTCGAGCAGCCAGTTCTGGCGGATCGTCCACGGCGAGCTGGTGCCCTGCTGCGGCAGCAGGTCGGCCACGCGCGTGACGTAGCCCGACGTCAGGTCGAGGATCGGCCGCGCCTGGCCCGCCGCGCCCGCCGGATCGGGCATCCCGAACGCGTAGCCCTTGGCGTCGAGGTGGTTGAGGTACTGGCACACGTACTGCGACGACAGGTCGGCACGCAGCGTCCACGACGCATTGGTGTAGCCGACGCACCACGCCATGTTGGGCACGCCGCTGAACATCAGGCCCTTGTAGACGTAGACGTCGTGCGGGTCGATGCGCCGGCCGTCGACCTCGATCTCGAGCTGGCCGAACGCGACGACCTGCAGGCCGGTCGCGGTCACGACGATGTCGGCGTCCAGGTGCTCGCCGGAATCCAGGTCGATGCCGTTCGGGGTGAACGTCTTGATCGTGTCGGTCGCGATCGACGCCTTGCCCCTGCGGATCGCCCGGAACAGGTCGCCGTTGGGCACGACGCACAGGCGCTGGTCCCACGGCTTGTAGCGAGGCGTGAAGTGCCTCATGTCCGACCCTTCGGGCAGCTGCCGCTTGGCGCGGCCCAGGAGCAGCTTGGTCGCAGCAGTCGGGAACCGCCGGCAGAACTGGTAGAAGCCGATCGTGACGATCGCGTTCTTGCGGCGGACCGCACGGTGGGCGAGCTTCGCCGGCAGCACCTTGCGCATGAGCTGGGCGAGCTTGTCCTCGGCCGGCAGCGTCGTGATGTACGTCGGGGAACGCTGCAGCATCGTGATGTGCTCGACGTCGTCCGCCATCGACGGGATCAGGGTCACCGCCGTCGCACCGCTACCGATGACCACGACCTTCTTGCCCGCGTAGTCCAGGTCCTCCGGCCAGAACTGCGGGTGCACGACCCGGCCCTCGAACGAGTCCAGGCCGGGGAACTCCGGCTGGTAGCCCTTGTCGTAGTTGTAGTAGCCGCTGCAGAGATAGAGGAACGAGGCGGTCTGCACCACGGTCGTCCCACCGACCTGCGAGGTGACAGTCCAGCGTGCGTCGTCGGACGACCACGTTGCCGAGACCACGCGGTGGCCGAACTGGATGTGGTCGGCGATGCCGAACTCGTCTGCCGCGTCACGGATGTACTCGCGGATGTGCTCACCGTCGGCGATCGACTTGCGGTTGGTCCACGGGCGGAACGGGAAGCTCAGCGTGTACATGTCGGAGTCCGAGCGGATGCCCGGGTAGCGGAACAGGTCCCACGTGCCACCGACGGCCTCGCGCGCCTCGAGGATCGCGTACGACTTGCCGGGGCACTGCTCCTGGAGCCGGTATGCCGCGCCGATTCCGGAGAGTCCTGCTCCGACGATGATGACGTCGACGTGCTCTGGGCTGGTGTGCGCGCTCATGGTGACCTCTCACATACTGTTGGTATGCCAAAAAGCGTAACCCAAATAATCGGGTTACGCCAGTGATCGGTCCGTGTGGAGTTGCCCACTCACCCTAGGATCACCGTTATGACCGATCTGATCGACGACGTCGACACCACCGACGAGAACACCCTGGCGAGCCGGGGACTCGGGCTCCTGCTGACGATCGGCGGTGCGATCGGGCTGTTCTCCGCCGCGAGGCTCATCATCGAGAAGGTCAATTATCTCCAGGACCTCGCTGACGGCAAGCCGGGCAGCACGTCGTGCGACATCAACCCCATCGTCGGCTGCGGCAAGGTCATCAACACCGACCAGGCCTCGGCATTCGGCTTCCCCAACCCGATCATCGGGGTGGCCGGCTTCGCGATCGTCGTGGTGATCGGCGTCCTCGTGCTGGCCCGGGTCGCGCTGCCGAAGTTCGTGTGGCTCGGCCTCCAGCTCGGCGTCATCTTCGGGATCGCGTTCGTCACGTGGCTGCAGTACCAGAGCATCTACGAGATCCACGGCCTGTGCCCCTACTGCATGGTGGTGTGGACCATCACGATCCCGATCTTCGTCTGGGTGACCGCGCGCAACCTGCGGGCGTACGCGCCTCACAACCCCGTCTCCCGGATCGTGACCGAGTGGACGCTGCTGATCAACATCCTCTGGTACGTCGCCGTGATCTCCGCGATCTGGTTCAAGTTCGGCAGCGACCTCTGGGCCTAGGCGACGGCCCCCGCCACCCGCTCGAGGACGTTCGCGAGCTGGATGTCGCGGCCGGTGACCCCGCCGACATCGTGGCTGCTGAGCCGGATGTCGACCCGGTTGTAGACGTTGGTCCACTCCGGGTGGTGGTCCATCTCCTCGACCGGCCCCGCAGCGCGGTTCATGAAGCTGAGCGCCGCGCGGAAGTCCGCGAACTCGTACGTCCGGACGATCGCCTCGCCCTCCTGTGACCACCCGGGCAGCGACTCGAGGGCTTCTTCGATCTGTGCATCAGTGAAGGTCGACATGCCTTCGACGATACGTCGGCCCGCCAGCGCTCAGTAGCCCCCGCCGCCCGTGGTGTCAGGGCTGTCGGTGATCTTGTCGCCGGCCGGCGACACGACCCACCAGATGCCACCCTCGGCACCCTGCCCTTCGGTGTCACCCGGGTCCTCGTCGTCATGGAACGTGTAGAGCGGCCGGCCGTCGAGCGTGACCTGCTTCGCTCCGTCGGTGCCCGTGATCGTGCCGACCTTGCCGGTCACGCCGTCGACCTCGGGCTGGTCCGACGACGTGGTGATCGCCGGCCACTCCTCGACGCACTCCCCCGTGCAGGCGCTCTTGCCGGAGCCCGGGGAGTCCTTGTCGAAGACGTACGCCGTCATGCCCTTGCCGTCGACGACGATCGTGCCGAACGAGGTGTCTGACGTACCGATGACGGACCCCTTGGCTGGGACGTCGCCCGCCGAGTCGGAGCCTCCGCATGCCGTGAGGCCGAGCAGGGCGAGCGAGCCGCCTGCCGCGGCGAGGATGAGCCTGCTGTTCATGACGATCAACTTCCTTCGAGCCATGGAGGCGCGCGTACGCCCCTGATGTGAGGACGAGAGCGACGCACAAGGCGTTCAATGACCTGAGGAGTTGAACGAAATGGCCCTGCTTCCCGTTGTAGGGCCTGGAGGACGGATGCCCAAGGACCAGGACGAGCTGCTGCGTGCGCTGCACGACACGCACGCGCCTGCCCTCCTGCGCTACGTGACCCGGCTGACGTACGACCCGGCGCTCGCCCAGGACGTCGTGCAGGAGGCGCTGTTCCGTGCCTGGAAGCGCCCCGCGATCCTCGAGCAGGGCGACGCCGCGTCGCGGGCCTGGCTCTTCACGGTGGCTCGCAACCTGGTGATCGATGACCGACGCAGCGCTCGCCACCTCCACGAGGTGTCGAGCGAACGACTGCCCGAGACGTCGCGCAGCGACGGCACCGACGCGACCCTGGACCGGTGGCTCGTGTCCGACGCCCTCAGGTCGCTGTCGCCCGAGCACCGCCAAGCCGTCGTCAACTCGTACTACCTCGGCCGCTCCGCCGCCGAGGTCGCTCGCGAGGAGGGCATTCCCGAAGGCACGGTCCGCTCACGCATGCACTACGCGCTCCGCGCCCTACGACTCGCGATGCAGGAAAGAGGTGTCACGCGATGAACGACGATCCGTTCCACGACTGGGACGCCGCGTACGTCCTCGGCCAGCTCGGGCCCGACGACCGGCGGGCGTACGAGGCTCACCTCGCCACCTGCGATGCCTGCTCGGCGGCTGTCGCCGAGCTCGCCGGGATGCCCGGCATCCTCGCCACCCTGAGCAAGGACGAGGCACTCGCCCTGCTCGAGCCCGTCGAGGAGCCCCACTCGGACGGCCTCGTGACCCGCCTGGCCACGGCTGCCGCGCGTCGTCGCCGCCGCGTGCGCGTCGCGATCGCCGGCGCGGGCGTCGCCGCGGCCTTGGGCCTCGGTGTCGCCGGCTACGCCGTGGGGTCGGCGGACGACCAGCCTTCTGGCCGGTTCGTGGCGATGAGCGAGGTGCAGCCCGGCGTCATGACCGCCAGCCTGCGAGTCGAGAAGAAGGCCTGGGGCACCCGGCTGGACTGGAACTGCCGCTACCTGGCGACCAGCGGCTACAGCGCCAGTCGTGTGTACGAGCTCGTCGTCATCGACACGTCCGGCCGAGAGACGGTCGCCGCGTCGTGGGTCGCCACCGATCCCACGGCTGCATCACTGTCCGCCTCGAGCGCCGTGCCCAAGGCCTCCATCGCCAAGGTCGAGATCCGCGTCGCCGGCTCTGCCGAGCCGCTGACCGAGACGGAGCTGTAGGTGCGGGGAACTGCGGGGATCCCTTCATGAGCGGCTTCGCCGCGACGGAGGGGCCCACTCGATTCACTCTGCTGGTTTCACGACATGACAAGACCCCGTCGCCCAAAACCGGGGCGGCGGGGTCTTGTCATGTCGTGGAGCTGCCGGGAATCGAACCCGGGTCCTATGGCGCTGAGTCAGGGCTTCTCCGGGTGCAGTTCGTCTGTCGCTTTTCTCGGCCCCGACGCTCGGACGAACGCGTCGCCGACAGGCCCAGTCGCAGAAAAGTCCCGATCACACGCTGCGACGCCGTGTGATCAGCAAGTCCCCTAAATGAGACTGGCGATCCGGAGCGGGAACGCCCCCGGGCCAGCCCTTCACCTATCGCTTAAGCAGCGAGGGCGAAGTCAGTGCGCTTTGAATCGGCACTTGTTGGTTTCCAGAGATCGTTTAAGAGATAACCCTGGATCCTCTACCCGCTTCACCTGAATCGAACGACCTTAGTCGAAACCGATCAGCCCCTCTTGAGTTTTCAAACGCTGCCGAAGCAACGTCACCATCCTACTCCTGTACAACCTCCGGACCGACCCAGGAATTCCGAGAGCGGGTCGTACGGCGGCTGCCTAGTCCTCGGCCAGCAGGGCTTCCGGGCTCACCGCACGCCCGTGGATCAGGGCTGCGGCGCAGGCTCCGGCGACGACCAGCATGCCGACGCAGATCAGCATGCCCATGCGGAAGCCGGGCGCGAACACGTCGGGGTCCGCGAAGTCGGAGCCGGCGATCCCGGCGATCGGCGGGATCGCGGCGACGGCGAGCAGCGACGCCGTGCGGGCAACCGCGTTGTTGATGCCGGACGCGATGCCGGTCTGCATGTCGGGGGCCGCAGCCAGCACGGCGGTGGTGAGCGGCGCGACGAGCAGCACCAGGCCGATGCCGAAGACCACCGAGCCGGGCAGCACGTCGATCCAGAAGTTGGTGTGCTCGTCGATCATGAGCCACCACAGCAGGCCGCCGGCCGCCACCAGTGGACCGAACGTCATGGGCCACCGAGGACCGATCCTGGTCGCGAGCGCACCGGACTTCGCGGAGAACAGCAGCATCAGGATCGTCGCGGGGATCGTCGACAGGCCCGCCTCGAGCGGCGAGAACCCCGCGACGTACTGGAGCTGCAGCACCAGCAGGAAGCCGGATGCCGCGAGCGCGCCGTAGATCGCGAACGTGCAGATGTTGGCCGCCGTGAACACCCGGTTGGCGAACAGCTCGAGCGGCACCAGGGCGTGCGGCGTGACCTTCTGATGGACCACGAACGCCGCCAGGACGATGACGCCGCCCACCGACCACATCCATGACTCCTCGACCAGCCCGTACGTCAGCAGGGCCAGGCCGATCGCGGTCAGAGCGGCGCCACCGAGATCGAGCTTCTTCTGCTCACCGGTCGTCTCCGGCACGTGCTTCACCGACAGGTAGACGACGGCGGCCGCGAGCGGCACGTTGATCCAGAAGATCGACCGCCAGCCCACCGAGTCGACCAGCCAGCCTCCGACCAGCGGGCCGATGGCCGTCGTGACCCCGGCGAGCCCCGACCAGACGCCGATCGCGGGGCCGCGGTCCTCCGGCACGAACGACGCCGAGATGATGGCCAGGCTGCCGGGCGTCAGCAGCGCCGCGCCGACACCTTGCAGGCCGCGTGCCGCCACGAGCACCTCGATGGTGGGCGACACCGCGCACACGACGGAGGCCGCCGCGAACCAGACGACACCGACGACGAAGACGCGCCGTCGGCCCAGGCGATCACCCAGCGAGCCGCCGACGAGGATCAGTGCCGCGAGCGTCAGCGTGTAGGCGTTGACGGTCCACTGCTGACCTGGCAGGCCACCGCCCAGGTCACGGGTGATGGCCGGCAGCGCGAGCCCCACGATCGAGCCGTCCAGGAACGCCATGCCCGATCCGAGGATCATCGCCGCCAGCAGCCACTTGCCCTGCGCGCTCGCCAGCCTCATGTCGACGCCCGCAGGAAGAGCCCACGACATGCGGGCGACGGCATGACTGCTGCCACATGATTCCCGCCCCCTACTCGCAGGGCTCGTGGGGGTACCCCCAGCTGGCGCTCGGTCATGCCGAGACCCCGAACAGCTCGGCGCCGTTGTGCCAGAGCACCGAGCGCAGCCAGTCGTCGCCGAGGTCGAGCCGCTCGAGCACCTCGACCTGGTGCGCGTACGCATAGGGGATGTTGGGGAAGTCGGTGCCGAACAGGATCTTGTCCTGCAGCCCCGCGAGGCGCGGCGCGACGCCGTCGGGGATCGGGAGTCCCCAGAAGTCGACGAAGGCCATCGTGGTGTCGAGCCGCACGTTGGCGTAACTCTCGGCGAGATCGAGGAATTCCGAGATCTCGGGCATCCCGAGGTGCGCGATGATCAGCGCCAGGTCCGGATGGCGGGTGAGGACGTCGGCGACGCCGGCGGGCCCGGTGTAGGTGCCGGGCGCGGGGCCGGACCCAGCATGGAGGACGATCGGCGTGCCGCTCTCGGCGAGGGCGGCCCACACCGGCTCCAGCACCGGGTCGTTCGGCGCGAAGTCACCGACCTGCACGTGCGCCTTGAAGACGTCGACCCCGTCGGCGATGCGCTTCGGCACGTAGGTCGCCGCCTCCGGCTCGGCGTAGAACGTCGCCGAGTGCAGGGCGTCAAGCGTGTTCGCCGCGAACTCCGCGGTCCACTCGTTCATGAACTCCGCGACGCCCGGCTTGTGGGCGTACGACAGCGCCGAGAAGCGCTTGACTCCCATCGCGCGCAGCTGGGCGACGCGCTCGTCGTCGCTGCCGCGGTAGGTCACCGGCCACGGGCGCCCCAGCAGCGGGCCCGCCGAGTCGAAGTAGGCCCACACCTTGGCGAGGATCGCCGGCGGCATGAAGTGCGTGTGGACGTCGACGATGCCCGGGATGCCGAGCTTCTCGGTCCATGCCGGGAGGTCGGCGTCCTGCAGAGCCACCGCTACATGCCCTTGAGCCGACGCCCGAGGTCGCGCTCAGCCTCGCGGGTCGCGTCGCGCTCGGCGATCGCATGCCGCTTGTCGTACGTCTTCTTGCCCTTGGCCAGGGCGATCTCG